>NZ_JBSFXE010000013.1:53965-195048 GCF_053595195.1 Kitasatospora sp. NPDC002522
CGTCCGCCCGCAGGCCATGTCGCCCCTCCGCCAGCTCGCCCTCCCCCTCGGCCCGCCGACGACCCGTCAGATCGTCTCCCCCCTCTGCCGCCCGCAGGCCATGTCGCCCCTCCGCCAGCTCGCCCTCCCCCTCGGCCCGCCGACGACCCGTCAGATCGTCTCCCCCCTCTGCCGCCCGCAGGGCATGTCGCCCCTCCGCCAGCTCGCCTTCCTCCTCGCCGAGTTGGTGGTCGTCGAGGCACCAGCGGGCGATCTCCAGTGCTCGGGCGGCGGCGTCGCGGGCTACGGCGAGGGCGTGGTCGGCGGTGGCTTGGAGGAGCGCGGCGGCAGCCGTCTCGCGTAGGCCGGCGAGGCCGAGTTCGCGGCCGGTACGGCGGTCGCCGGGGGCGAGGCGTTCGCGGTGGAGGTCGGCGAGCAGGCCGCTGACGGTGGCGAGGATCTCGGTGGGGGCGCCGTGCCGCAGTCGTTCCCGGACGGCCGTCGCGGAGCCGATCGCCTCGGCGCCGTCAGCCCGCCGGTGGGCGTGCCGGTAGCGGGCCCGCAGCAGCGCGGATCGCATCAGCGCGGCGCGGATCCCCTCCATGCTGTCGCGGTCGGCGTCGGCCAGGAACTCGTCGAGGTAGTCGAGGGCGGCCTGGGCGCGGTGCTCGGAGAAGGTGGGCTGCACGGCGAGCATGGAGAGCGCGCCGGCCGCCCGCATGGTGAGCAGCGGCTTGTAGAGGGTGCCGGGCGGTGTGCGGTCGGCGGCCTGCACCATGATGCCGATCGCCCGGACGGCGGGCTCGCCGCGTCCGGTGCTCATGGCGTGGATCAGCATGGCGGCGCCGAAGTCGCCGAGGGCGAGCTCACGGAGCGGGTCGTCGGCCGCCAACTCCTCGGTGAGGGTTTCGAGTTCGGAGACGGCGCGGCCCATCGCCGCGGTGTCCTTCGCGGTCAGCGCCAGTTGGAATCCCAGCATCAGCCGGTAGCGGCGGATCGCGGGCAGTTCGGCCCGCAGCAGTTGGGCGGTGCCCTCGGCGGGCTGCGCGGCGGCGTGTGCGAGTACTTCGTCGTAGTAGCGCAGCGCGGCGTCCAGGTCCTGCTTGTCGCCGCCGACCTGGTAGCGCTGGTGCAGGCTGGTGGCGAGGTTCTGCAGGTAGACGGCGCGGTTGAGGTCGTCGGGGGCGGTGGCGCGGAACGCCTCGGTCTGGTGGCGGATGGCCGCGTCGAGGTCCTGGGGCGAGTTGCTCAGCGTGAAGCGCTGTCCGAAGGCGGTGCCGAGCGACGCGTGCACGTGCTGGCTGAACCCGGCGGTCTCGGTGGGGCTGTGCCGGAGTTCGTGCAGCAGCTCGATGGTGCGGGTCACCTGGGACTGGTCGGTGCCGTACTGGCCCGCGACCAGGGTGGCGTGGGCGAGCTGGTTGGCGATGTCGGCGCGGCGGATGCCGTGGTCGACCTCGGCCATGGTCCCCACTGCGGTCTCCAGGTGGTGGACGCCGTCCTCGATCGGGTAGCCGGCCGGGTCGCGCTGGTTGAGGACGGTGAGCAGCGAGCCGAGCACGGCGTGGCAGGGCGGGCGCAGCGGGTCGTCGGCGGGCAGCGCGGCGAGGTTCTCGCGCAGCGCCGCCTCGGCCTCGACGACCAGCGCCCTGATGGTCGCCCCCTCCAGCCCGGCGCGCGGCGTCAGGAGGTTGGCGAGCAGCCAGCGGGCGGACGCGCCGTACGGGTCCTCGGCGGGCAGCAGGCGACGCAGGTCGCGCAGCCGGTCGATCTGGCGGTCGGTGTCGGCGGGGCGGGCGCGTCCGTCGGCGGCGCGCTCGCGGTAGAGGTCGGCCAGCCGCAGGGCCGCGCGCAGCCGCAGCGGGTCGTCGGGTGCGCTGTCGGCGGCGACGTGTTCGAGCTGCTCGACGGCCCGGTCGTGCTGCTCCGGGGAGTCGGGGTCGGCGAGCAGCAGGACGGCGAGGCGTTCGCGCACCTCCAGCGTGAGCTCGCCCCGCGGGTCCGTCAGGAGGTCCAGCGCGTAATCGAGTTGGGCGCTCGCGGCGCGCAGTTCGGCGGCGCCGGGGGTGCGGTCGTAGCGGTCGGCGAGGGCGCAGCCGAGGGTGGCGACCAGCAGGACGTGCGTGTCGGGGTCGAGGTGGTCGGGTTCGGCCTGGTGGGCGGGGCGGTGGCCGAGTGCGGTGTACAGCGCGCTGATCGCCCGGTCGAGGTCGTCGGGCCGGGCGGCGGGGTCGGCGCGGTCCGCCCGGGCGTCCTCGTGCCGGGCGTGCAGCAGCAGGCCGAGGTGGGCGGCGGCGGTGTCGCGGTCCGCGGCGCCGGGTTCGAGCAGCGCGACGGCCGGGCCCAACAGGTCGGTCGCCTCGGCCCGTTCGGCCAGCGCGGCGGCCTGGACGGCGGGGTCGGCCGGGTACTCGGGGTGCTCGCGCACCTGCCAGTGCCGCGCCGCGCGGGCGAACCCGAGCAGCGCCCGCGCCTCCGCGAGCTCCGCCGGAGAGGCGGGCCCGCCGACGGCGGCCAGCCGCACGGTGGCGTCCGTCAGCACCCGGAGCGCGGCGTCGAGTTCAGCTGGTTCGCCGTCGTACTCGTGCGCTTCGAGGTGCGCGCGCCCCTGGTCGAGCAGCATCCGCACGGTGGCGTCGGCCATCACCTGCCTCCCCCGTCGCCGGACCGGCCCCCCGCCGCCGTCATGCGCAGGTCCGGCGCAGGGCGAAGCGGCCCGCGTAGCAGGCGAAGGGCAGGGCGAGCAGGAGGGCCGCCCAGAAGGTCTGGTGGCCCCAGTTGGCGGCGAGGGCGCGGAACCAGGGGGCGAGGACGGGGATGCGGACGGCTTCCAGCGGGCCCAGAGGCGGCGGCCACGCGCCGAGCAGCAGGGTGCCGGCGGCGAGCCAGCCGAAGGCGCGGCGGGCGGCGGGAGCCCCGGCGAGGGCGGCCAGGGCGCAGCAGGCGGCGAGCAGCAGCAGGAATCCGGCCTGGTAGGAGGCGCCGTCCAACGGGGTGCCGGGCGCGGGGTGGTGGACGGCGAGGCGGATCTCGACCGCGGCCCACAGCAGGGCGGTCAGGGCGAGCGTGGCGGCCAGCGCGAACGCGACCTGGTCGCGGCGGCCGTGGCGCCAGCGGGCGGGGGCGCCGGCGGTGGGGACGGCGCGGCCGCCGTTCGCGGTGCGGTGGGCGTGGGCGAGTTGCCGGATGACGACCCGTCGGTTGAGCGAGACGGTGGCCGGGACGGCGGCGACCGCCACCCACCCCGACCAGTGGCCGGCGCCGGTGCCGAGGACGTGGACCCGCTCGGCGAGCCAGGCCGGGCTGCGCAGCACGGTCATCGGCGGGCCCCAGCCGCCGGCCCCGACGACGGCCGCGCCGGCGTGGGCGAGCAGCAGGGAGCGCCGGCCGACCTGGCCGGGGAACAGGGCCACGGCGAGTGCGGCGACGAGGGCGGCGCCCAGCACCAGCGGGAGTTGACGGGACGCCAACTCCGCTGCGGTGGCCATCCGTTCGCCGACCAGCTTGCCGTCGGAGGTGGTGGCCAGCAGGTCCTTGGCGATCCGCAGCAGCGCGCCGTTCCACAGCCACAGCGCCAGGGTGAAGGTGAGCACGGCGGCGGTCGGCAGGCGGCGGGGCAGGGCCCGCAGGACGCCGTTCACCCCGGTTTCGGCGCCGCCCGGCCAGGCGTCGCGCAGGATGTCCCGCCAGGCGCCATTGGCACGGCCCCGGCCGGCGCCGCGTCGGCGGGCGGCGTGGACGCCCAGCAGGTCGGCGGCGACCAGGGCGGCGCGGCCCTCGACGGTGGCGGGGTCGGCGGTGAGGGCGGCGCGGCGCAGGGCGGGCCAGCGGCGGCGGAAGGTGTCGC
This sequence comes from Kitasatospora sp. NPDC002522, assembly GCF_053595195.1. Lineage (NCBI taxonomy): Bacteria > Bacillati > Actinomycetota > Actinomycetes > Kitasatosporales > Streptomycetaceae > Kitasatospora > Kitasatospora sp. NPDC002522. Next base: position 57,792 of record NZ_JBSFXE010000013.1, read on the forward strand.
GGTCGGCGCGGCGGGCCAGGTCGGCGAGCGGGCGGGCGGTGTCGGCGACGGTGGCCGCGGCGAGGTGGGCGGCGCGGGGCAGCGGGGCGAGGGCGGCGGGCAGCGGGGTGATCCGGCGGATCGTCGCGGTCCGGGCCTCGGGCCGGGCGGTGAGCAGGACGGCGAGCCGCAGCGCGCGCTCCCGGTCGGCGGCGGTGAACGGCCGTCCGGCCTGGGCGGCCAGCCGGCTCGCCTCGTCGAGGACCGCGGGCAGCGAGTCGAAGGCCAGCAGCCGGGCGCAGCGGTCCTCGGGGCAGCGGCGGTGGTCGCAGTGGTAGCGGGCGGCGAGGTTGGGCACGGCGTGGTCGATCAGCTCGCGGACCGTCACCGGCGCGTCGTCCTCGGCGGCGAGCCCGGCCAGCCCGTCGGCGTCGACCGGGCGGCCCCGGAACTGCGGGCGGACGTGCGGGGCGAAGGCCGCGCCGAGGGCGAGCAGCGCGATCGAGGCGGTGCGGTTCCGGTCGACGGGGCGGGCGTCGGCCACCGCCTGCAGGTGGTGCAGGTCGATGGCGTTGTCGCCGACCTCGCCCAGCCAGCGCGCCAGGCGGGCGGCGGCGCCGCCGGCCAGCCAGTCGGCGGCTTCCGCGGAGCGGGCGAGCAGGGCTTCGGCGAGTTCCGCGGGCGTGCGGTAGTCCTCGCCGCGGAAGTTGATCGGCCGGTGCGAGGGGGTCGCCGGGCCGGCCGCGGGCCGCACCACCCGGGGGCTGTCGCCGGCCAGCCACGCGCGCACCTGCGCGGCCCGCCAGCGGTCGGCGGGCTCCTTGGTGAGCAGTCCGGACAGCAGCAGGACCTGCCGGGGGGCGGTGATGCCGGGCAGTTCCACCTCGGTGTCCAGCACCAGGCGTTCGCGCTGCGCGTTCTCGCTGACCCGGCCGCCGTCGGAGCGCTGGTAGCGGGTCCGGCCGGAGTACATCTCGTACAGGATGGTGCCGAGCGCCCACCACGGGCCGGCCTCGTCGTTGCGGCCGGCGACCTGTTCGGGCGCCATGTAGGCGGGGGTGACCTGGAGTTCGGTGGGGAAGGTCTGACTGGCCGTCTGCTTGCGGACGCCGCCGAAGTCGGCGACCACGAACTCGGGGCGGCCGGCCCGGGTGCGGACCAGGATGTTGGCGGGCTTGAAGTCGACGGGGGTGCGCTCGATGGTGTGCTGCCAGAAGTCCAGCAGGTCGGTGAGGCCCTCGACCACCCGCCGGGCCTGCCGCTCGGGGACGTTCCCGCCCTCGGGGCGCAGCGCCGCGAGGTGGGCGGCGAGGGTGGTCGGCAGGTACTCCATCACCAGGTAGGCGCGTACGTCGCCGCGGTGCACCACCTCGCCGTGCTCGACGATCTCCGGGACGTAGCGGCGGTACTCCGCGGCGCTCAGGTGTTCCAGCAGTTCCTGGTCGGCGGGGGCGCCGGCCCAGCCGACCTTGACCGCGACGTCGCCGCCGCCGTCGGTGCGCTCGGCCCGCCAGACGGTGCCCTCGCTGCCGGATCCGGCCTGGGCGCGCGGCAGGTAACGGTCGGTCAGCTCGGCGGGGAAGTCCGACTCGCGCGGGCCGGGGACTCCCCCGGCGCGCTGCACCCTGGTGGCGTCGCCGCCGCTCTGCTGCTTGCGGGTGGGCGGGCTGCCGGGTCGGCCGCCGCCCTGCTTGCGGGTCGGCGGACTGCCCTGGGCGCCGCCCTGCTTGCGGGTGGGCGGGCCGGACGGCTCGGGTGTGGCGGCCATCGCGCGGTGTGGTCCTTTTCGCAGGGCCCCGCTCAGCGCGGGGAGCCGAATTCGTCGATCTCGATCAGCTGGACGTCGAGGTCCAGGGCGAACCGCAGCCGGCAGCCGGGTCCGACCGGAGTGGGGCCCTCGACGGGGCGGCCGTCCAGGAAGGTGCCGTTGGTGGAGGCGAGGTCCTCGACGTGCAGCACGCCGTCGATCCAGCGCAGCCGGGCGTGGTGCCGGGAGAGCTGGTCGAGGCCGGCCAGGCCGGGGACGGCGGCGCAGTCCGGGTCGTCGCGGCCCACGGCGAGGCTGCGCCCGGGGTGCAGGGGCAGCATCGCGCCGGCGAACACCAGGGCGAGCCGGGGCGGCGCGGCGGGCTGCTGCACCACCTTGCGGGTCGGCTGACTGTCCGTCGGCCCGGCGGGGTCGGCGGCGGCCGGGGCGGTACGCGGCTGGTACGCCTCCAGCCGCTCGAACGGGTGCTCGGGGCAGTAGCCGGGCTCGTCGCCGACCGGACAGTCGTCCTCGCCGACCGGGCAGCGGTACCTCAGGGCCGCCATGTGGTCTCCCGTACCGTCACGCCGCGCTCGCGCAGCTCTCGTTCGATCCGCCCGAGGTCGCCGGGGCGGGGCACGCCGATGATCCGCAGTTCGCCGTCGGTGACCCGGACCTGCAGGTCGGGCCGGTCGGTGCGCCGGTCCAGGTGCGGGGCGTAGCGGCGTTCGCCGAGCGCGGTGAGCGGGACGATCCGCTGGTTGGCGGAGCCGCGCCAGACCAGGTCGGTGGGCTGCCCGGCCAGGTAGCGGCCGGTGATCACGGCGTCGGCCCGGGCCAGCGCGGCGGCGCAGGCGGGGTCGGCGCGGACGTCGGCGAGTTCCCGGCCGGTGTACACCAGCAGGTCGGCCTCGGCGCCGGCGGACTGCCGTTCGCGGTCGGCGGCGGCGAGCAGGTCGGCGAGCGCGGCGGGCTGTTCCAGCGGTTCGCCGCCGCTGACGGTCAGTCCGTCGACGCCGTCGGCGAGGGCGTCCCGCCACAGCGTCGTGAACTGCTCGACCGTCAGTTCCCGTCCGGCGCCGTGCTCCCAGGTGTGCCGGGACATGCAGCCGGGGCAGGCCAGGGTGCAGCCCTGGAACCACACGCCGAGCCGCCGGCCCGGGCCGAGCGCGGTGACCGGGGCGGAGACCTGGCTCACCCTTGCCAACGGGACACCTCGACCGTGTAGCCGTCGGCGTCGCCGTCGCCCTCGACGGCGGTCACCTCGATCCGCTCGCCGCGCCGCGGCGGGTTCCGGAACACCTCCCTGGACAGCGGGTTGACCAGGGCGGACTCCACTGCGGTGAGGACGCCGCGCCCGCCGTGGTCGAGGCGGCCGCCGGCCTCCATCCGCAGCACCTCCCAGGCGTCCTCGCCGATGGTCAGCTCGGCGCCGTGCACCTCGCGGATCCGGCCGGCCACCGCGGCGATCGCCTTGTCGAGGATCTGCGGCACCCACTTCTCCTGCATGAAGTCCATCGGGATGAAGTTGTCGCCGAAGCGGTTGCGCAGCTCGGGCCGCTTGATGTGGTCGTTGAAGAACAGGTCGAAGGCGTCCCGCAGGGCGAGGCGCACCGCGGTCGGGTCGTCGTGCCGGCTGAGCCGGCGGCGCGGGCCGGTGCGGTTGTCCGGCGGCTCGGCGCCGTCCGCCGACGGTTCGTCGGCCGGGCCGGGGGCGCCGTCCGGGCGCTGCACGGAGGCGGCGACGCCGAGGTTGGAGGTGAAGATCAGCACGCACTCGGTGAAGTAGACGGTGGCGCCGCGGCCGTCGGTGAGCCGGCCGTCCTCGAGGATCTGCAGGAACAGGTCGAACAGCCGCGGGTTGGCCTTGTCGATCTCGTCGAAGAGCAGCACGCTCATCGGGCTGGCGCGCACCGCGTTGGTGAGTTCGCCGCCCGCGTCGTGGCCGACGTAGCCGGGCGGGGCGCCGATCAGCCGGTCGCGGGCGTGCTCCTCGGCGAACTCGCTCATGTCGAAGCGGATCGGCCTGGCGTCCTTGCCGAGGATCATCTCGGCGATGCCCTTGGCGAGTTCGGTCTTGCCGACGCCGGTCGGGCCGGACAGGAACAGCGTGCCGCGCGGCCGGTTCGGCGAGCTGGAGGACTGCGCGCCGCTCAGGCCGGACGCGGAGCGCATGAAGATCTCCAGGGTGCGGCGCACCGCGTGCGGCTGGCCGATCACCCGGGCGTTGAGGAACTCCTCGCCGTCCCGGATGCGTTCGCGCAGCGCGTCGGTGGCCCACGGGTTGTCGGTGACGCCGACCCGGTACAGCCGGGCGGCCTCCTCCAGGCGGTGCGCCGGCAGGCCGCGGTCGACGGCCATCCGGCCGATCGCCATCACCTCGGAACTGCCCATGCCGTGCGAGGAGTCGGCGAGCGCCCGGGCCGCGGTCTCGCGTTCGGCGGCGTCCGGCCGCTGCTCGGCGCTCTGCCGGGAGGCCACCACCTCGACCACGTGCCGGGCGGCGGCCAGCCGCTGGTCGTGCGGCGGCGCGGGGACGCTGATCACCCGGACGGCGCGGCTGCCGACCGGGAACTCCATCGGCAGTTCCTCCTGCCGCTCGACCACCCAGAACACCGTGTTGTACACGCCGAGGGCGCCGCCGCGGCGCACCGGCCGGGCGGTGTGGCCGAGTTCTTCGACCGCGGCGAACAGCCGGGCCACCTCCCCGGCCGCCGGGGCGCGGGCCGAGCCGAGCCGAGCGGCGTACGGCACCAGCAGGCCGACCGGCGGGCCGGGGTGGCGGACGGCGGCCACCATGACGTCGCGCAGCCGGTCGGTCAGCGCGGGCTCCTCGTCCTCCTCGCCGGCCTCCCGGGCGCGCGCGGCGCGGGCGTCGTCGGCCACCAACTCGCGGATCACCGGCGGCATCTCGTCCGGGGCGGCGGACAGCAGGCGGACCGCGATGTGGTCGGTGACCTGGTCGACGGCGGCCAGCGCGCCGTAGCCACGGGCCCGGCAGACCGCGTCGACCACCTCGGCCAGGTCGAACGGCGCCAGCCGCGGGCTGCGGCAGTGCGGCAGGTCGGCGGGCAGCAGGTACTGGTCGCGGACGTTGCCGGTGAACAGGATCTGCGGGTGGACGGCGAGGGCGAGTTCGAGCTCGCGGATCCAGCTCGGCAGGGCGGCGCGGCGCTGCTCGGCCTCCTCCGCCCCGGCCGCGTCGGCGGGGTCAGCGCTCACGGCTGCGCTCCTGCGGATACGGGGTCACGGTGTCGGCGGCGGGCTTGTGGGGGCGCTTGACGGGCTTGGGCCTGGCGCGCGGCCAGGACTCCGCGGGCAGCCGGGGCGCGGCCATCAGCCCGGGCAGCATCGCCGAGGTGCGCTCCAGTTGCACGCCGTGCTCGCGGGCGCTGTCCTCGATGGCGGGCAACTGCGCGTCGCAGAACCAGCGCTGCACCTCCTCGTCGCGCTCGCCAGCCGGCGCGCCGCCCGGTCCGCGCACCACGGCGGTGCTCAGCGCGGCCCGGTCCCGGGAGAGCACCACCCGCAGGCCGTAGCCCTCGGCCGGGCCGCCACCGTCGCCGGGCGCGTCGAACGGCACCACGGCCTCGCCACTGTCGGCGAGCAGGTCCGCGAAGTCCTCGCCGACCTGGTAGTCCTGCTCGCGCAGCGCCGCCGCCAGCGCCTCGGCGACCTGCGCCCGGTCGCGCCGGGCGTCGGCCGCGGCCACCGCCCGGGCGACCTGGGCGCGCAGCGGCTCGGGGTCCTCGGTCTCGGTCAGCGCGGCGACCAGCCGGTCGCGTTCCGCGGGCTCCGCGTCCTGCACCAACTGGACGAGCCCGGCGCGCAGTTCGGCGCGTTGGTCGGCGAGGCGGCGGCGTTCCACCGACTCCTGCACCCGGGCCATCAGGTCGGTGTGCGCGGCGCGCACCGACTGGGCGCTCGGCGCGGTGTCCAACTCGCGGCGCAGCAGGGCGAGTTCCGGCAGGTCGGCGGGGTCGCAGCGGGCCGCCTCGCGAGCCAGCAGTGCCTCCGCCTCGGCCACCGCCCGGGCCCGGACGTCCGCCTGGTGCTGCTCGGCGGCGGCGCGCGCCGCGGCGGCCTGTTCGGCGGGCGTCTCGCCGCGGCGGCGGGGTGCGGCCGGGCGGGCGGGCGCGGTGGCGGCGTCGGCCAGCAGCGCCGTCCACGCCCGGTCGACGGCCTGCGCCAACTCCCGTTCGGCGCGGGCGTTCTGCTCGGTGGCGCGCTGCACGGCCCGGGCCAGCTCGGCGGAGTCCGCGCCGGCCGCCACCGTCACCGTGGCGACCTGCACCGCGGCGACCCGGTGGGTGCGCCGCAGGTGACCGGCCTCGCCACGCAACTCGGCGGCCCGCTCGGTCAGTTCGTCCAGCCGGGCGCGCATCTGCGCCCGCCGCAGGTTCTCCGCCCGCTGCGCCTGCTCGGCCAGCTGGGCGCGCAACCGGCGCTGCCGCTCGGCCTCCAGATCCCGGTACGTCCACCCGTATGCCGCGGAACTGCTCACCGTCCCCCTCCCGGACCCGTGGCACCGGCGGCGCGAGGTGACCTGGCGTCACCTCGGGTGCCCTGCCGGGTCGTTCGCTCCCCCTCTGTCACGGAGCACGCTACACCGGGGCGGCCCGCACGATACATTGTCGGAGAACGGAGCCGGGGCGGACGGAGGTGCGGGGGTGCTGACCGAGCTGCTCCGCGCGCTGCACGCAGGCTGGGCCGGGGTGTGGGCGCTGCTGGACGACGCGTCGCGCCGGAAGCTGGTCGAGCTGCTGGCGGATCCGGGCGACGACCCGGTGCGCACCGCGCGCAGCGTCCAGCGGCTGCTCAAGCGCGCGCTGCCGTCCGGACACCCGCTGTGGGAGCCCGCCGCCGACAGCGACTCGGCGCGGTTCGTGGACGGCGCCGAGGACACCCCGGAGGCTCTGCGCGCGGCCCTGCTCCGCCTGGTCGGGTCGCTGCCGATCACGACGGGCGAGCTGTCCGAGCGGGCTCCGGAGAGCGCCGACGAGTGGCTGCTGCGGGCGAGTTGGACGGAGGCGCAGTGCCGTTCGGCGGGCGCCGACCCGTCCGGTCCCGACCTGATCCGACTGACCGACCGTCAGGGTGCCGTGGTGTTGCCGAGGTTCCAGTTCGACCGGGTCTCCGGCGCAGCGCTGTCCGCGGTGCTGGCGGTGAACCGGCTGCTGGACGCGGACGAGGACCCGTGGGGCGTCGCCGACTGGTGGCTGGGCGGGAACGCGTGGCTGGCCGGGGTGCCGGCCGAACTGCTGGGCACCGAACGGGAGTCCAGTCTGCTGTCCGCCGCCCGCGCCGAACTCGCGGACTGGTGACCGGATGCCCGACGTGATGGTCCCCGGCCCGGCGGTACGCGCCACGCCGCACCGCGAACTGCTGCCCGCCGGCACGGCGCTGTGGCGGGTCCACCCGGCCGCGTACCCGGCGGCGTCCTTCAAGGCCCGCCCGGCGGACATGCACTGGGGTGGCGGCCGGTTCTGCTCGTACACCGGTGACGGTGCCGAACTGCCCTACCTGTACGCCGGGTTCACCGAGCGCACCGCGGTGCTGGAGACGCTGGTGCGGGGCCTGGAGTTCGACGACTCGGGCTGGCGGCGGATCGTCCGCAAGGCGGTGGCGGGCCGCTTGCTGTCCCGGCTGGAGACCACCTGCGACATCCCGCTGGTCGGCCTGCGCACGCCCGAGCAGCTGGCGGCCGTCCACCAGGACGAGTGGCTGGTGCACGCCCCGGCCTCGGACTACGGCCACACCCGCCGCTGGGCGGCCTGGATCCGCGGCCAGGCGCCGTGGGCGCAGGGCCTGGCGTGGATGTCCAAGCGCGACCTCACCGCCGCCGCGTGCGTCCTCTACGAGCGCCCCGGGTCGGCGGCGCTGGTGAAGCCGTCCGGTGAGGATCCGGTGGAGTTGGACGGGGCGGACGGCGCGGAACTGCTGAACCGGCTGCTGGCGCCCTGCCGGGTCAGGATCGAGCCGCCGCGCCGCCGCCGGTCCGGGACCTGACCCCCGGACCGGCGGCGGCCCGGTCGTACCCGCGCAGCTAGGTCGCCGATGTGGGCGGTTCGGCCAGTGAGGCGATGCACCTGGTGAGCAGGCGCCGCATCTGATCCTGTTCGTCGGCGTCCAGGTTGGCCAGCATGCCCTGCTCCACGCGGCGAACCGCGGCGCTGGCCGCTTCCAGTTGGCGGCGCCCGCCGGCGGTCAGCTCGGTGGGCAGGGCCCTGCCCACGGGTGCCTTTGCCGGGCGGATGACGAGTCCCTGGCGTTCGAGGGCCTGCAGGAGCACGTTCATCGACTGGCGGGTGACGAAGGCGCCGCGGGCGAGCTCGGAGTTCGACAGGCCCGGCCGCTGGGCGAGCAGCTCCAGGCAGGAGTAGTGGGTGATCGTCATGCCGAGCGGACTCAGCACGGCCTCCAGGGCGGAGTGCAGGGCACTGGTGGTCGCCTTCAGCAGGTACCCCAGCGATGTGTCCAGCTCGATTCCGGGCTCACCTTGACTCATGTCAGTAGTCTGACATACCGTCCTGCATGTCAGAAGACTGACATACATCTGAGAGGCAGGAACCATGGCCGCTACCGGACCCGACTTCATTTCCCTGCAGGTGCGCGACCTGGAGCGCTCTGCCGTCTTCTACGAGCAGTACCTCGGACTGAAGCGCTCCGACGCAGGACCGCCGCACGCCGTCGTGTTCGACACCAAGCCGATCGCGTTCGCCGTCCGCGACGTCGTCGCGGGCGTCGACCTGGACGCGATCGCGCAGCCGGGCCAGGGGATGGCGCTGTGGCTGCACGCCCCCGACGCGCAGGACATCCACGACGCCCTCGCCGCCGCGGGCACGACGATCGTCTCCGCGCCCGTCGACGGGCCGTTCGGCCGCACGTTCACGTTCGCGGACCCCGACGGCTACCACGTGACCCTCCACGACCGCGGCTGAGCTGCTCAGGCGGCGTCAGGTTCGGCCAGCCGCTCCATCAGGACCGAGACGTGGCTGTGCGCGGGCTCCTTCACCGCGGTGAGCAGCACCAGCTCGCCCGCGGCCGCCAGCGCGCGCAGCTCGGCCAGCTCCGGCTCGGCCTCGGGCGCGTCCAGCTCGGCCCGGTAGCGTCGGGCGAACTCCCCGAACTCGCCCTGCGGCCCGTGGAACCAGCGCCGCAGCTCGTTCGAGGGCGCCACCCGTTTCGCCCACCGGTCCAGCCGCGCGTCCTCCTTGCTCAGGCCGCGCGGCCACAGCCGGTCCACCAGCACCCGCACCCCGCCGTCCGGCGGCTCGTACACCCGCTGCGCCCGCATGCCCATGCGCCCACGCTAACCGCCGCCGCCCCGCGAACCCCGCAGCGGCCGGACCGCCCCGTGTCGGTCCGACCGCTGTGGAGCCCAGGGGCGTCAGCCGGTGGGCAGGCCGGCCTGGTAGACCACCATGGACCACTCCACCCGCGGCTCGATCGCCGCCGAGAACGCCCAGACCACCTCGGCGGGGTTGGAGTTGGTCTGCGGCGGGCCCTGCCGGACGCTGGAGTCCTTGCTGATCACCCCGCGGTCCACCAGCTCCGAGTAGTCGTCACCGGGCCGAGGCAGCCAGACGGTGCGCCGGACCGCCGCCTGCGCGGCCGCCGTGTCCAGCAGCGCCAGGCTCCGCTTCAGCAGCCCGTCCCAGTGGCTGCCCGCCACCGGCGGCACCACCCACAGCCCGTCCTCGCGTTCCTCCACGGGCACCACCGACCGCAGGAACTGATCCACCGGCAGCAGCCACTGCAGGGTCTCCCGGCGCGGCTTGCGCAGCGCCCCCAGCAGCTTGCTCCGGTACCAGTCGCGGTTGGCGTCCAGGCGTTGCAGCCGCGGCCGCAGCTGCGGGTTGACGACGCCCAGGCCCTCGCCGTACTCCGCCAGGTGCAGCATCGCCGCCACCGGTCCCAGTAGCTCGGGCGCCCAGGCGAGCAGCTCCAGCAACTCGGAGCCCGGATCGGCGGCCTCCCCTTCGGCGAGCAGCTCCGCGTGGCTCGGCGGGGGCGGCCCGGGCTCCGTGACACCGCCCGGATCGGCCTCGGTGCCCCGCGGCTCCCCCGTGTCCACCTGTTCGGCGTTCTGGTCCTCGTTCTCGTTCTCGTTCTCGACCGCAACCTCGACCTCGACCTCGGCCTCGGCCTCGACCTCGACGGGCGGGTCGGCCAGCCATCGCACCTGGTCGTCCACCGTCCGCAGCCGCTCCAGCAGCTCCGCCAGCAGGGCGCGGTGACGGTCAGTCAGATGCCGGTCGGCGGGGACGGACGAGGTGAGGTCGTAGACGGCGCGGCGCAGGGCGTTCCACGGCGCGGTGAGGTGCGGGGCGGTGGCCGGGTCGGCGAGCAGCCGGGCCAGTGGGTGGAGGTCGTGGTCGGTCATCAGTGGTCTCCGCAGTACGGGTCCCAGGCGTCCAGCCAGCCGGTGCCGCCCGGGTCCATGGCGGCGCGGTGGACGTAGCCGGGGGCGGCGAGCATGCCGTCGAGGCCGGTGGCCACGTACGCCGGGTAGGAGTGGTGGACCCGGAGCCGGCCGTGGCCGTCGAGCAGTGCCCAGGCGGGGACGGCGGCCGGGTCGACGGCGGTCGTGCCGGCGGTGTCGGCGCGCTCCACGGGGAGTTCGCCGAGCGGGATCGGGCCGCCGGGGGTGTCGGCGAAGAACTCGTAGGCCTCGGGCACCTGGTGGTCGCTGCCGACGGTGGGCAGCGCCCGTGGCGAGACGGTGCCGGCGGTGGTCCTGCGGATGTCGGCGTCGTCGGCGAAGTCCACGTCGAGGCGGCCGTCGACCGGGCCGGGGCCGAACACCTCGACCGGGTCGCCGGTGGAGCCGAGCGGGCGGGCGGTGATCCGGGGGATCTGCACCAGCCGGCCCGCACCGTCCAGTGCGCCGGGGACCTTCGTGAGCCTCAGCGGCTCGGACTCCAGGTGGCCGGACTGCACGCTGAGCTGGTGCTTGCTGTTGGCGGTGCTCTGCCGGTGCGAGGGGTGCAGCAGCGGGCGGACCCCGGCGGGGGTGCCGCGGCAGAGCAGGATGGTCGGGGTGAGCTCCTGGTCGAGCTCGATCTGGTACCAGACGTCGTCGGGCACCTCCGCGAAGCCCTCGGGGGCGGTGCGGCCCAGGTAGCGGAAGCCGCCCCAGCGCATGGTCTGGTCGTCGGACAGGAAGCGGTGCAGGTCGATGCTGGGCACCAGGCGGGCCCAGCGGCTGCGCAGGAAGTACCAGCCGAAGCGGTCGCACTGCTCCATCGGGGTGCCGGCCCGGAGCAGCACGGTCGGCAGTTCCTGGTTGGTGGCCAGGCCGAAGGCGGCGGGCAGGGTGAGCAGCAGGTTCTCGGTGTGGACGTCCAGCAGGTCCAGGCCGAGCGCCTGGTAGTCGCGGTTCTGCGCGTGGTAGTCGTGCAGCGAGTTGGCCCAGGCGGCGCCGAGCGCGGCGGCCTGTTTGGCGTGGGCGCCGGCGTCGGTGAGGTGGGCGGGATTCCACGCCAGGGGACGGAAGCTGCCGTCGGCGAGGCCCAGTTCGCCGTCCTCGGCGCGCAGTTCGGCGTCCAGGCGGTCGCGGAGCTGCCGGCGGACCAGGGCGGTGCCGGTGGTGCGGCCGGACAGCGCGACCAGGTCGATCCGGTCGGGGTAGGGGTCCTGGAGCGCGCCGCGGGCCAGGTCGGCGGCGCGCCGGACGGCGGTGTCGACCACCGGCTGGACCAGCTGCTCGAAGTCGGCGGCGACCAGCACGACCTCCTCGGGGAGCGCGGCCAGGTCGGCGGCGAACGGCAGGTTGGCGCTGAGCCGCTCACTGAGCATCAGGCCGAGCCCGACCTCGGGGTCGCCCTCGAAGAACCGGATCTTCGCGGCCTCGGCGCGCTGCCACAGTTCCTTGAAGTCCGGGCCGGGCTCCAGCTCCGCGCCGTCGGCGGTCGGCACGGTGTGGGTGGGCATCAGCCGCCGCAGCACGGGGCGCAGTTCGAGCGGGACGGGTTCCGGCGAGGTGGCGGCGACCAGTTGCGGCACGAGCGGCGTCCAGTCCGGGTCGGCGGCGGCCGCCGCGATCGCCTGGCTGTACGCCTTGCCCTTGGTGTCGGCCGCGGACGCGCCGCGCTGCCGGGCCTGCTCGACCATCGCGTCGACCAGGGCGGCCTTCAGCCAGTGGAACACCCGCAGGGTGATCAGCTCGCCGCCGAGCTGCGGGTGGCCGGTGGAGCCCAGGACCCTTGGGCGCAGCAGGTAGTGACTGCCCGTCATGGCCGGGTACTGCTCCTCGGCCGGCCGTTCCACCTGCTCGAGGTCGACGGCGAGCAGCGCGATGTCGGTGGTGCCGCCGCCGATGTCGACCACCAGCATGATCCGCCGCCAGGTGGGCGGCTGTCCGGGCCGGTCGGGCAGCCGTTCGGCGCGGGCCCGGAACTCGGCGAGGCCGGCCTGCTGGTCGCCGCCGAAGCCGCGCATCAGGAAGTACAGGGCGGCGGCGGTGGCCTCGTCGTAGCGGAGCTTGATGTCGACCGGGTTGATCGCCAGCGCGTCGTGCAGCAGGGTGCGCAGGGCGGCCCGGGCGGCCGGCGGGGTGACCACCGGGTAGGTGGCGACCAGCTGGTCAACGCCGTGGCCGGCGAGGCCGCGCTCGGCGACGGTGGCCCGGTCGTTGGACTGCGCCCGGTCCACGTAGGACTCGGTCTTGCGGACCAGGTCGTGGAAGGCGAGGCCGACCAGGAGCGGGGAGTCGGCCTGCCAGCCGGCGGGGCGCGCGACGGGCTCCAGTGCGGGCAGGGCGACCGGGCGCAGCAGGCCGCGCTTGACGTTGGGCACCACCAGGATGTGCCCGTCGTCGCTGCCCTCGCCCTGGTCGGTGCGGTGGCTGTCGCCGAGTTCCGAGGCGGTCAGGTCGTCGAGGTGGAGCTCCAGGACGCTGCGCACCTCCAGGCCGAAGTTCCGGCCGATCGCCAGCGGCACCAGTCGCATGCTGAGCAGGGCGTCCTCGCGGAACGCCGCGTCGTGCAGCTCGTGCAGGGAGCGGGCCTGCTCGGGGGACTCCTCCAGGACCTTCTCCAGCGCCTGGGTGACGGCGATCCGGACCCACACCTCACGGGGGATCAGGCCGGTGTCGCCGATCGCGGTGCCCTGCGGGCGGAGCAGGTCGGCGAGTTCGGCGAGGGTGCCGGGGACGGCGGGGAGCCGGCCGAGCTGCTGGCGGGCCTGCAGGAACTGCAGGGCCTCGCCGAGCAGGAAGTCCTCGTCGAGGTCGACGGCGGGGTCCTTGAGCAGGCGCCGCAGACCCTTCGTCAGCACCGCGTCCTGCTGCGGGTCGATCAGCCAGCCGGTGATCGCCTGGTTGGCGAACAGGACGCCGGTGGAGGCGTAGGAGCCGAGGTCCAGGGTGAGCGGCTGGAGCTTGTCCTTCCGCAGCGGCAGGCCGCGCAGCGGGACCCGGCCGGCGGTCGTCTGGGGGGTGGGGTCGGTCATCACTGGTCCTTGTCCTGGGTGCCGTCGGTGGGCCAGTCCGGGTCGTCCAGCAGCTCCTTGAGCGGGGCCGACGGGTCGGGTCCGGGATCGGTGGCGGGCGGGGTGGGGACGCGGGCGATCTCGCCGTACGAGGGCAGCGCCGACTCGATCTCGGCGAGCCGGGCGCGCAGCCCCGCGGCCACCGCGGTGAGCAGGCCGTGCAGCAGCAGGCACGCCTCGTGGTGGGTGCCGCGGACCAGGTCGCGGCGCAGCCGGTAGAGCCGTTCCACGTCGGTGTGGCTGTACAGGAAGCCGCGGGTGACCCCGGCCAGCTTCCGGTCGGGGTGCCAGGCCAGTGCGTGGCCGTACGGCAGCGGGAACGCGGGGTCGCCTTCCGGTTCGAACTGCGGTGCCGGGGCGGGCTGTTCGGCGGGCAGCTGGGCGGCGACCAGGCCGGTGTCGACCAGCTGGTCGAGCCGCTTCAGCCGGTCCTCGGCGGCGGTCAGCGAGTGCGTCGCGGCGAGCCGGGCGAGCAGTGCCTGCCGGTCGGCCGGGTACCGGTCGAGCAGCCGGCCGAGCGGGTGGGCGGGGGCGTACGCGGCGGCGGTCCACTCGGCGAGGGCCCCGACCAGGGCCTTCCTGGTGTGTTCGCGCAGCACCTGACGGGTCTCCAGGTACGGGGCGTGGAAGTCGTCGGTGGCGATGGCGGGGCGGAGTCCGGCGGCGAGCCGGGCGGCGTCCACCCTGATCCAGCCCTTGTCGGCGGCGGTCAGGGTGTCGCGCCAGGCCCGCCAGCCGTGCACCTCCTGGGCGGCCTGGTCGAGCAGCCGGTCCTCCAGGCTGATGCCGTCGGCCAGCGGCTGCTGGGCGAAGGTGGACAGCTGGTCGACCCGGTGCCGCAGGTCGGAGGCGGCCGAGGCGAGGGCGCTGCGCAGCGCGCGCAGCCGGGCCTGGTCCTGAGGGCTGCTGGGGGGCGGCGGCACGGCCGGCTCGGTCAGCATGACGACCCGTCGGAACGCGGTGCGCAGCTTCGCGGCGGCGGCCTTGCGCTCCTGCCGCCAGACGGCCAGGCCGGGTCCGGTGAGGTGGTCGGCGACCATCCGGCGCAGGTGGGCGACGCCGGCGTCGGTGCGCAGCTGGTCGAGGGCGCGGGTGAGCGGGTGCTGCGGGTCGCCGGCGAGCAGCCCGTCGGCGACCGGGTGCCACGCCGTCAGGGCGCGCAGGGCGGCGGCCTGCTGCTCCGGTCCGACCTCGCTGCCCGCGGGGAAGCCGAGCATCCGGGTGGCGGCCAGCGCGGAGGTCAGCGCCGCCCGGTCGAGCCGGCCGCCGGTGACCTTGCCGATGACGTGGTACAGGGTGCGGAAGGTCTTGTGGACGGTGGAGTCGGCCCACTCCTCGATCGTGCCGGGCAGCGGCTGCGGCACCGGCATCAGGTCGAACATGTTGGCGGCGACCAGCACCGAGTCGGCCAGCCCGGCGGAGTGGTGGCGGCCCTGCTCCAGCAGGGTGCGGAAGGCCAGCAGGTGCTCGCTCTTCGGGTGGTCGGCCTCCACGGTGACCAGCACCGAGGTGGCGCGCGGCAGTTCGAGCTCGCTCAGGTAGGCGTCCCGGCAGGTGCCGGTGTCCAGGCCGGGGAAGTCCAGCAGTTCGACCGTGCGCCCGCCCAGGTCCCAGCGGTCGGTGGGGAGTTCGACGTCCACCGTGACCTCGCGGATCAGCGGGAAGGTGGCGTGCAGGGCCGCCGCGTCCAGCTGCCCGCCGCCGATCGGGATGCCGGTCCAGGCCGGCGGCGGCGCGGGCGGCAGCGCCTGCTCCAGGCCGAGCCGCAGCGCGTCCTTGAGCAGCTCGGGCGCGATCACCACCGCCGGGCTCTGCTCGCTGGCCCGCAGCAGGTGCACGCCCTGCGCCAGGGCGTCCCGCAGCTCCAGCAACTCGGCGGCCCAGGACCGCAGTTCGATGTTCCCGCCGGCCCACAGCCGGGCGCACAGCAGTTCGGTGGGCGCCCAGTCCGGGGCGGCTGGGTTCGCCGGGTCGACGGGCTGGTGCCGGGCCAGCTTCGCCAGGTCGGCGTCGTGGCCGGGCTTGGCGACGACCGTGCCGATCCGGTCCAGGATGTGCCGGGCCAGGCCCGCCACGTCCCGCGGCGACAGGTAGCCGACCCGGATCTCCCCCACCCGGGGCGGGGTGCCGGGCGGCGCCGGGTGCACCCGCAGCGCGGTGATGTTGCCGGTGGTCGGCACCTTGGAGACCGCCAGCAGGTCCGGCAGCCCGGTCAGCACGCACAGCAGCAGGCTCTTGCCCGCCGAGTAGCAGCCGGCGAACGCCAGCGACGGGTTGCGCTGGGCCACCGTGTGGAGTTCGATCGCGGCCTGTCGCGCCTCGGCGACGGCCCTGGCCCGCTCCGGGCCGCCCGGCGGGAGCTTGCCGAGGGCGGTGAGGACGCGGTTGGCCAGGGCGCGCAGTGCGGCCTGCTCCCTGGAGTCCTGGTCCATGGTGGTCCTTCCGGTGTGTCGGTTCCGGGTGTGTCCGTGGGTGTCCGCGCGGTCTGCCGGACCTGACGACGGGTCGGCGGTGCCCGGCGGGCCGGTCCTGACGGCGGGTCAGTGCTTGCCGGCCCGCTGGTGCCGGTCGTCCTCGCCGTCGAGGTGGCGGACCCGGGCGTCGCGGTAGTGGCGCTCGCGGGCGGCGGCCAGGTCGGCGGCCAGCCGGATGCCGTTGCGCCGGTGCTCGTCCGCCAGGTCCTGCGCGTAGCGGGCGAGGGCGAGTTCGGCGCGGTCGGCGTAGCGGATCAGCGCGGCCTGTTCGCGCACCCGGCGGTGGTGGACGGTGTTCGGCGAGCCGAGTTTCAGGGTGAGCGGCAGCAGGTCGATCAGCAGCAGCAGCGCCCGGATCAGCCAGGGCAGCCACTGCACCAGCGGGTCGTCGCGGTGGGCGGCCCGGAAGGTGCGCAGCGCGCGTTCCTGGGCGAGCCAGCCGGCCCGGGCGTACGCCACCTCGTGGGCGGTCCGCAGCACGTCGCCGTCGGCGATCGCCCGGTAGCCGGCGCTGCCGGGGGTGCGCAGGTCGGTGATCTCGCGCTGGATCGCGGTGTTGGCGCCGGTGAGCGCCTTGTCGGCGGCGGTCGTCTCGGTGGTGGTGTCGTCGAGGGCCCGCTGGGCGGCGTCGACCTTGGCCTGCTCGGTGGCGGCGAGGCTGCCGAAGCCGGGCCGGTCCGGGTTGTCGACCTCCTGGTAGTAGTGGTTCTGGGCGTCCGTCAGCGCCTGCTTCCGTGCGGCGACCCGGCTGTTGCCGACCTCGATCTGCGTGTTGTTGTCGGCCACGGTCTTCTCGAGCTGGCGGACGCGCTCGTCCACGGCCGCGGTGACGGCGCCGCGGTAGACGCCCTCCGACTCCTGGGCCAGCACCTGCCGGATCTCCGGCTGGAACAGCACCAGGCAGACCGCCTCGCTGACCAGCAGCGCCACCACCAGCGCCAGTCCGACCCGCAGCGGGTAGGCCAGGGCCGGGCCGATCCGGGCCCGGCGGCGCACCGGCGCGATCGGCTGACGGCCCGTCAGGGTCTCGCCCGCCTCGTCGCCCGCCCACTCGGTGGCGCGCTGGTCCCCGTACGACGGCTCGGCGAGGATCGCCCGGTCGACGGCGTACACGATCGCGCCCCACACCAGTGCGGCGGCCACCGTCCACCAGTGCACCGCGCCGTACACGATGGTGATCAGCGCGGCCATCGACCCCGCGGCGGTGCACGCCACCAGCAGCACCAGCGCGCCGACGCCGGCCGCCCTGGTCCGCTCGGTCCTGGACATCAGGTGCCGCGAGTCCACCGCGGCGCTCCACCGCAGGACCCGCACCCACCGGCTGGGCCGGACCTCCTCCGGCTCGGTCCCCTCCACCTGTCCCCACGGCATCGGCTCCGGTGCCACAGCGCCCAACCCCCTTTCCCGCTACCCCCGTTGCCGCCAGTCTGCGAGGCCTGCGGCCGATCCGTGAGTCACCGTTTCGGGGAGCCCGGACGGGCCTGACGGGCGGTCAACTGCTGTCGCCGGCCAGCACGGCGACCCGGGCCAGCAGCACGGCGAGCCTGGGCGCGGCCGGGTCCGCTCCCGGGGTGTACACCAGCCGGGCGACCACCCGTCCGTGCCGCCGCACCGCGGCCACCGACCCGGCGGGGCAGGCGAGTTCGGCGCTGATCCGGCGGGCCGCGACCCGCGCCTGCCGGTCCCGGCGGAACTGCCAGCGCAGGTCGTCGAAGCGGTGCAGCGGCGCGTCGCCGGGCGCGGCCCACACCGCCGCGCCGCTGCGCAGCACCCCGCGCAGCGGGGGGTCGAGGGCGGGCGGCAGGCGGCCGTCCGGCGGGCAGATCCGCGCCACGGGGCCGGGCAGGTCCGTCGCCGTCAGGAACAGCGCCAGGAACGGCCCGTCGTCCGCCGGAGGTTGTCGGGATCGCCGACCCCACCACCCCACCCGCCCCCACCGCCTTCCGGACCCCGCACCCGATGGCCGATGGTCGCGCCCCGCGGCCCCTCCCCGGCAGTCCCCATTCCGGGGATGCCCGCCACCGGGCCGCCGGGCTCAGAAGTGCGTGGCGATCCCGAACTCCTCGCGCAGGAGCGCCATGTCGTGCAGGTCGCGTGCGGTGGGCCGGTACCCCTGGTGGAAGTACGCTTGCTGTTCGGCGGAGAGGCAGGGCACGGCGGCGCCGCCGATGCGGCCGGTGACGAAGCACGCCGCGGGGTAGCGGAACGGGGCCGCCGGGTCGAAGGACGCCTGGGTGGCACTGCCGTGGGACGCGAACTCCAGCGGATGCAGGTCGAGTTCACGCCCGGCCGGATCCGCGGCCACGAACCGGACCGGCCGCTGGTCGAGCGTCCCACGGAAGCCCGCTCCGGCCAGCGCCTCGACGCCCCACCCGCCGCCGACCCACACCTCGACGCCGGCCGAGCTGAGCAGCGCAAGGATCGCCGCCGCCCCCCTTCCGCCCGCGGCGGAGCACCGCGGCGTCCGCCGAGGGCCCAGTCTACGAGCGGCGTCCGTCGAACTCCTCGGCCCAGCGGCGGGAGGCGTCGCGCGGGGGGAGGTCGCGGGGCGCGTGCGGGTGGGCCAGGAGGTACTTGTCGCGGATGTTCTCCAGGTGGGACTTGAGGGTGGCCTCGGTGATGAACAGCCGGCGGGCGGCCTCGGCGGAGCGCAGGCCCTGACGGCCGATCAGTTCGACGATCTGGAACTCGCGGACCGAGGGGGTGATCACCCGGTTCCGGCGGCGCTCCGCGTCGAACACCCGGTCCATCAGCGGGATCGAGCCGCCGTCGGGCAGCTTCGCGGCATGCTCGAACTCGGCCTGGGTGTCGCCTTCGGCGAGCGCGGTGAGCAGGGCCCGTTCGGCCGGGCCGATCTCGTCCTTGGCGAGCGGACGGTTGTCGGCGTCCTCGATCAGGTAGCCGGCCAGCCGGGGCCCGATCCAGTAGCCGCCGCGGGCCACCTCGCCGGCCGCCTCGCAGTAGACGGAGGTCTCCTCGGACTTCATCACGAAGCCCCGCGCCCCGCCCGCGAGGACGTCCAGCTGGGCTTCCCGGCGCGCCAGGTGGGAGAAGCCGATGACCAGGCAGCCGCGGGCCACCAGGTACTCGACGGCCTCCCGGCCGGACCGGCAGCCCTCCGGGAACTCCAGGTCGCAGAGCACCACTTCGGGCCGCAGGTCGCCGAGCTCCTCGGTGGATCCGGCCACCGTGAGGGAGCGGAACCCGGCCGCGGTGAGTCCGGCCAGCAGGCCGGCCCGGAACGGCGGGTGGTCGTCGACCACGCCGAGGCTGATCTCCGCCGGACTGCGGAACGCCCTCATGCCGCCACCCCTCCCTGCTCGGCGACCGCCGAACTCCCGTGCTGCGCACCGGAGGCGTCCGGGGTACCCGGCGCGTCCGCGCCGGCCGGACGCCACTCCCAGCGCACCTTGGTGCCGCGCCCGGGCCGGGAGTCGACCGTCACCCGGCCGCCGTAGTGCTCGATCGAGCGCAGGCTGCGCCGCAGGCCGCCGCCGGACGGCACGCCGTCGCGGTCGAAGCCGACGCCGCGGTCCTGCACGGTGACCACCACGCCGTCCTCGTCGGCCTTGGCGAACAGCACCACCGTCTGCCCGCGCTCCCCGGCGTGCCGGACCACGTTGTTCAGCGCCTCGGTGACCGCGCCCTCCAGGGCGTTGATCACGGCGGGCGGCGGCTCGCGGCGGGTGATCAGCGTCTCGGTGATGATCAGGCCACGGTCGGTGAACACCTCGATGACGCCGGCCAGCGCGGCCCGCAGGCCCTGCGCCCGGACGTAGCGCGGGTCCTCCAGCCAGCGGCGGGCGCTGACGGCGGTGCGCAGCGCCCAGCGCTCCTCGGCGGGTCCGACCGCGCCGCCGGAGGCGACGTGGTGGACCACCGGCAGCATCAGGTCGTGGATGGCGCGGTGCAGTTCGTCGCGGTGTCGGGCCTCGGTCTCGGCCTGCCGCTGCTCGGTGATGGTGCGCAGCCGGTCCTCGCTCTCGGCGTTGATGGCGCTGGTCTGCTCGGCGAGGTCGCGCCAGGTGACGGCGATCCGCCGGCCGACCAGGTACCAGAGCGCGAAGCCGAGCAGGTCGGAGGCGAGTTTCAGCCGTACGTCGGGGAACACGGCGGCGTACCAGGCGCCCATCAGCGCGGCGACGGCGAGCAGGCCCAGCGGACGGTTCACCCGGGAGACGCCGACCACGGCTGCGGAGCCGAGGCTGAAGGGGACCAGCTCGGTCATCACCACGTTGCGCAGTTCGGGGACGGCGGCCTGCGAGCCCGCCAGCATCAGCAGCACGCAGAAGCCGGCGTCGACCAGCACCACCGCGGGCTCCAGCGGGCCCTTCGCGCGGGCCGCCCGCCGGTCGAACCAGACCGCCTCGGCGATCGCCGCGGCGGCGGCGACGGCGGCCAGCCACGGATGCCGCAGCTGGGACCAGCCCAGCAGCGGCAGCAGCATGAACGCCGAGGTCGAGACCCGGATCAGGCGCATCATCCGCTTGATCCGGGTCTCGGTCGCCTCGGCCACCGTGGTTCCGCGCCCGGCGCCGGCCGCGGCCATAGCTGTCCCGTGCAAGCCCGCCCCCAGCGTCCCGGCCTGTTGGAGCATCAGGATGTCATAGGACGGCACTCCGGATGTGGCCGAAATATGTCTCAACTTCGGCACTTCGTAAGCGAGTTGACCTGTCCTCGCCGACCGGGGGCGGGGTGCGGCTCAGACCGTGACGCTGCTGCGCGGCTCGGCGGCGGCCGCCGGCTCGCCGTCGTGCTCCAGGCGCAGCTGCGGCAGCAGCCGGTCCAGCCAGCCCGGCAGCCACCAGTTGAACCGTCCGAGCAGCGTCATGGTGGCGGGCACCAGCACCAGCCGGACCACGGTGGCGTCCACCAGCACCGCGACCGCCATGCCGACGCCGATCATCTTCACCGTCACGTCGGGGTCGATCGCGAAGCCGGTGAAGACCGCCACCATGATCGCCGCGGCGCTGCTGATCACCCGTCCGGTGGCGGACAGGCCGCGCACCACGCTGCCGCGCGGGTCGCCGGTCGCCAGCCAGTCCTCGCGGACCCGGGCGAGCAGGAACACCTCGTAGTCCATGGAGAGCCCGAACAGCACGGTGAACATCAGGATCGGCACCCAGCTGGAGACCGGCACCGCGTGCGGCAGCCCGAGCAGCCGGGCGCCCGCGTCGTGCTGGAAGACCGCGGTCATCACGCCGTACGCGGCGGCCACCGAGAGCAGGTTCATCGCCGCCGCCTTGACGGCGATCACCGGGGCCCGGAACAGCACGGTCAGCAGGATCAGCGACAGCGCCACCACGAACGGCACCACCACCCACAGCCTGGCCGACAGCCGGTCGGAGATGTCCGAGAACGAGGCCACCACGCCGGTGACCTCGGCCCCGGCGGGCAGTTCGGTGTCCCGCATGCGCTGCAGCAGTCGCGGGGTCTCCCGGTCCTGCGGCCCGGTCCTCGGCTGGACGGTGATCACCGCGGCGTCCCCGGCCTGGTTGACCAGCGGCGGCTGCACCGCGACGACGCCCGGGTCCCGGCCCAGGGTCTGCGCCAGGGCGGGCAGTTCGGCCTTGTCGACCCGCTTCAGGTCGACCGCGACCAGCAGCGGCCCGTTGGCGCCCGGCCCGTACGCCTCGGCGATCAGGTCGTACGCCTTGCGGGTGGTGTTGCCGGACGACTGGCTGCCGGCGTCCTGCGGCCAGGTGCGCATGCCCAGCATCGGCGCGGCCAGGCCGAGCAGCACCACCAGCGAGAGCACCGCGGCGGCGACCGGGCGACGGCCGATCAGCTGCGCCCACCGCTCGGTCCTGGTCGGGCCCTTGGCGGAACGTTCCGCCGCGCCCGCGCGCCGCTCGGCGCGCTTCAGCAGCCGGTTCCCGGCCAGCGAGGTCAGTGCGGGCACCAGGGTGAGCGCGGCCAGCATCACCGCGCCGACCACCGCGAAGGTCGCGTAGCCGAACGAGGAGTACACCGAGAGGCCGGAGAGCTTCAGGCCGAACAGCGAGACCAGCACGGTCGAGCCGGCCACCACCACGGACGAGCCGGCGGTGGCGTTGGCCTCGGCGGCGGCCGCCCGCTTGTCCAGGCCCTTGCGCAGGCCCTCCACCTGACGGCTCACCAGCAGCAGTGCGTAGTCGATGCCGACGCCCAGGCCGACCATCGAGGCGACCGTCGGCGCGGTGGGGCTGATGTCGGTGACGGCGGCCATCAGCGTGGTCAGGCCGGTGCCGACGCCGACGCCGGCCAGCGCGACGACCAGCGGCAGGCCGGCCGAGACCACCGTGCCGAGCGCCACCACCAGGATCACCAGGGCGGCGAGCATGCCGATCGCCTCGGCGGTGCCGTCCGGGGCGGAGAAGTTCTCCGGCAGCTGGCCGCCGAACTCCACCTGGTACCCGGCGTCGGTGGTGGGCCGGGCGGCGGCGCGCAGCGCGTCCAGGCCCTCGGAGCCCTTGAACTCGGTCACCTTCACCCGGTAGCTGACCGTCAGCAGCGCGGTGTCGCCGTGCTGCGAGGGCACCGGCGGGGTCACCGACTGGGCCCTGGGCACCGCCGCGAGCCGCTCCCGCAGCTCCGCCAGCGGGGCGGCGGGCAGCGGGTTGCCGCCCCGGTCGTGCACCACGACCCGGGCCGTGGTGCCGGAGGTCTCCGGGAACCGCTCGCTGAGCAGGTCGGCACCGACGGTCGAACGGGTGCCCGGCACCCGGTAGTTGTCGCGCGGCTGGCCGCCGAACGCGGCGGCCAGGCCCAGGACGGCGGCGATCAGCAGCAGCCAGGCCACGATGGTGCGCCACGGCCGGGCCGCCGCCGCACCGCCGAGGCGGCCGAGAAGGGAGGACATGCGAGAGCCTTCCACACGTGGGACGTTGAGCATGCAGGGTCGAACCCCAGTGTGAACGGACCCGCTTGGAGCCCACTTGGCGGCTCCGCCCCGGCTCAGCGCTCCAGGGCCGGACGCTGCCCGATCGCGGTCAGCGCCTGCCGCGCCTCGGCCTCCCAGTGCGGAGCCTCCCAGCGGCGGGCCACCTCCAGCGCCAGCCGGAAGTACCCGGCGGCCTCAGCGGTGCGGCCCAGCTGCGCGGCGAGCTCGCCGAGCGCCAGGGCGACCGGCCGGACCGCGATGGACGTGGAGCCGGCGCCCGCCACCAGGTCGGCCAACGGCCGCAGCTCCTCGATCAGTTCGGCCGCCTCGGCGCGCTCGTCCAGGGCCACCACGGCGGCGGCGCGCAGCACCAGGAAGAGCGAACGGTAGTAGTCGGGCTGCACCCGGTGGCGTTCGCGCCGCGCCTCCCGGGCCTCCGCCGTCCGCCCGGCGGCGGCCAGCGCGAGCGCGGCGACGTCGGCCACCAGGCTGCCGTACTGCGGCTGGTGGCGCTCGATCAGCGGGAGCGTCTCGGCGATCCGGCCCTGCCGGAAGGCGATGACGATCCACACGAGCGCGCCGAACGCGTCGGCGTGCACCGAGCCGCGCGAGGCCAGTCCGGTCAGCGCCTGCTGGTACAGCTCGACGGCGGCCTGCGGGCGGTCGGCGGTCAGCTCCAGCATGCCGAGCTGGCACAGGCCGATGTCGGCGAGTTCGGCCAGGCCGTAGCGGCGGGCGATCTCCAGGCCCTCGGACAGGTGGCGGCGCAGCGCGGGCAGGTCGCCGTGCACGGCCGCGACCGAGGCGGCCAGGTTGGCGGCGTGCCAGCGGTAGGCGGGCAGGTCGTGGGCGGCGGCCAGCTCGGCCAGCTCGGTGGCCAGCGCCAGCCGGTCGTCGGCCTGCAACTCGTAGTCGTGCGCCCGGGCCTGGGAGGCGAGCGCGAGGCAGAGCAGCCGCGGGTCGCCCTCCGCGCGGGCGATCGCGACCGCCTCGGTCGCGGCGTTGACGGCGGCCGCCGAGCCGGTGCAGTCGAGTTCGTAGGTGAGCGCGTCCAGCAGCCGGCAGCGGACCGCCGGGGCGAGGTCGGTACGGCGCAGCAGGCCGGTCAGGGTGTCGATCGCCTCCTGGTCGAAGGTGCCGTACGCGTGCGTGACCCACGGGGTGGGCTCGGTCCAGGCCGTCCACGCCGCGATCAGCAGGTCCTCCCGCCCGCTCTCCCGGGCCGCCCGGACGGCGGCCGCCTTGGTCTCGCCCGCCGCCGTCACCTCGCCGGCCCGCACCTGGGCCCGCAGCAGCGCCCCGAGCAGCTCGATCCGGCGGGCCGCCCGGTCCCCGGCCGACCGGTCCGGCGACCGGTCCAGGTTCTCCACCGCCTGCCGCAGCAGCCCGGCGCAGCTCTCGTGCGCGTACCGCCGCTCCGCCGTCTCGGCGGCCCGCACGCAGTACTCGACCGCGAGTTCGGCGCTCGCCGCGCTGGCCGCCTGGGTGAAGTGGTGCGCCAGCGCGGTGAGCCGGTCCGGACGCAGCTCCCGCAGCGCCTGCCCGATCCGGCCGTGCAGCCGGGCCCGGCGCAGCCCGCCGAGGTCCGCGTACAGCGTCTCCCGGACCAGCACGTGCGCGAACCGCAGTACGCCCGGCCGGGGTTCGGTCAGCAGGCCGCCGGCCACCGCCGCCTCGACCGCCTCCACCGCCGCGTCCTCCGTCAGGTCGCCGGCGCGCAGCAGGAGTTCGGCCTCCACCTCGCGACCGGCGACGGCCGCCAGCCGGAGCAGGTCGACCGCCGGGCCGCTGAGCCGCTCGACCCGCCGCCGCAGCACCTCCCGGACGCCTTGCGGCACCTCCCGCAGCGCCGACGACTCGCCCTCCACGGCGAGCAGTTGGGCGCTCTCGGTGAGGTAGAACGGGTTCCCGCCGGTCCGCTCGGACAGCGCCCGCACCGTCTCCTCACCGACCGCCCGCGCGCACACCGCCTCGATCAGCCGCCCGGCCTCAGCCGGCGGCAGCCCGGCCAGTGCGACCCGGACCGGCGAGCGCCGCGCCACCGGGGCCAGCACCTCCGCCAACTCGCCCTCCCCCGGCCGCAGCGACAGCACCACCAGCAGGCCCGCCACCCCGCCGACCGCCTGATCGGCCGCCAACTCGGCCAGCAGCGACCGGGTTTCGGGATCCGCCGCGTGCAGGTCGTCCAGCAGCACCGCCAGCGGGGCCCGGGCGGCGGCCTCCCGCAGCCGGGCGATCACCGCGCGGTGCAGCCGGAACCGCCCGGACAGCGCGTCCTGACGCACCGTCAGCCCGGACTCGGCCAGCAGCGGGGCGAGTTCACCGGCCACCTGCGGGCTCGGCGCCTGCTCGCCGACCTCCCGCAGCACCTCCGTCCACGCCCACGCCGCCGGGGCGCCCGCGCTCTCCGGGCACCGCCCGGTCGCCACCAGCCAGCCGTCCCCGGCCAGTTCCTCGCGCAGCCGGCCCAGCAACGTCGACTTCCCCGCGCCGGCCTCCCCGCTCACCACCGCGAACCCGACCCGGCCCCGCGACAGCTCCGCGGCCCCCCGCAACGCCGCCAGCTCCGCCTCCCGCCCCACGAACAACGGCCCCCGCGCCCGCCCGTGCGACCACGCCACCCCGGCCCCGCGCACCGCCCCCACGGCCACCGCGACCGGGCTCGCGCCACGCTCCGCCCCGACCCACGCGTCCACCAGCCCCCGCACCGGCGCGACACCGCCCGACTCCCCCGTCGCACCATTCGACACGACCGGGCCCGCGGCACGCTGCGTCCCGGCCGTCGTATCGGCCAGCCCCCGCGACGGCGTTATCGCCCCCACGCGCGCGGCGCCGCCCGGCTCCCCCGGCACGCCTGCGGCAGCAGCCAGCCCCCGCAACGGCGTTATCGCCCCCACGGACACCGAGCCGCCAGGCTCCCCCGGCACGCCGCCCACCGCGACCACCGCCGCAACACGCTGCGCCCCGCCCGTCGCATCAGCCAGCCCCCGCACCGACGCGACACCGCCCGGCTCCCCCGTCGCACCATCCGACACGACCGGGCCCGCGGCACGCTGCGTCCCGGCCGTCAACGGCCCGGTGCCGGTGTCCGCCAGCGTCAGCTCCTCCACCCGCTGGTGCAGGATCGCGGACTCCACCGCGCCGAGCACCGGTCCCGGGTCGAGGCCCAGTTCCTCCGCGAAGTGCGTCCGGGCGCGCCGGACGGCGGCCAACGCGTCGGCCTGCCGGCCGGAGTGCCACAGGCCGAGGGCCAGCAGCCGCCAGCCCTCCTCGCGCAGCGGATGCTCCTCCGTCAGCGCGGCGGCCTCCTGCACGGCCTCCGCGAGCCGTCCCTCGCCCAGCTCCCGCCGGACCGCCAACTCCCGGGCCGCGACCCGGAGATCGGCCAGCCGACCGGCCTCCACCGCGGCCCACGACTGGTCCGCGAACTCGCTGTACGCGGGGCCCCGCCACAGTGCCAGCGCCTGCCGCAGCAGCAGCGAGCCGCCGCTCCCGCCGCCGGCCCGCCGGACCAGCGCCTCGAACTCCGCGGCGTCCGTCCCGACATCCCGCAGCGCGTACCCGCGGGCCTCGCTGACCAGCAGCCGGGCCTCCTGCCGCGGACCGCGCCCGGGCTCCAGCAGCCGCCGCAGGTTCGACACGTACGCCTGCAGGGAGACCGCGGCCTTGGCCGGCGGACGCCCCTCCCACAGGTTCTCGATCAGCCGGTCCGCCGGGACGGCCTCGCCCCGGGCCGCCAACAGCTGTGCGAGCACACCGCGTTGACGCGGGCCGCCCAACCGGGCAGCGACCCCCGCCACCTGCGCCGTGAGCGCCCCGAGCACCGTGATCCGCACCATCGCCGTCGAGCCTATGCGATGCCGGCCAGCCCCCGCCGCGAGCTGCCCTCCAAGTCGTCTCCAAGTCGTACCCGCACCACGCCACACCCCATCCGCCGGGGCCGCCGCCGGGCCACGCACCCCGACAACGCCCGCTGATCCGACGTGATCCGAAAGACCCGCCCTACCGACGTAGTCCGAAAGACCCGCCCCACCCCCGCCCGGCGGGTCAGTGGCGGTTGCCGAGGGCGAAGAGCAGGACCACGAAGCCGGCGAAGAGGTGGGTGCCCGCGATGTAGATCAGGGCGCGGACGAGCATCGCCCTGCGCCTGGTCCGCTCGTCCCGGACGGCGTCGCTCATGACTGCTCCAGCAGGGTCGGGGTGATCGGGTCGGGCTGCGGGGTATCGGCCAACCGGCGCCGCGCGTAGGCGATCGCGGCCGGAGTGGCGGCGAACACCCGGCCCTCCGCGCGGAGCCGGTCCAGCACGCCGAGCGCGTCCAGCGGCCGCCGGTGCTCGGCGCGCAGGCCCGAGACCAGCACCAGGGTGCCGCGCCGCTCCAGTTTCGTGATCGCGTCGCCCAGCACCACCGCGCCGCTGGCGTCGATCGCGCTGACCCGTGACATCCGCAGGATCGCGACCCGCACCTGCGCGGACTCGGTCAGCTCCAGCAGGAACCGGTGCGCGGCGGCGAACAGCAGTGGCCCGTCGATCCGGTAGGCGACGATGTGCTCCGCCAGCAGCGCCTGCTCCTCGGCGTGGTGGTCGGCCGGCGGCAGCTCGTCGTGCAGCGGCACCTGCTCCACCCGGGCGGCCCGCGCCACCTTGGCCAGCGCCTGCACCCCCGACAGCAGCAGGCCCGCCACCACCGCCGTGACCAGGTCGAACGCCAGCGTGGCGGCCGCCGTCAGGACCAGCACCGCCGCCTCGCCGCGCCCGCTGCGCGCCAGCGCCCGCACCGAGCCGACCTCCACCATCCGCACAGCCGTGGCGATCAGCACCCCGGCCAGCGCCGCGAGCGGGATGCCGGACACCAGCGGCGCGGCGGCGAACACGATCACCGCGAGGACCGCCGCGTGCACCAGCGCCGCGAGCCGGGAGGCCGCGCCGGAGCGGACGTTGACGGCGGTCCGGGCGATGGCGCCGGTCGCGGCCACTCCGCCGAACAGCGGAGCCGCCAGGTTGGCCACGCCCTGGCCGAACAACTCCCGGTCGCCGTCGTGCCGTTCGCTCACGCTCAGGGCGTCCGCGGCGGTCGCCGACATCAGCGACTCCAGCGCGGCGAGCGCCGCCACCGCGAGCGCGGACGGCAGCAGCGCGGGCACGGCGGACAGGTCGAGGAAGCCCAGCGAGGGCGCCGGGAGGCCGGCCGGCAGCCGGCCGATGGTCGCCACCGGCAGGCCCAACGCCCTGACCGCCACCGTCGCCGCGACCACCGCGAGCAGCGAGAACGGGACGGCGGGCCGCAGCCGCCCGCCGACCAGCAGCACGGCGGCCACCCCCAGCGCGAGGCCGAGCGCAGCCCAGTGCGGCGCGCCGAGGAACCGGCCGACCGCCTTCGCGGCGACCACCGCCGGGTTGTCGCCCGCGGGCGCGGCCACCCCGAGCGCACCGGGCACCTGCTGCAGGGCGATCACCCCGGCGATCCCGACCGTGAACCCCTCCACCACCGGCACCGGCACGTACGCCATCCAGCGTCCGGCCCGGGCCAGCGCGAGCGCCACCAGCACCACGCCGGCGAGCAGACCGACCGTCAGCACCCCGTCCGCGCCGTACCGGTGGACGATCGGCAGCAGCACCACGGTCATCGCTCCGGTCGGTCCGGAGACCTGGAGGTTCGAGCCGCCGAACACCGCCGCCAGCGCCCCCGCCACCACGGCGGTGGCCAGTCCGGCCGCCGCCCCGGCGCCCGAGGAGATGCCGAAGCCGAGGGCGAGCGGCAGCGCGACGATCGCGACGGTGAGCCCGGCCACCAGGTCCTTGCGCGGCGAGCGGCCCATGGTGGCGAGGATCCGGCGGTTCGGCAGCACGGCCGCCACCCGGCCCAGCACGGCGTTCACGCGCGGGCCTCCCCGTCCGGCAGGCGGACTTCGACCGCCGAGCGGAGTCCGGTGAGCAACCGGAGTCCGACCCACGGCCGGCCCCCGCGGGTGGCGGTCACCAGGGCTCCGCGGCGGACCGCGGGACGTCGATCCCGTGTCGCTCGGCGATCCGCAGCAGCTCGGACACCCGCCCGGCGTACGCCTGTTCGCCGTCCTCGTCGCCGGCCGACCGGGCGTCCCGGAGCGCCTGGCGGGCCCGGGCGAGCTGCTCGCGCAGCTCCTCGTCGAAGATCTCGGTCACCGTCGCCCTCCCTCGGCCGTCCCGGGCCGGACCCGATCGGACACGCCGGATGCCGTTCCCACTAGCAGGCATCATGTATGGACTTGCTTAATTTCGCAAATCACTGTTTCTGCATGTCATCAATTCCAAAGCTTGTGATCTTTCCCGGTCGCTACCGGTCAACGCCGCGAGCCGCTCCGACCGGCTGCCTACGCTCGGCCCGTTCACGAACCCTGACCGGAGGCACCACGGATGACGGACATCGGCACTGTTCTCAAGGGCGCACTGGCGATCGACGGCGCGCTCGGCGCGGCCCTGGTCGACGCCACCAGCGGCATGGCACTGGACACCCGCGGCCCCGACGGCAGCCTGGACCTCGCACTCGCCGCGGCCGCGGCGACCGACATCGTCCGGGCGCAGGTGCAGATGCTCGACCTGCTGGGCCTGTACGGCGAAGCGCTGGAGGACATCCTGCTGACCCTGACCAGCCAGTACCACCTGATCCGGCCGCTCACCTCACGCGACGGGCGCGGCCTCTTCCTGTACCTGGTGCTCGACCGCTCCCGCGCCAACCTCGCCATGGCGCGCCACCGGGCCCGGGCCATCGAGGCCGACCTGGTGGTGTGAGTGCGGGCAGGCGGACCTCAGGCCCGGGTCGAGCCGGTCGGAGCGCGCAGGCTGTCCAGGAGTTCGGCCTGGCCGGTGATCACTCCGCCGAGGATCTCGCGGGCCACCTTGAGGAGTTCGGCGACCTGCGGACTGGTCAGGCTGTAGTGGACGGTGCTGCCCTCCCGGCGGGCGACCACCAGGTTGGCCCGGCGCAGCACCGCGAGCTGCTGGGACAGGTGGGCGGCCTCGACGCCGGTCTCGGGCAGCAGCTCGGCGACGGCGTGCTCGCGCTCGCTGAGCAGCTCCAGCACCCGGATCCGGACGGGGTGGCCGAGCGTCTTGAAGAACTCGGCCTTCACCTGGTACAGCGGCGTGCTGACCACGGGAGACACGCGCGGGGTTTCGGCGCTCACATCGTCACCCCATCTCGGTCGAGTCCTGGACGTTGCCGCCACCCCCGACCTTAGCAACCGGGCGACGGCGTCGAACACGAGCCGAAGCCGCCTCCGGCCCGGGCACACCCGCCCCTCGAACCCCGTCCCCGCCCGCCCTCACCCGCCGGAGGCGAGCCGCACCGCCGCCAGCGGCACGAACCCGCCGCTGCCGCCGCCGGTGTCGCCGTCCCCGAGCCGGCGCAGCATCGCCACGGCCATCCGTTGGGCCTGCGCCTTCGCGCGTTCGGTGACCGGGCCGGCGTGCCCGCCGTCGAGCGTGGCGCGCCAGAGCTGGACCCAGCGGCCGAAGTGGGCGGCGGTGAGCGGCTCCCGGGCGTGCAGCGCGGCGTGCGGGGCGAGGGCGTTGCCCTGGTAGCGGGCGGTGCGCAACAGGGCGCTCTCCCAGAAGTCGGTGATCCGGGGCAGGTGGTGGGCCAGGTCCATCCGCGCCACGTCGACGAAGAGCGGCCCGATCAGCGGGTCGTCGAAGGCCGCCGCGTAGAAGCGCCGCAGCAGCGCCTCCAGGTCGGCCCTGCTCGCGATGTCCGGGCGACCCGCACCGCCCTGCCGTCCCGCACTCGCCGACGCTGTCACGCGGACCACCTCCGGCCGTCCAGGCTACGGCCGCCGCGGTCGGCGCACCCAGGGCCCTTGGTCCCGCTCGCCCGCCCCCGCCTGGCAGGATGCTGCCATGAGCTACCTCGCCGCGGACGACCGCTACGCCTCGATGACCTTCCGCCGCGCCGGACGCAGCGGCGTGCAGCTGCCCGCCGTCTCGCTCGGCCTGTGGCACAACTTCGGCGACACCCAGCCGCTGGACGTGCAGCGCGCGGTGCTGCGCCGTGCGTTCGACCGCGGGGTGACCCACTTCGACCTGGCGAACAACTACGGCCCGCCGTACGGCAGCGCGGAGCGCAACTTCGGCTACCTGTTCGCGCAGGACTTCCGCCCGTACCGCGACGAGCTGTTCATCGCCAGCAAGGCCGGCTGGGACATGTGGCCGGGCCCGTACGGCGACGGCGGCTCGCGCAAGTACCTGCTGGCGAGCCTGGACCAGTCGCTGGAGCGGATGGGCCTGGACTACGTCGACGTCTACTACTCGCACCGCTGGGACCCGTCGACCCCGCTCGAGGAGACCATGGGCGCGCTCGACACGGCGGTCCGCTCGGGCCGGGCGCTGTACGCGGCGATCTCCAACTACCCGGCGGAGCAGCACCGTGAGGCGGTGGCGATCCTGCGCGAGCTGGGCACCCCGGTGCTGCTGAACCAGGCCAGCTACTCGATCCTGAACCGCGAGCCGGAGCAGGGCCTGCTGGACGCGGTGGGCGAGACCCAGACCGCGCTGATCGCCTACTCCCCGCTCGCGCAGGGCCTGCTGACCGACCGTTACCTGGGCGGCGACGTCCCGGCGGGCTCGCGCATGTCGGTCGGCCACTTCCTCAAGGAGGAGGCCCTCACCGGCGCCAAGCTGGACCAGCTCCGGGCGCTCGCCAAGGTCGCCGAGGGCCGCGGCCAGACCCTCGCCCAGCTGGCACTCTCCTGGGTGCTGCGGGACGAGCGGGTGGTCTCCGTGATCATCGGCGCCAGCAGCGTGCAGCAGCTCGACCAGAACCTCGACGCGCTCGCCGCGGGCCCGCTGACCGCCACGGAGATCGCCGAGATCGACCGCCTCAGCCGCTGACCCGCGACCGGCCGGGCCCGTACCTGCGGGCCCGGCCGGCCCGGCTCACAGGTGGGGCAGCACCGTCTCGGCGACCCGGTAGGCCTCCTCCAGCAGCGGGTTGCCGGAGAGGATGAAGGTGTCGACGCCGAGGTCCTGGTACTCGCGCAGCCGCTCGACCACCTGCGCGCTGCTGCCGACCACGGCGGTGCCGGGGCCGGGGCGGAACAGGCTCATCCCGGGCCACAGGTTGGGGTGGGTCTCCAACTCCCGTGCGTGGGCCGGGACCCGACCGCCGTGCTGGCGGAACTGCCGCTGCCAGCCGACCCCGTCCTCGCCCCGGACGCCGCCGAGCTGCCGGGCGTAGGTGGCCTCGCTGGTGACGGCGAGCAGCTTGTCGGCGGCGGCCCAGGCCTGTTCCTCGGTGTCCCGGACGATCAGGTGCAGCCGCAGGCCCAGGCGCAGGGTCCGGCCGTGCGCGGCGGCCCGCTCCCGGACCCGTTCCAGCTTCTCCTTGAGCAGGTGCGGCGGCTCGCCCCAGGTGAGGTAGACGTCGACGTGCTCGGCGGCCATCTCGATCCCGGCGGGCGAGGAGCCGCCGAACCACAGCGGGATGTGGCCCTCGCGCAGCGGCGGCAGGTCGCGCAGCGAGGCGCCGGCCTGCGTCAGGCGGTAGAACTCGCCGTCGTGGTCGACGACCTCACCGCGGGTCAGCCGCTTGACCAGGCCCCAGTACTCGGCCGACAGCCGGTAGCGGTCGTCGTGCTCGACGTGCAGCCCGTACTCGCGCAGCTGCGGGGTGGAGCCGTTGACCACGTTGAACCGCAGCCGGCCGGCGCCGTGCAGGTGCTCGAAGCTGAGCGCCATCTTGGCGAGCAGGGTCGGCGAGACCAGGCCGGGGTGGACGGCGAGCAGCGGCCGGAAGCCGGGGCCGGTGGCGGCGGCGACCGCGGAGCCGAGGGTCCACACGTCGTACTGGTCGGTGGCCAGCAGCGCGCCGGTGTAGCCGAGCCGTTCGACGGTGGCGGCGAGCTGCTGGAGGTAGCCGAGGTCGACCGGGCGGCGGCCTTCCGGCTCCCACGGGTAGTGGCCCTCGCGGGGGATCAGGTACCAGAGGACTTCGGCGGCCACGGCGTCAGTTCCCCTTTCCGGCGCGGGCGACGGCGTCGGCCACGGGCTGCTCCAGGCCGGGCAGGTGGGCGTCGGCCACGGTGACCGGGCGGTCGATGAAGCCGACGCCGTGGAAGATGTCGGCGGCCTCCTGCTGCTCGGCGACGAACGCGGCGCCGGCGGGCTCCAGCCGCCACGGCAGCCCGGCGAACGCGCTGCGCCAGTCGGCGGCCGCGCCGCCCTGCTCCTCGGCGGCCTGCGCGGCGGCCTGGTCGAGGTGGGCGGCGGCCCAGTCGTCGGCGCGCTGCAGCGCGGTGACGACGGCGGCCACCACCTCGGGCCGCTGGACGGCGAGTTCGCGGCGGGTGAAGAACACCGAGCGGTCGGTGATCACCTCGCCGGTGCGGACCAGGACGCGCGCCTCGCCGCCGCGCAGCGCCTCGGCGAGCTCCGCGCCCTGGGCGATCCAGCCGGCGATGTCGCCCTCGCGCAGCCGCCGCGCCTCGTCGCCGGACGGGCGGACCGCCCGGACGTCGTCGCGGTAGGACAGCCCGGCCTGGTGCAGCGCCTTGGCCAGCAGGTGGGTCTGCCAGGAGCCGATGCCCAGCGCCACCGTGCCGCCCTTCAGGTCGGCGACGGTGCGCACCGGGCCGTCGGCGCGCACCAGCAGCGCGCCGTGGTCCGGCCTGGGGGCGGAGACCGCGGCGTACACCAGGTCGTGTCCGGCGGCCTGCGCGGTGATCGGCGGGGTGGAGCCGGTGCCGCCGAAGTCGATGGTGCCGTCGGCGAGGTGGGCGCCGGTGCGGGTGCCGTCGGTGTAGTGGTGGAAGTCGGCGCTCTCGCCGAGCGGGGCCAACTCCTCTTGCAGGTAGTCGAGTCGGGCCAGGTGGGTGAGGGTCGGGTTGGAGCGGTGCACGCCGACGGTGATGGTCATGCTCGGGGTCTCCTTGCTGGTCCGCCGTCAGGTGACGGGCAGTCGGCTGGGTTCGGGGTGCACGCCGAGGTCGGCGAGCAGGGTGCGGCGCAGGGCCGCGAAGGCGGGGTCGGCCGGGTCGCGGGGGTGCTCGACGGCGACCGGCTGGTCGCGGACCAGCACGCCGTCGCGGAGCACGGCCACCCGGTCGGCGAGCCGGATCGCCTCGTCGACGTCGTGGGTGACCAGCAGGACCGCGGGGCGGTGGCGCCGGCACAGCTCGCCGACCAGGTCCTGCATGCGCAGCCGGGTGAGGGCGTCCAGGGCGGCGAACGGCTCGTCCAGCAGCAGCAGTTCGGGCTCCCGGACGAGGGCCCGGGCGAGCGCGGCGCGCTGCGCCTCGCCGCCGGAGAGGGTGCTCGGCCAGGCGTCGGCGTGGTCGGCGAGCCCGACCTCGGCCAGCGCCCGCCGTCCGGTGGCCCGGGTGGCCGCGCCGCGCGGCAGGCCGAGGGTGACGTTGCCGAGCACCCGCTTGGACGGGACCAGCCGGGGCTCCTGGAAGACCACGGTCCGGGCGGCCGGCACCAGCACGGTGCCGGCGTCGGCGCGGTCCAGGCCGGCCAGGATGCGCAGCAGCGTGGTCTTCCCGGTGCCGCTGGCGCCGAGCAGGGCCAGGAACTCGCCGCGGGCCAGGTCCAGGTCGACGCCGTCCAGCACCGCCCGGGTGCCGAAGCTGCGGCGCAGGCCGCGCAGGTGGACCGCGGGGCCGCCGGTCGGCGGGGTGGGGGCGCTCATCGTCCGCCTCCGGTCCGCGTGTTGACGGTCCGCCAGGGCATCAGCAGGCGCTCCAGCACCCGGGCCGCGCCGTCCGCGGCCAGGCCCAGCAGGCCGTAGATCAGGATGCAGACCGCCAGCACGTCGGTGCGGGAGAAGTTCTGCGCCTGGGCCATCAGGTAGCCGATGCCCTCGGTGGAGTTGATCTCCTCGGCGGCGATCAGCGCGATCACGCTGAGCGTCATCGACAGCCGCAGCCCGGAGAGCAGCGCGGGCAGCGCACCGGGCAGCACCACCTCGCGCACCACCGCCCAGCGGGAGAGTCCGAAGCTGCGCACCGCCTCGACCAGTTTGCGGTCGGTGCTGCGCACGCCGCCGGAGGCCGAGACGTACATCGGGAAGGAGGTGGCCACCGCGATCAGCGCGATCTTGGCGGTCTCGGTGATGCCGAACCAGACCATGAACAGCGGTACCAGCGCCAGGAACGGCACGGTGCGCAGCACCTGGACGGCGGAGTCGAGCAGTTCGTCGCCGAGCCGGAAGAACCCGGTCAGCACGCCGAGCAGCAGGCCGGTGCTGGCCCCGATCAGCAGGCCGAGTCCGGCCCGGGTGAGCGAGGTGGCGAGTGCGGCGCCGAGCTGGCCGTTGCCCCACAGCTCGCCCACCGCCGTGACCACCTGCCGGGGCGAGGCGAGCACGTCGGGGGTGAGCACCCCGGTGGCGGACGAGACCTGCCAGGCGGCGAGCAGGGCGAGCGGGCCGAGGGTGCGCAGCGCGGCCGAGACGCCGCGCGGCCGGGCGGCGGGCAGCTGGGCGCGCGGGGCGACCAGTCCGGCCGCCCGGGCGGTCTCCGTCGCGGTGCTCACCGGGCGCGCCCGGGCAGCGCGTCGACGTCGATCAGGTACGGCTTGACGTCCACCAGGGACTTGGTGACGCCCTGGTCGGCGTAGAACCGGGCGACCACGCCGAACCGTTCGACGTCGGCGGCGGCGATCGGCTGGTCGAAGGCCCGTTGCTTGCCGAAGTCGACCGCGACCTGCTTCTCCGCCGGGGTGACGGCGGTCGGGCCGGCGTCGGTGAAGACGTTCAGGTAGGCGGCGGGGTCGGCCTGTTCCTTCTGCCCGTTGTCGTGCAGGTAGCCGTAGAACGCCTTGAGCACCTCGGGGTGCTGCTCGGCGAAGGCCGAACGCACCGCCCACACCGCGTAGTTGTCCGAGCCGACGGCCTTCCCGTCGACCAGGAGGTGCGCGCCGGTGTTGGCGATCGCCGGGATCGAGAAGGTGCTCCAGGTCGCCCAGGCGTCCACCTGGCCGGAGTTGAAGACGCCGGCGGTCTGGTCGGCTCGCAGGTAGACCCGCTGCACCTGGTCCGCGGGGATGCCGTTCTTCGCCAGCGCCTTGAGCAGCAGGTACTCGCTGGTGCCGCCCTGGGAGACCGCGACCTTCCGGCCGACCAGGTCCTTGACCTCCTTGATCGGCGAGTCGTTCTTCACCAGGATGCCCTCGCCCGCGCCGTCCGGTGCGGTCTGCGAGAACAGCTTGAAGCCGGGCTTCTGCGCCAGCGCGGCCACCGCGGAGGTGATCGAGCCCTGCGCCACGTCGAGCTGGTCGGCGTTGAGCGCCTGCGCGGCGGGCGCGAACGGGCCCGCGCTGCCGGTCCACGCCACCTTGGCGTGCACCGCCGCCAGCGCCTTGGCCAGCGAGCCGTCCTGCTTCCCCTTCGCCAGGAACCCGGAGTTGCCGGGGTCGGGGACTCTCAGCACCACCTCGGCGCCCTTGCCGTCCGCGGAGCCGGCGGCGTCCTGCGCGGACGAGCCGCAGGCGGTCAGCGCGAGCGCGGCGGCGGCCAGCACGGCGGCGGGGGCGAGTCGGCGGGCGGGGATGGTCGACATGTCGTCACTCCAGTTCTCGGGAGGTGCTCGGGAAGACGGGGGATCGGGTGGGTAGGGGGGCGATGCAGGGCAGGCGCAGGCTGCTGACGGCAGGTCAGGTGGCGGCCAGCACGGCGGCGGGGGCGAGTCGGCGGGCGGGGATGGTCGACATGTCGTCACTCCAGTTCTCGGGAGGTGCTCGGGAAGACAGGGGATCGGGTGGGTGCGGGGGCGGTGCAGGGCGGGCGCGGGCTGCTGACGGCAGGTCAGGTGGTGGCGAGCAGGGCGCGGGCGGCGGCCAGCGGGGCCGGGTCCGCCCAGGCCCGGACGTCGACCCGGGCGGCCAGGAAGCCCTGGTCGGCGAGGAACCGCTCCTGCTGCGCCAGCAGGTCGAGCCGTTCGGCCGACAGGTCGAGGTGCAGCGTGCGGTGCCCGCCGGCGGCGTACGCGCCCGCGACGCCGGCGGCGCCCGCCCCGGTCTCGGCCGACAGGATCCGGGCCACCTCGGCCGGCCGGTCGGCCGCCCAGTCGGCGGCCCGCAGCAGCACCGCGAGGAACCGGGCGACCAGCTCGGGATGGTCGTCCAACAGCTGCTGGTGGACGGTGATCGGGCGCGGGGTGCCGTTGTTGACCCGGGTGCGGCGGTCGGCCGCGGCGTCGAGTTCCACCGCCACCTCGGCCCCGTACCTCCGGGCCGCCTCGACCGCCAGCGCGCCCTTCACGTAGACGGCGTCGACCCGCCCGTCGCGCAGCGCCGCCAGCTCGGCGGCCCACTGGCCGCCGCCGGGCTCGGCCGGTACCTCCACGAAGTGGACGTCCGCGGGGGCGAGTCCGCCGAGCGCGAGGGCGCCGCGGTGGCCGGCCAGCGCCATGGCGCGCCAGAAGTCGATGGCGATCGGGTGGCGGGGCACCGCGAGCCGGGCACCGCGCAGCTGCTCCGCGGTGTGGATGCCGCTGCCCGCCCGGACCAGGACCGCCTGCCGCTCCTCGATCCAGGTCAGGCCGATCAGCCGGGTCCGCTCGCCGCGCGAACGGGCCCACAGCGCGGGCACGTTGCCGCCCTCGCGGAAGAGTCCGGGCAGCGCGTGGGTGTAGTGGTGGTCGGCGGCCACCTCGGGCGGCACGTCCTGCAGGGAGCGGACGGCGATCCGCTCGGCGGCGAACTCCTCGGCCAGCCAGCCCTGGTCGGCGGCGATCCCGGTGGCGGTGGGCACGGGGCAGCGGGTGAACCACAGGGTGTCGGGGTAGGGCGCGGCGAGGGCCTGGGACATGACGGGGCTCCGGAGGTCGGCAGGGGGTGCACGGCGGCGGCTCCCACATGGTGGGAGCGCGAGCGGCTCGGGCAGAGGCGGTCGGGGCGGTCAGCGACGACAGGAGGGGCGGCACCGGCGCGTGTTCACGGTGGACTCCCTCCTGGGCTGAGCTGCGGACTGACGTGAGCGTTCCACGAGCTCAGGGAGCGAATCAAGGGTTTGCCAGATGATGGGATCACCTGTTCACAATCCCTACCGCTGCCGCAACACGGCCGTCACGTTGCGGTCGTACGTGCTGTCATATCCTGGGAACCGCACGGAAGTTGCGCGCTGCCCGACGACGAACGAGGTCCGATGCCCGCCACCGTCCCATCCCCGCCGGCCGGCGCCCAGGCGGTGCACCGCGCACTCGGGCTGCTGCACTGCTTCCACGACGACGGCCCGGACCAGAGCGCCTCCGACCTGGCCCGCCGCACCGGCCTGAGCGTCTCCACCGCGCACCGGCTGGCCCGCACCCTGGTCGCCACCGGCTTCCTCGAACAGGACGACCGCACCGCCCGCTACCGGCTCGGCCCGGCCGTCGCCGAACTCGGCCGGCTCACCTTCCACCGCCGCGGCCTCCACCTGGCCGGCCCCGAACTCGACCTGCTGGCACGCCGCACCGGCGCCACCGCCGACCTCGCCATCCGCTCCGGCCCGCACGCCGTCGTCCTGGTCGGCGGCTCCGTGCACGCCACCGGCGGCCTGGGGCTGCGCCGCCCGCTGCACTCCACCGCCCTGGGGAAGGTGCTGCTCGCCTGGCCCTCCCCCACCGAGGCCCCGCCGAGCGGCCCGCTGCCCGCCTTCACCGACCGCACCCTCACCGCGCCCGCGGAGCTGGCCGCCGAACTCGCCGTCACCCGCGAGCGCGGCTACGCGCTGAACGAGGGCGAGTCCGCCCCCGGGGTCCGCACCCTCGCCGTCCCCGTCCTCGACCACACCGCGCAGGCCCGCTACGCGCTCGCCGTCCGCTCCACCCCCGACCTGCTCACCGACACCGACCTGCCGCGCACCCTGGCCCACGCCACCGCCTGCGCCGCGGCCCTGACGGTCCTGCTGCTGCCGCCCGACGAACGGCCGTGACCCGGGGCGGCCGGGACCCGGGGCGGCCGGGAACGGCGGCGGACCCGGGCGCACGCAGGGTGCACCCGGGTCCGCGGCGGACGTCCGGCGGTTCAGTTCACCGGCGGCGCGTACTTGTAGCCCACCCGGCGGACGGTCACGATCGAGTCCCGGTAGTCCGCGCCCAACTTGCGTCGCAGGCGCGCCACGTGGACGTCCACGGTGCGGCCGTCGCCGACGTGGCCGTAGCCCCAGACGGTGTGGACCAGGTGGTCGCGGGTGTGCACCCGGTGCGGGTGGCCGGTGAGGTGGGCGAGGAGTTCGAACTCCAGGTAGGTCAGGTCGAGCAACTCGCCGTCCACGTAGGCGTTGCGGCGCTCCACGTCGATCGCGATGCCGCGGCCGGGCACCTCGGTGCGGGCGGCGGGAGCGGGCGGGGCGGGCTCGGAGGCGGCGGGCTCGGCGGGCACCACCACCACGTAGCCGACCAGCGGGGCCTTCCCGACCGCGCCGAACTGGGCCAGCAGGCCCTGCGGGAGAGCGGCCACCACGGTGGCGCCCTCGGGGAGACCGGCCAGCAGCTGCTCGGGGGCGAAGCGCCCGGCGGGCTGCGGGTCGCGGCGGGCGTGGTCCGCCGGCAGGTTGGGCACGGCCCGCAGGTGCGGGGCGTGCGACGGGGCGACGGGGGTGGCGGCAGTGGCGACGTACGACATCTGGGGGTCTCTTCTCGCGCGGCGGGCGGTCGGCTGGAGTCGTCTTCGCATCCGCGGCCACCGGGTACCGCAGCCGTCCTGACACCGGGTCAGGCTCGGCGGGACTGGGCGGGGAGGGGGCCGGACGCGACGGCGCGTCAGCGACAGCAGGCGCTGTAGATGAGACCGTGGTCGATGTACCGCCGGACGGTCAGCACCGGCATCACGGGAGCGGACGGCACCGCGGTGGATCGGACCACCACCATCTCGCCACCCCCCGGAGCACGTAGGAAGCCCGCGGCAATCCACCGGCGGGCACGACTACGAGACTTCCACGCCGAGTGCCCGGAAGGCAACCCACAGCACTAAGCCGTCCGCCCCGCAAGACACTTGACGTCCACTATCCGGACATCACTGCCATGGCCTGCGGAAACGCCCTACAGCCGGAGCCCCAGCCGCACGGCGGCGTGCTCCACCAGCCGGATCAGCAGCTCCTTGCCGTCCTCCTTGCGCCGCGCGTCGCACAGCAGCACCGGCACGGCGGCCGGCAGGTCGAGCGCGGCCCGCACGTCGTCCGGCGCGTAGACCTCGGTGCCCTCGAAGCAGTTGACGGCGACCACGAAGGGGATGCCGCGCTGCTCGAAGTAGTCGACCGAGGGGAAGGAGTCGGCCAGTCGGCGGGTGTCCGCGAGCACCACCGCGCCGAGCGCGCCGCGGGCCAGCTCGTCCCAGACGAACCAGAACCGGTCCTGCCCGGGGGTGCCGAACAGGTAGAGGGCGAGCGCGGGTTGGAGGTCGATCCGGCCGAAGTCCATGGCGACCGTGGTGGTCCGCTTGGTCTCCACGCCGACGGTGTCGTCGACCGGGCGGCCGCGCTCGCTGAGCACCTCCTCGGTGCGCAGCGGCCGGATCTCGGAGACCGCCCCGACCAGGGTGGTCTTGCCCGCGCCGAACCCTCCGGCGACCAGGATCTTCACGGCCCGGGTGCCCCACGGACCGCTGCGCGGCCCGCCGTCTGAGGTCGGGGCGGGGGCAGCGGTGTCAGAGTGCACGGAGGCCATTGATCACGTCTCGCAGCAGGCGCTCGTCGGGTTGGTGGGCGAGCTGGACGGGTCGGGTGACGCTGATCAGCTCGGCGTCGTGGAGGTCGCCGAGCAGGACCCGCACGACGCTCACCGGCAGGTCGGTGTAGGAGCCCAACTCGGCGACGCTGAGCGGCTCTTCGCGGCAGAGCGCGAGGATGGCGTGGTGCTCGGGGTCGAGCGCCAGGTTGCCGGGCACGCCGCCCGGGCCGACCACGGCCGGCCCGGCGGCGGTGACGAG
The DNA here is from genome assembly GCF_053595195.1 of Kitasatospora sp. NPDC002522. Taxonomy (NCBI): domain Bacteria; kingdom Bacillati; phylum Actinomycetota; class Actinomycetes; order Kitasatosporales; family Streptomycetaceae; genus Kitasatospora; species Kitasatospora sp. NPDC002522. Next base: position 98,227 of record NZ_JBSFXE010000013.1, read on the forward strand.
CGAGATGAGGTCGAACAGGCCGTCGTCGACCGGGCGGGCCGCCCGGCCCCTGGTCATCGCGAACAGCCGGACCACCGGCCCGGCGTCGTCGTCGAACCAGCGGTCGTCGACCGGGGTGCGGGGCGTGAACAGGTCGATCGACGGTTCGTCGGCCGACTCCTGCCCGCCCCCGCCACCCGGGAGGTTCACGATCACGGCGTCCGCACCGTCACCGGTCACGGCGTCGGCGCTCACGGCGTCGACCGCGCCGGCGCTCGCCTCGGTCGGCTCGGACGCGGTCTCGCCGCTCAGGTCGGCCGGGGCGTCCGCGGGGGTCGCCTCGGTCGGCTCGGGCTCGCTCATCGGCAGGTCATCTCCCGGGCGGTGCGGTCTCGGTCCGCGGCTCGGCGGCCAGGTGCTCGCCGACCCGCTTCACCAACAGTGCCATCTCGTAGGCGATCTGGCCCACGTCGGACTCGGCGTCGCTGAGCACCGCGAGGCAGCTGCCGTCGCCGGCGGCGGTGATGAAGAGGAAGGCCTCGTCCAGCTCGACCATGGTCTGCCGGACGCCGCCCACCTGGAAGTGCCGGCCGGCACCCTTGGCGAGGCTGTGGAAGCCGGCGGCGACGGCCGCGAGGTGTTCGGCGTCCTCCCGGCCGAGGCCGCTGGAGACACCGGTGGCCAGCCCGTCACTGGACAGGATCACCGCATGCCGAAGTGTCGCCACCCGGCCGACCAGGTCGTTGAGGAGCCAGTCGAGGCCCCCGGACGGCGGTGTTGTTGCGGTCATGATTCGGTTCCTTCTGCTGGTGCGGGCGGTGCGGCCGGCGGCTGGTGCGCCGGGGGAACGGAGCGGACGGGGGCGGCCGGCAGCGCCGGCGGCACCGGCGCGGACGGCAGCGCGATCCGCAGACGCGGCTGACCCGGCAGCGCGGGCGGACGGACGGCGGGCGGTTCGGCCAACGGGCCGGCGGGCGACGGCTCGGAGCGGACCACGGTCAGCGAGGCCGGCTGCAGCCGGTCTCCGCGGCCGCGGGCGAAGCCGCGCTGGAAGGAGGCGAAGGCGGAGCGGGCCTCCTCGGGGCTGCGCTCGCGCGACTGCTCGCCGGGCTCCTCCGCGCCCTGGTCGGCGCGCCCGCCCCGCAGTTGCGGCGCCAGGTTGGCCTGCCGGACCCGGCGGGGCAGCAGCCCGGCGGCGACCGGCGCGGCCTGTTCCGGCGCGCTGCCGGGCGTCGGGTCGCCGGGCTCGGTGCGGCGGTGCCGCCCGGTGCCCGTGCCGTTCGTCCCGCTGCCGTCCGTCCCGGCACCGGCGGGCCCGAAGCCGCCTGACGCACCGTCGGCGACCGCGGCGGCGTCGCCGGCCGGCGTGCCTGCGGCCCGGCGGCGGGGCAGGCCGCCGGGGGTGGTGGCGGGCTCGGCGAGCGACGGGCGGGGGCCGCCGAGCGCCGGGGCGGGCGGGATCGGGGTGCCGTGCGCCGGGCCGGAGCGGACCGGCTCGTCGCCGCCGCCACGGGCCCGCCGGTGGGTGGCGTCCTCGACGGGCTGCCGGGGGGCCGCCTCGGGGGCGATCTCCGAGGAGTCGGCGAGCAGTTCACGCGGGATCAGCACCACGGCGGAGCTGCCGCCGTACGGGGACGGCCGCAGGTGGACCCGGATGCCGTGACGGCGGGCCAGCCGGGAGACCACGAACAGGCCCAGCCGGTCGGTGTCGGCGAGGTCGAACTCCTGCTCGATGGCGAGGCGCTGGTTGATCTCGCCGAGGTGCTGCTCGCTCAGGCCGAGGCCGCGGTCGTCGATCTCCAGGCAGAAGCCGTGCGCCACCACCTCGCCCTGCACCGTGACCTGGGTCTGCGGCGGGGAGAACACCGTGGCGTTCTCGACCAGTTCGGCGACCAGGTGGGTGACGTCGGCGACGGCGCTGCCGAGCAGGCCGGTGCCGGGGAACGGCCGGACGATCACCCGCGCGTAGTCCTCGACCTCGCCGACCGCGGCGCGCACCACGTCGACCATCCGCACCGGCTTGCGCCAGGCGCGGCCGGGCGAGCCGCCGGAGAGGATGATCAGGCCCTCGGCGTGGCGGCGCATGCGGGTGGTGAGGTGGTCGAGCCGGAACAGGTCCTCGAGTTCCCGCGGGTCCTCGGTGCGGCGCTCCATGGTGTCCAGCAAGGTGAGCTGGCGGTGCAGCAGCACCTGGGAGCGGCGGGCCAGGTTGACGAAGACCGCGGAGACGCCGCGGCGCAGTTCGGCCTGTTCGACGGCGGCCTCGACGGCGACCCGCTGGACCTCGTTGAAGGCCCGGCCGACCTGGCCGATCTCGGCGGCGCCGAACTCCAGTTGGGGCACCTCGGCGATCACGTCGACCGGCTCGCCGCGGCGCAGCCGGAGCATCACCGAGGGCAGCCGGCTGCCGGACAGGTCGGTGGCGGCGTTGCGCAGGCCGACCAGCTCGCGGACCAGGCGGCGGCCGATCCGGTAGGAGATGATCACCGAGAGGACGACGGCGGCGAGACCGGCGAGACCGGCGATGCCGCCGCGCAGCAGCGAGTTGACGGCGTAGGAGCGGGCCTGGTCGCCGATCGAGGCGGCGAGCCGGCCGTTGAGGTCGCTGATGTCGGCGAGCACCTTGTCGGCGTTCTCGCCCCACGGGTCGACCGGGCCGCTGCGGGCCTCCCGGGCGCGGTCGGGGGCGTCCTCGAAGCCGCGCTCGGCGGTGGTGAGGTTGCTCCACGCCTCGTTGGTGCGCAGGGTGTTGTAGTCGTACTGGTCCTGCGGCTTGAGCTCGCCGACGTAGATCCGGAACAGCGCCTGCTGGCTGTGCATGGCGTCGAGCGCGACCTGCTGCTTGCGGGTGTCGTTGGCGGTGCCGACCCGCAGGGCGCGCATCGCGGCGGTCTCCTGGGCGAGGTACTCGCGGGCCCGGGTGAGCTCGACCAGGATGGTGCCCTGCCGGGGCAGGGTGCCGGTCTGCTTGGCGATGAACGAGGACCGGAAGGCGAAGACCGGCTGGACCAGGTCGCTGTAGTCCCTGAGCGTGCCGTCCCAGCTCTGCCGCTGCTGGCCGACCTGGCTGCGGATCGCGGGCAGCTGCTCGGCGACCGAGAGCATGTCCTCGAAGCGGGCCTTCTGGTCGGCGTCGAGCTTGCCCGCGTCGCCGCTGCCGCCCTGGTAGCGCAGCAGCTGCAGCGAGCGGTCGGTGGTGGCCTGGGCCTGCTGGTACGCGTCGACGGTGGCCTTGTTGCCGGGGTCGGCGAGCCGCTGCACGGCGGCGGCGCGTTCGGCCTGCAGGTCGCCGACGTACTGGTCGGCGGGCCCGCCGAAGGCCTTGTAGGTGGCGCTGAGGTCGAGTTGACCCCAGACGTCGCCGGTGGTGATCAGTGTCGCGTAGATCCACAGCGCGCTGAGTGCCGCAATGGGCACCAGGAGCAGCGCGATGATCCTCGCGCGGATCGAGCTGCGGCGCAGACGCATACGGTCCTCTGTGGTCCAGGTTCAGGAAGGTCGCCGGGCGCGGACGGGCGTGTGGTACGAGCTGCGCGAGCCTACTACTTCCTGACCATCCGTTCGAAGGGTGAATTTGCATCGTGATCCACCGTTGTCCGGATCGTCCTCGAATATCCGCGGGCGGACCGCTTGCGCCCCCGACCTGCGGCACTGTCACCGGTGCGGGGTGTCGTCGGCCGGTGACTCTGGGCAGCGCCGTGACGATCCGGTAGCTTCGCTGCCACCGCCCGGGCAGTGCGGACCCGGCGGGGGTTCGGCGGCGTTCGGCGGGGTTGGGGGTGGACCGTGCGCGAGTTCAGCAGCCCCGCGCTCTCCGGCGCGGTGACCGGCGGCCTGGCCGACTCGCTCTTCGACCGGGCGGAGCGGGAGCCGCGGCTGGTCCAGCTGTCCCGTCAGGAGGACGGCGAGTGGCAGCCGGTGACGGCGCTTCGGTTCCGCGACGAGGTGCTGGCGCTGGCCAAGGGCCTGCTGACCCGCGGGGTGCGGTACGGCGACCGGGTGGCGGTGATGTCCTCCACCCGCTACGAGTGGACGCTCTTCGACTACGCGCTCTGGTCGATCGGGGCGATCCCGGTGCCGGTGTACCCGACCGCGGCGGCCGAGCAGGTGCGCTGGATCCTCGCGGAGACCGGCGCGGTGGCCTGCGTGGTGGAGGACGAGGACCAGGCGATGACGGTCGGCGCGGTCTGCGACGCGCTGCCCGAGCTGACCGGCATCTGGCAGCTGGACCGGGACTGCGTGGCGCAGCTGGTCGCGGACGGGCTGGGCGTGCCGGACGCGCTGGTGCACCGTCAGCGGATCGGGGTGACGCCGGACGCGGTGGCCAGCGTCATCTACACCTCGGGCACCACCGGCCGCCCGAAGGGCTGCGTGCTGACCCACGGCAACTTCGCCGCGGTGGCGGACGCCCTGCTGGAGGGCTGGGCGGAGGTGTTCCACGACACCGGCGGCGGGCAGGCGGCGACGCTGCTGTTCCTGCCGCTGGCGCACGTGTACGGGCGGATGACGCAGGTCGCGGCGGTGCGCGGCGGGATCCGGATCGGGCACCACGCGAAGCTGTCGACCGAGAGTCTGCTGCCGGCCCTGGCGGCGTTCCGGCCGACCTTCCTGCACGCGGTGCCGTACATCTTCGAGAAGATCCACCGCCGGGCCCGGGAGGCCGCCGAGGCCGCCGGCAAGCTCGAACTCTTCGACCAGGCCGAGCGGGTGGCCGTCGAGTGGGCGGCGGCCTCGGAGCGCCGGGCGCACCGCCAGGGCCCGGGTCCGAGCCCGGCGCTGCGGGTGCGGCACGCGGCGTACGAGCGGCTGGTGTACCAGCGGATCCGGGCGGTGCTGGGCGGCCGGGTGCGGGCGGTGATGTCGGGCGGTTCGATGCTCGGCCGGGACCTGGGCCTGTTCTTCGCAGGGGCGGGCATGACGGTGTACGAGGGGTACGGGCTGACCGAGTCGGCGGCGGCGATCACCGCGAACCCGCCCGGGCGGGCGAAGTTCGGCACGGTGGGCCGTCCGCTGCCGGGCGCCTCGGTGGCGATCGCCGAGGACGGCGAGGTGTGGGTGCGCGGCGGCGGCGTCTTCTCCGGCTACCTGGGCCATCCGCGCTGCTCGGACGAGGCGCTGTTCCGGGGCTGGCTGGCCACCGGCGACCTGGGCTCGCTGGACGAGGACGGCTACCTGACCCTGACCGGCCGCAAGAAGGAGCTGATCGTCACCTCCAGCGGCAAGAACCTGGCCCCGGCGATCCTCGAGGAGCGGGTCCGGGCCCACCCGCTGATCGCCCAGTGCCTGGTGGTCGGCGACAACCGGCCGTACGTGGCGGCGCTGATCACACTGGACGCGGTGGCCCTGGCGCACTGGCTGAAGGCCCGCGGCCGCGAGCAGTTGGACATGGGGGCGGCGCTGACCGACCAGGAGCTGCACGCCGAGGTGCAGCGCGCGGTGGCGGCGGCGAACACCACCGTCTCGCGCGCCGAGTCGGTCCGGGCGTTCCGGCTGCTTCCGCGCGAGTTCTCCTTGGAGGACGGGCTGTTGACGCCCTCGCTGAAGATCCGGCGGGCCGCGGTGGCGGAGCGCTACGCGGCCGACATCGAGGAGCTCTACGCCGGTTGACCGATCTCCGACGAATCCGCTTGACCGCCGGGATTGGTCCAGTCCATTGTGTGCAGCGGCCTGGTGCGGCAGGGCCGGTCCGGACCCCCGCCCCCTCCGGGAGTCACGTCTTCTCTCCACCCCCACACTGGAGTTGACTCGTGCTCAAGTCTGCCCGCCGCCGTCTCGCGGCCGTCGCCGCGGCCACCGTGCTGGCCGCCCTCGCCACCGCGCCCGCCGCCCACGCGGACGCCGCCCCGGCGGTCAACCTGGCCACCAACCCGGGCTTCGAGATCCCCACCCTGCCGCTCGCCGACTGGGGCTCCGTCCCCGGCTGGCACTGCGCCCCGGGCGAGGCCGCCGTCTCCGCCGCCGCCCGCACCGGCGGCTCCGCACTGGCCGTCACCCCGGCCGCCGCCGACTCCACCGGCCAGTGCACGCAGACCCTGGCGGTGCGCCCCGGCACCACCTACACCTACAGCGCCTGGGTGCGCGGCGCGTACGTCTTCCTCGGCGCCACCGGCACCGGCCACGACGTCGCCCCGTCCTGGACCCCCGGCACCGGCGACGGCTGGCAGCGGCTCACCACCTCGTTCACCACCGGCCCGAGCACCACCTCGGTCCAGCTGTACGTGCACGGCTGGTACGAGCAGGGCCCGTTCGCGGTCGACGACGTCTCGGTCACCGGCGACACCCCGGCCCCCGCGTACGCCACCTGGAACGCGCCGACCGGCGACAAGGTCGTCTTCCTCACCATCGACGACGGCTGGACCCGCACCCCGGAGGCGGCCGGCCTGATCGCCTCCGCCGCGCTGCCGGTCACCGCCTTCCCGCTGCCCATGCCGCAGGGCTTCGAGCCGGACTACTTCAGCCGGGTGACGGCCGCCGCGGGCTCCTCGATCCAGGACCACAGCGTCTCGCACCGCGACCTGACCACGCTCAGCCCCGCCGAGCAGCAGGCCGAGATCTGCGACGCCCGCGACGCGGTCACCGCACACTACGGCACCACCCCGACGATCTTCCGCCCGCCGTACTTCGCCTGGAACGCCGACACCCTGCAGGCCGCCGCCAACTGCGGCATGACGTACGTGCTCACCGCCACCGCGGACTTCAGCTGGGGCGCCTCCAACGTCTACCACGGCGGTCCGCTGCAGCCCGGCGACGTGATCCTGCTGCACTTCACCGACACCCTGGCCACCGACCTCCAGCGCGCCCTGGACGCGGCCCGGGCGGCCGACCTGAAGCCGGCGGGCCTGGTCGACTACCTGCACTGACCCTCCGTCACCGCCGACGCGTCCCGACGGCACCGAGGACACCGGTGGCCGGGCCCCTCCCACGGGCCCGGCCACCGGTCGTCACACCGTCAGGCTCACGCCGCGGCGGTGAAGGTCGGCAGGTAACCGCCGGAGTGGCCCGAGGCGTTGGGGTGGTAGCTCTCGTCGACCGGCAGCGTGGTGCTGTTCAGCCACCGGGTGGAGGACCCGCAGATCTCGTGGTTGGCGAAGATCGACCGGACGTCCGCGTAGGTGAAGCCGGCGTTCGCGACCTGCTTGGCGATCACCGAGTCGATGGTGTCCGCCGCGCCGTTGATCGCGTTCCGCTTGGTGTCCGAGATGCCGAAGATGCAGGAGCCCGGCACCTTGTACAGGTGCGGGTAACCCAGCACCACCACATGGGCGTTGGGCGCCTTGGCGTGGATCTGGTTGTAGACGTTGGTGAGCTTGCCGGGCAGCGTGTTGGTGGCGTAGCTCTTCGCCGCGTTCACCGCGGACAGGCAGGCGCTGTCGCTGTCCAGCACGCAGGTCTGCATGGTGGAGGCGAACCCGGCGTCGTTGCCGCCGATGGTGAGCGACACCAGGGTGGTCGAACTGTCCAGCACGCCGAGCTGGTTGGCCAGCACGTCGTCGGTCTTCGCACCGGAGCAGGCGACGAACGAGAACGCCGACGGCGCGTGCGCGTTCTTCCAGAGGTACGGGTAGGAGTTGGTGCTCCGCTTGCAGCTGCCGCTCTCGCTGGTGTAGCTGCCGGCCCCCACGCCGGACGAGTACGAGTCGCCGAGCGCCGCGTACCGCTCGCCGGCGGCGTGGGCGGTGCCGGCGGCGAACAGGGTGGTCAGGGAGAGCGTCAGTGCGGTGAACGCGACCGACAGGACTCTGGTGCGAGACATCGAACCTCCAATGAAGTGACGCAGGCCACACATTGGATACCAGCCGGTAGCCTCCGGCGGAAGCGGTCATGCCAAAGAAATTGACGAACACTCACCGAACGCGACCCCAACGTCAGCTACGCGCGCAGACCCCACCCTGACCTGGGCCTGCGGAAACGTCCGCCTGACACGCCGTCGGCCCGCCGTGCTCACCCGACCGGCGCCCGGGGGTCGATCGCCCGGCGCTCGCCACTCAGTCGAGCGAACAGCCGCCGGACGGGAGTTCCTCGATGGTCTCGTCGGCGAGCGACGGAACGCCCAGCAGCGCCACCGCGGTGGCCACCGCCGCACGCGCCTGCCGCAGCCCCGGCAGACCCCAACCGAGGAGTTCGACGGCCAGCCCCGGGGCCACCAGCAGCCGACGGTAGTGCCGGCCGGACGCGGGGTCGGGGGCGGTCGGGCCGACGCCGTACAGCGCCGCGGCCATCCGGACCCGGGCGCACTCGTGGCCGCCGTTCGCGGAGCCGACCCGGTCGTACAGGTAGCCGAGGTAGACCGGCGTCCCGATCAGCGCCTGCGCCTCCTCGCCCGCCTCGCGGGCCAGCGCGCAGCCGGGGTCGCCGTCGTCCTCGGGCTCCAGCGAGCCGCCCGGCAGGCTCACCACCCCGTCCCGCGGGTTGACCAGCGTGAGCACCCGCCCGTCCGGCGCGAACAGCCACCCCCAGGACTGCTTCACCGGCAGCCCCTCGGGCACCCGCTCCCCCGGCCGCCACGGCCACCCGGCCGTGGGCCGGCGCCGCACCCGCCCGAGCAGTTCGGAGATCTCAGGGCTGTACTCGATGCCCATGTCACTCCCTCCGCTCTTCCGGGCAGCCAGCCTCGCCACCTGTTGATCTTCCCCGAACACCCGACCGATGAACAGCCCCGACCGCCACCCGGGTCACCACGCCCCCCACACCTCTCCTTCGGCAGTTCCCCCCACTTCCTGTGCTCCATACACCCCCACCCCCGACCCCGCCCCACCGGTCCCTCCCCTCTCCCTCAGCTCCCCCCAGCCGCCCCTCCCCTCCCGTTCCGCCCGTTCTGTCACCCCCACCCCCGACCCCCGCCCCACCGGTCCCTCCCCCTTCTCCCCAACCACCCCTCCCTCCCGTTCCGCCCGTTCTGTCACCCCTACCTGTGATACTCGGTACCGGTCCGGACGACGACGGCAACGACAACGAGGAGTGGCGCACATGCGGCGGGGAGCTTCGGCATGAGGCTGCTGCACACCTCGGACTGGCACCTGGGCCGATCCTTCCACCGGGAGAACCTGCACGACGCCCAGCGCGCCTTCCTCGACCACCTGGTCGCCACCGTCGAGGCCGAGCAGGTCGACGCGGTGCTGGTCGCCGGCGACGTCTACGACCGCGCCCTCCCCGGCCTGGAGGCGGTGGCGCTCTTCGACGACGTGCTGTGGCGCCTCGCCGAACTCGGCACCCCGACCGTCTTCATCAGCGGCAACCACGACTCGGCCCGCCGCCTCGGCGTCGCCTCCCGCCTGATCGACCGCGCCGGCATCCACCTGCGCACCGACCCCGGCGCCCTCGCCGACCCGGTCGTGCTGCACGACGCGCACGGCCCGGTCGCCGTCTACGGCCTCCCGTACCTGGAGCCGGCGCTGGTCCGGGACCGTCTCGGCCTGGCCCGCGGCGGCCACGAGCAGGTGCTGGCGGCCGCCATGGACGCCGTCCGCACGGACCTCGCCGCGCGCCCGGCCGGCACCCGCGCCGTCGTCCTGGCCCACGCGTTCGTCACCGGCGGCGAGCCCAGCGACAGCGAGCGCGACATCGCGGTCGGCGGCGTGCAGTCCGTCCCGGCGGGGGTGTTCGACGGCGTGCACTACGTCGCCCTCGGCCACCTGCACGGCTGCCAGACGCTGGCCCCGCACCTGCGCTACAGCGGCTCCCCGCTCGCGTACTCCTTCTCCGAGACCCGGCACCACAAGTCGATGTGGCTGGTCGACCTGGACGCCGACGGCACGGTCGAGGCGTCCCGCATCTCCTGCCCGGTGCCGCGCCGGCTCGCGCAGCTCCGCGGCGGCCTCGACGAGCTGCTCGGCGCCGAGGAACACGAGTGGGCGCGCGAGTGCTGGGTGCAGGCCACCCTCACCGACCCGGTCCGCCCGGCCGACCCGATGGAGCGGCTGCGGGCCCGCTTCCCGCACACCCTGCAGCTGCTGTTCGAACCGGAGGGCGGCGAGCAGCAGGAGCAGCAGTCGTACGCCCAGCGGGTGCGCGGCCGCAGCGACCGCGAGGTGGTGGAGGGCTTCGTCACGCACGTGCGCCCGGGCCGGGAGCTGGACGGCGACGAGCACGCCTGGCTGCTGGAGGGTCTGGAGGCGGTCCGCCGCACCGCCGCCGAACGCGCCGAGGAGAACGCCCGGTGACCCGCCGTCAGATCCGCCCTCGGGTCCGCCGCCGGGTCTGCACTCAGGAGGCCGCCCGATGAGGCTGCACCAGCTCACCGTCACCGCGTTCGGGCCGTTCGCCTCCACCGAGCGGATCGACTTCGACAAGCTCACCGCCGCCGGGCTGTTCCTGCTGCGCGGGGCCACCGGCGCGGGCAAGAGCAGCGTGCTGGACGCGGTCTGCTACGCGCTCTACGGCGAGCTGCCGGGCTCCCGCAAGGGCAACCCGCTGCGCAGCGACCACGCCGACGCGGACCGGCGCACCGAGGTGGTGCTGGAGGCGACCCTCGGCGGGCGGCGGCTGGAGATCACCCGCAGCCCGGAACAGCTGCGGCCGAAGAAGCGCGGGTCGGGGTTCACCCCGGAGAAGGCGCAGACCCTGCTGCGCGAGTGGGCGCCGGACGCGGGGGACGGCACACCCGGCTGGGTGGCGCTCAGCCGCTCGCACCAGGAGGCCGGGGAGGAGCTGACCCGGCTGCTCGGGATGAGCCGGGACCAGTTCTGCCAGGTGGTGCTGCTGCCGCAGGGCGACTTCGCCCGGTTCCTGCGCGCCGATTCCAAGCAGCGCGCCGACCTGCTCGGTCGGCTCTTCGACACCGGCCGGTTCGAGCAGTTGGAGCGCTGGACGGCGGACCGCAAGCTCCGTCAGGAGAAGGAGGTGCAGGCCGGCCGGCAGCGGCTGCGCGACCTGGCCGCACGGGCCGAGGAGGCCGCCGGCCCGCTGGCCGCCGACGCGGCGGACCACCGTCCCGGCGAGGACGCCTCGGCCACCGAGGCACTGGCCTGGGCGGCGATGCTGCGCGGCACGGCCGCCGAACGCGCCCTCGCCGCCCGGCTGGCGCTCGCCGCGGCCGAGGCCCGGCACACCGAGGCCGGCCGGGCGCTGGCGGCGGCCACCGCGCTCGCCGACCGCCAGCAGCGCCACGCCGCCGCCGTGGCGGACCGGGTCCGCCTGAGCGCCGCCGACGACGCCCTCGCCCCGGAGCGCACCCGGCTGACCGCGGCCCTCGCCGCCGAGTCCCTCGCCCCGCTGCGCACTCTGCACCGCACCGCGAGCGCCTCCCACGCCGCCGCCACCGCCCAGGAGGCCGCCCGCCGCTCGGCGTTGGCCGCGCTGACGGCCGACGCGCCCGTCCTGACGGCGGTCCACGCCGCCGCACCCACCGCACTCGCGGTTACCCAGGGCCAGCTCGCCACCGACCCGGCGAGTCCGATGCCTCCGCAGGCCGGCCCGGACCCGGCGACCGTCAGTGCGGCCCCCGCGACCGACAGCCCGGACTCGGCGGCCGTCGACATCCCCCGGGCCCGCACCGCGCCGCCGCCCGCGGTCCTCCCCCCGCTGTCGGCGCTCCCGTCCGCCGCTCCCGCCGAACTCGCCGCCGCCGAACGGCACTTGCGCGCCGAGTCGGGCCGGCTGGAAGCCGCCCGCGCCGACGAGGACCGGCACCGCCGGCTGACCCGGGAGCGCGCGGACCTGATCGCGGAGCGCGACCGCGCCGAGGAGCTGGCCGAGGAGTCCGAGGACTGGCTGGTCGACTACGAGGACCGGCTGAAGCAGCTTCACACGGAACTCGACGAGGCCCGCTCTGCCCACGCCCTGCTCACCCAACTGGACGCGCAACGAGCCGACTTGACGCTCCGCCACGAAGCCGCGCAGCAGCACCGCCGACTGCACGCCGCCCGCACCGCCGCCGAGGCCCGCACCACCGATCTGCACAAGGCCTTCCTGGACGCCCGCGCCCACACCCTGGACCTCCAGGAGCGCCGCCTGGCCGGGATGGCGGCCGAGTTGGCGGAGGAGCTGGCCGACGGTGCGCCCTGCCGGGTGTGCGGCTCCGCCGAGCACCCGGCCCCCGCCCGCCCGTCCGCCAGCCCGGTCACGGCCGCGGACGAGCAGCGCGCCCGGGACGCCCAGCACGCCGCCGAGCAGCGGTTCAATGCGGCCCAGGCCGAACTGACGGCCCTGCAGGTGGACGAGGCGGCTGCGGCGGCCGCCTCCGGCGGCCGTGCGGTCGCCGAACTCGCGGCCGAGATCGCCGAGTTGGCGGAGCGGTGGCAGGCCGCCCGGCAGACCGCGGAGCGGCTCGTCCCGCTCGGCCAGCAGGTGGAGCGGCTGGAGCGCGAGCGGGCGGCGCGGGCCGATCGGCTGCGCCAGGCGGGCGAGCGCAGTGCCGGGCTGGCGGGGCGGCTGGGCACCGTGGTGGTCGAACTGGCCGAGCTGGCCGCGCGGCTCGCCGAGGCGCGCGGTGACGCCCCGTCGGTCGCGGCCCGCGCCGCGGCCCTGGACCGGCTGACCGGAGCGGTCGCCGACACCCTCGCCGCCGCCCGAGCCGCCGCCGAGGCCGCGACCCGGCTGTCGGAGGCCACCGAGGCCTTCGCCGAGGCCGCCCGGTCGGCCGGCTTCGCCGACCCGGCCGCCGTCGAGGCCGCCCACCTGCCCGCCGCCGAACGGGAGTTGCTCCGCCAGCGGTTGCAGGCCCTGGACACCGCGCTGGAGCAGAACCGGGCCCGGCTGGCCGATCCGGACCTGCTGGCGGCGAGCCGACTCCCGCCTGCGGCACCGGCGGTGGCCCGGGCCGCCGAGGAGGACGCCACCGCGGCACTGCGCCGGGCCGCCGCGGAGCACCGGTCCGCCGCCGACCGGGTGGAGGCGCTGGCCCGGATCGGCCGCACCCTGGTCTCCCTCGCCGCGACCTTCGCCCCGGTGCTCGACGCCCACGCCCGGATCAGCCGCCTGGCCGGGCTGCTGGCCGGCGCGCCCGCCGAGAACGCCCTGCGGATGCGCCTGGAGTCGTACGTGCTGGCCGCCCGGCTGGAGCAGGTCGCGGCGGCGGCCAGCCACCGGCTGCTGAAGATGTCCGGCGGCCGCTACACCCTGGTCCACAGCGACGGCCTGGTCTCCGGCAACCGCCGCTCCGGCCTCTCCCTGCACGTCGTCGACGCGTGGACCGGGCGCGAACGCGACACCGCCACCCTCTCCGGCGGCGAGAGCTTCTTCGCCTCCCTCGCCCTCGCCCTGGGCCTGGCCGACGTGGTCACCGACGAGGCCGGCGGCATGCCGTTGGACACCCTGTTCATCGACGAGGGTTTCGGCACCCTGGACGAGAACGCCCTCGAAGAGGTGATGGACGTCCTCGACTCCCTGCGCGAGCGCGACCGCGCGGTCGGCATCGTCAGCCACGTCGCCGACCTGCGCACCCGGATCCCCGCCCAACTCCTGATCCGCAAGCACCGCCACGGCTCCACCGTCCACCACACCACCCGCGCCGACGCCTGAGCACCGCCCGCCGCCGACCGCTCCCGGCGGCCGGTCGCCGCTACCGCGCCAGGAAGTCCGCCGCGCGTTCGCCCCAGGCGCGGACCTCGGCGAGGTCGCGGGCGACGTGCAGCTCGGCGGCGGGGAGCAGCTCGGCGAGGGCTTCGGCGGTGGCGACCGGGTGGACGGGGTCGGTCTCCCAGGCGAGGAGCAGGGTGGGGTGGACGAGGCCGCGCAGGGCCGCGGGTTCGGGGAGGTCGGCCCCGGCGGCGGCCCGCAGGATGGCCGGCATCAGCGTGTCGGGGACGTCGAACTCGGTGGGGAAGGACGGGACTTCGGCGAGGACGGCGGGCGGCCCGGCGAGCCGGGCGGCAGCGCTGAGTGCGGCCTTCCCGCGGCGTTCGATCAGTGTGGCGGCGGCCCGCAGCCCGTCACGGCGGGCGGCGCGGGCCTGCCAGGCGACGGCGGGGGTGGCGAGCACCAGCCGGGAGAACCGTTCGGGCCGGGCGAGGGCGGCCCACAGGACGGTGGCGGCACCCATCGAGGAGCCGAGCGCGGCGACCGGCCGGTCGGGCGAGAGGTGGTCGCAGAGCGCCAGCAGGTCGGTGGCGAGCGCGGGGTAGGCGTAGTCGGCTTCCACCGGCCGCCCGGTGGACTCCCCGTGGCCGCGGGCGTCGTACTCGACCAGCCGGTGGGTCCGGGTGAGCGCGGACCAGTCGAACAGGTCGGCCCGCCGCTCGTGCCCCTGGCTGGAGAACGCCCCGTGCGCGTAGACGGCCAGCGGCCCGCGCCCCGCGGTGCGGTAGGCGAGCGTCGCGTGCGGGCGGTCGAACAGGCGGGTCGTGCGCTCGGACTCGGACATGCCGCGAGGCCCTTCGGGAGAGACGACCGGTCAACGGGGCCGATCATCACCGCCCGCGCACGGCCGTGTCCAACCATCCCGGTGCCGGCCGGTCCCGCCCCGGCGCTGACGCCCCGTCAGCCCGAACAGGCCTGGCGCTGCGCCTGCTGCCAGGTGCAGACCGGGCAGAGCGTGCTGCCGGGGGTACCGGCCGGGTACTCGGTCCGCTCGCCGCACAGCACGCAGGAGGCCCGCTCGCCCGGCCCGCCGTCCTGCAGCCCGCGCCGGGCCTCCTCGGGGTCGGATCCGACCTCGCACACCTGCTCGTGCTCGTGTTCGTCCACAGCCATGCGACCAGCCTACGGCGTGGGCGCCGGCTGCCGGTGCTCCGCGAGTCCCCGCAGCGGCACGGGGACGGCGGGAGGGACGACGGACGGGGCGTCAGCCGAGGAAGGAGAGCCGCAGGAGCCGGTCGGGGTTGTCGCCGTTGGTGTCGATCAGGACGACGGACTGCCAGGTGCCGAGGGCGAGGCGGCCGCCCACCACGGGGAGGGTGGCGTGCGGGGCGACCAGGCCCGGTAGCACGTGGTCGCGGCCGTGGCCGGGGCTGCCGTGGCGGTGCTGCCAGCGGTCGTCGGCGGGGAGCAGCCCGCGGAGGGCGGCGAGCAGGTCCTCGTCGCTGCCGGCGCCGGTCTCGATGACGGCGATGCCGGCGGTGGCGTGCGGGACGAAGACGTTGAGCAGTCCGTCGCGGCCGTCGGCCACCTCCCGGAGGAAGGCGTGGCAGCGTTCGGTGACGTCGAGGGCGCGTTCGCTGCGGCCCGTGGTGATCTCGAGGGTCTGGGTGTGGAAGGTGTCGGCCATGGCCCTCATCCTGGCCGATCTTGGGCCGCCGCCCGAAGGGGCACCCGGCGAGTGCCACCCGACCGCCACGGGTCACGCCAGGCCGCGCCACCCGACGCCAGCCCGCGCAAGGCCCACCGGCCCGCGCAAGGCCGTATGCCGGGCCTGCCCGGCCCCGGTCATCCGCCGCCGCCCAGGCGTCAACGCCGAACGCCCGACGGACCCCTGGTCCGTCGGGTGGTGGCGCGGGCGGCCGGGTTCCGGCCGCCCGATCGGTGCCGGGGGCTCAGCCGCGGCCGCCGAACAGGCTGCGCTTGAGGCGGCGCAGCGGGGCCATCAGCGAGACCCGCGCCATGCGGCGCGGCGTCGCCGTGGGGGCTCCGGGCCCACGCGGCGTCAGTTCTCTTATCAGGCCGAGGGCCTCGGCCGTCTCCACCGCCGGAAGGGCGGGCGCGCCGAGCACGGCGAGGTGTCGCTCGATCCGGCGGCCGGTCGCGCCGACGCCGCACTGGATCGCGGGCACTCGCGCTCGCGTCCGCACTTGCATCTGATCCATCTGATTCCCACCCCTACGAGGCGCCAGGGCCGTGAGGCGAAGACTATCCGGCTATGACGGCCTTCACACAACCGTCCTGGTGTTCTGCCACCGTATCGTGCGAACGGAAGTGACGCTCCACCAGACGACCGTGCGATCGGTCACGAGTGCGCATCGGTTGCCGTCACACTTTCGGCACACCAACGGTCTTCTCCCAGCATGGGGGTGACTCGCCGTCAGGCGCTGCGGCGGCCGGATGCGTTGCCCGGGCGCGCCCGGGCGGGGCCGGTGCGCCGGGCGCACGAACGGGCCGGCGGCTCACACCAGTTCGACCGGGCGGGGCGGGTCGGTGTCCCGGGGCGGGTCGAGTACCGCGGAGACGCCGTAGCCGCAGAGGCCGAGGCCGAGCAGGGCGGTGAGCACCAGGACGGCGACCCAGGCGGCGGGCTGGTGCCAGGCGACGTGCGCGCCGTAGCGGATCAGGCCGGCCAGTCCGAGCAGGCCGGTGAGGACGAGCGCGGCCATGCCGCTGCGGACCCGGCGCAGCTCGGCCTCGCGGCTGGCGAGCAGCAGCGCGACGCCGAAGGCGAGGGCCCAGGCGCCGAGGGCGCGGACGTCGATCGGGCGGGCGGTCCACGGCCAGGTGGGGGCGAGCGCGGCGGAGCGCAGGCTGAGGACGGCGCCCAGGCCGGCCAGCAGCAGGCCGCCGCTGACCATCGGGGCGGCGACCCACCACGGCGGCCGCGGCGCACGGGCGGGGGCGGGGCCGCGGGTGAGGAGCTGGGCGGTGAGGGCGACCAGGCCGATCGGCAGGGCGGCGAGGTGCACGGCGAGCCAGCCCCAGGCGCCGAGGAAGGCGATCAGGGAGCCGCCGTCGAGGTGCAGGCTGCCCCGGTCGGCCAGGGTGGCGGCGAGCATCAGCACCATCAGCACCGCGCTGGCGGCGGTGACCACCCGGACCTCGGCCCAGCTGCCGGCGCGGACGGCGAGCAGCAGCATCACGCCGGCGCCGCCGTAACCGGCGCCGAGCAGCACGGCGGTGACGGGGGACATCGCCCAGGCGAACAGGGTGTCGGTGGACCCGGCGGCGGGCCACAGCGCCAGGAAGGTGTAGCCCGCGCCGGCCGCGAGCGGTCCGAGCATCAGGGCCTTCAGCACCGGGCTGACCGGCCGCCCAGGCGGTTGCTGGCCCATTTCTCGCACACCCCCGTTGTGAGACGTGGCGTCAATATAGGAGCGGCCCGCCGCACCGGCAATGGCCTGCGCAGATCGCCCGGATCCGGGTCCGGCCCCCCCGCGGCACCAAGAGTTCAGAAATTGAACACAGACGAGGGATTGACGGGGCCGTAACCTCCAAGCAATATCTGTATCGACACGGAAACGCGGGCGACACCCGCACTTCTCTGATCGGATGCGTTCGAGTATGAACGGATCATCCGACTATGTTGTCTGTACTTCCGACCCCACCAAGAGTCACTGTCCGGCCGTCTCGACGCTGCGGCGGCCCGACTCCAACGTGGTGGACGGACCGGCGGTCGATCGTTGAGGGTCGGTCGGACCGCCAAACCGGGCTGCCGGTGCCGCCGCTGGTACGGCGCGGCACCGGCGGTCGCGTTTTCCCCGCGCCGCCGCCCGCCGGCCGCCCGCCCTGCACCCGGGCGGCCGCGGCACCGGCCGCCCCGGAGGGCCCCGAACACTGCTCGGTAGAGTGTGCGGTACCCGGACCCCCGGCCGGAGTCGCCCTTCCCTTCGCGGAGTGAACGCACGTGCCACCCCTGCTCAGCATCGTCCTGCCCGTCCACGGCGTGGAGCGTTTCCTTCCGCAGTGCCTGGAGTCGCTCCGGGCCGACGGCGCCGCCCCCGGCGAGGTCGAGCTGATCGCGGTGGACGACCTCTCCCCCGACGGCTGCGGCGCCCTCCTCGACGCGCACGCCGCCACCGACCCCCGGATGCGGGTGCTGCACCTGACCGAGAACCAGGGCCTGGGCGGCGCCCGTACGGCCGGCCTGGCCGAGGCGAGCGGCACCTACGTCTGGTTCGTGGACAGCGACGACTGGCTGCCCGACGGCACCGTGGACGCGATCCTCACCGAGCTGCGCGCCGAGACCGCCCGCGAGGTCCCGGCCGACGTCCTGCTGACCGACTTCACCCACGTCTACCACGACGGCGGCAGCGAGCCGAACCCCTGGCGGCACGTGCTGGCCGGCTCCCCCCTGGTCGAGGGCTGCACCGCCGCCGAGCACCCCGCGCTGTTCAACGCGGTGCTCGCGGTGTGGAACAAGGTGATGCGCCGCCAGTACCTGCTCGACCTGGACGTGCACTTCGGGCGCGGCTACTACGAGGACATCTCGGTCACCTACCCGCTGCTGCTCGCCGCCGGGCGGCTGCGCTACCTCGACCGCCCCTGCTACCACTACCGGCGCGGCCGCCCCGGCGCGATCACCGCCACCGCCTCGCCCAAGCACGCCGACGCCTTCGCCCAGTACGACGCGATCTTCGCCTTCCTGGACCGCGACGAGCGGGCGAACCGGCTGCGCACCATGGTCTTCGACCGCACCGTCAAGCAGGCGCTGACGATCTACGACACCCCGGGGCTGGTCCCGACCGACCTGCGCGCCGACTTCTTCGCCCGGATCACCGGCCACTTCGCCAAGCACCGCCCGGCCGGCTACCGCTTCCCGTCCGGCGTGCGCGGCGTCCAGTACCGGCTCGCCGCCCGCGGCTCCCGGCTCGCCTACGCCGAGCTGCGCCGCGGCGGGCGGCTGCCCGGCGCGGTCAAGCGCGGCACCCGGGCCGCGGTCCCGGGCGTGAGGAAGGCGGTCCGCAGCAGCGCCCGCTTCACGGCGTACAACGCCTTCCGGCGGCTGCCGATCGACGAGAACCTGGCGGTGTACGCGGCGTACTGGCACCGCGGGTACGCCTGCAACCCGGCCGCGATCTACCAGAAGGCCCGGGAGCTGGCGCCGCAGGTGCGCGGCGTGTGGGTGGTGGAGAACGCCGAGCGGGCCGCCGCGCTGCCGCCGGGCGTGCCGTACGTGATCGTCAACACCCCGGCGTACCTGAAGGCGATGGCCACCGCCAAGTACTTCGTCAACAACGTCAACTTCCCGCACACCATGGCGAAGCGGGTCGGCACGGTGCACGTGCAGACCCAGCACGGCACGCCGCTGAAGACCATGGGCATGGACCTGCTGCACCGGCCCGAGGCCGCCGACGGGATGGACTTCGAGCGGCTGCGCGAGGCGGTGGCGCGCTGGGACTACCTGGTCTCGCCGAACCCGCACACCAGCAAGCACTTCGCCCGGGCCTTCCCCGGCACCTACCAGATCCTGGACACCGGCTACCCGCGCAACGACCGCCTGGTGCTGGCCACGCCCGAGGAGTGCGCGGAGCTCCGCCGCGGCCTGGGCATCGCCGACGGGCAGCGCACCGTGCTGTACGCGCCGACCCACCGCGAGTCCCGCGGCGGCTACCTGCCGCTGCTGGACCTGCCCGCGCTGGCCGAGCGGCTCGGCCCCGGCTGGACCGTCCTGGTGCGCACCCACTACTTCCACGACGGCGGCGCGGGCGACCTGACGACGCCTCAGGGCTCGGCGACGGTCCTGGACGTCTCCGACCACCCGTCGGTGGAGGACCTCTACCTGGCCGCGGACGCCCTGGTCACCGACTACTCGTCGATGATGTTCGACTACGCCGTGCTGGACCGGCCGATCGCGGTGTACGCCCCCGACTGGGAGGAGTACCAGGAGGTCCGCGGCGTGTACTTCGACCTGATGAAGGAGCCGCCGGGCGCGGTGGCCGCCGAGCAGGACGCGCTGGTCGAGGCCTTGCTGGCGGGCGACCCGGAGCCGGAGGCCCGCCGGCGCTTCCGCGCGCGGTTCTGCCCGTGGGACGACGGCCGGGCCGCCGAGCGGGTGGTCAGCCGGATCTTCCCGGTCCGCAAGTGACCGCGTCCCACCAGGTGGGACGCACCATTCCCACCTGGTGGGCGTGACATATCTCGCAGCCGCGCCCGGGGTCCGAGTGGTGGACGGGGCGCGGGGTGGATGTCGTAGTCTGCGGTTCTCCGAACGGCCAGGGAGGGCCCGTGATCTACCCCCTTACCAAGCTCGTCCTCAAGCCGCTCGCCAAGGCGCTGTACCGGCCGGTGATCGAGGGCCTGGAGAACGTGCCGCGCAAGGGCGGGGTGATCCTGGCCAGCAACCACCTGTCCTTCGTGGACAGCGTGGTGATCCCGCTGACCGCGCCGCGCCAGGTGTTCTTCCTGGCGAAGGCCGAGTACTTCACCGGCACCGGCCTCAAGGGCGCGATCTCCCGGGCGTTCTTCACCCACGTGATCAACGCCGTCCCGGTGGAGCGCGGCACCTACCGCTCCGCCGCCGCCTCGCTGGACCAGGCGCTGGAGATCCTCCAGGACGGCCGCGCGTTCGGCATCTACCCGGAGGGCACCCGTTCGCTGGACGGCCGCCTCTACCGCGGCAAGACCGGTGTGGCCTGGCTGGCGCTGACCGCCGGCGTGCCGGTGGTGCCGGTCGCCCTGGACGGCCCGCAGCACATCCTGCCGGTCGGCAAGCGGATCCCCCGGCTGCGGAAGATCACCGTGAAGTTCGGCGCGCCGCTGTACTTCGACGAGCTGCACGGCCAGGCCCGCTCCGCCAAGGCCCGCCGCCAGGTCACCGACGAGGTGATGGCCGCCATCCACGAGCTCTCCGGCCAGCAGCTGGCCGAGGCGTACAACGAGACCCCGAAGGCCGCCTGACGGCCCGACGGCCCCGCCGCGCTCAGTGCGCGGCGCTCGGCACCGGCAGCGCCTCCCGGCGCAGCAGTGCCGCGTAGCGGCCCTCGCGGGCCACCAGCTCGTCGTGGCCGCCGAGTTCGACGATCCGGCCGTGGTCGAGGACGGCGATCTGCGCGGCCTCCCGGATGGTGGAGAGCCGGTGCGCGATGGTGATCGTGGTGCGGCCCGCGGCGAGGGTGTCCAGGGCCTGCTGGACGGCGTGCTCGGTCTGGTTGTCCAGCGCGCTGGTCGCCTCGTCCAGGATCAGCACCGGCGGGTTGCGCAGGATGGTCCGGGCGATGGCCAGCCGCTGCTTCTCGCCGCCGGAGAACCGGTAGCCGCGCTCCCCGACCAGGGTGTCGTAGCCGTCCGG
Organism: Kitasatospora sp. NPDC002522; assembly: GCF_053595195.1. Lineage (NCBI taxonomy): Bacteria > Bacillati > Actinomycetota > Actinomycetes > Kitasatosporales > Streptomycetaceae > Kitasatospora > Kitasatospora sp. NPDC002522. The sequence goes on from NZ_JBSFXE010000013.1 coordinate 119,012, forward strand.
CAGTTCGGCGATCATCTGGTGGATCTGCGCGGCGCGGGCCGCCGCCACCAGCTCCTCGTCGCTCGCGTCGGGCTTGGCGAAGCGCAGGTTGTCGGCCACCGAGGCGTGGAACAGGTAGGTCTCCTGGGAGACCACGCCGACCGCCCGGGACAGCGTCTCGAACGACAGCTCGCGCACGTCGACCCCGTCGATCAGCACCCGGCCGCCGGTGACGTCGTACAGCCGCGGCACCAGGTAGGACAGCGTCGACTTGCCCGACCCGGTCTCGCCGACCACCGCCAGCGACGTCCCCGCCGGGACGGTCAGCTCGATGCCGCTCAGGGTCGGCCGGTCCTGGCCGCTCTGGTACTGGAACTCCACCTGCTCGAAGCGGACGTCGCCGCGGATCTCCGCGAGGTGGACGGGGTTCTCCCGCTCGGCGATCTCCACCGGCAGGTCGAGGTACTCGAAGATCCGCTGGAACAGCGCCAGCGAGGTCTGCACGTCCACGCCCGTGGACAGCAGGCTGACGGTGGGTCGGAACAGGCCCTGCTGCAGGGACACGAACGCCACCAGCGTGCCGAGCGAGACGATCGGCGCACCGGCCGCGCCGGTCAGGCCGGCCGCCCAGTAGATGATCGCCGGCATGGCCGCCATCACGATGCCGATCGTCGACATCCGCCAGCGGCCCGCCATCGAGGAGCGCACCTCCAGCTCGGCGAGCTGGTCGGACTGGGCGGCGAACTCCTTGGTCAGCGAGTCCGAGCGGCCCATGGTGCGGCCCAGCAGGATGCCGCTCACCGACAGCGACTCCTGCACCGCCGAGGAGAGCCGGGCCAGTTGGCGCTGCCGCTCGGTGGTGATCTTCTTGCGCTCGCTGCCGACCCGGCGGCTGATCCACACGAAGACCGGGAGCAGCAGCAGCGAGACGATGGTCAGCCGCCAGTCCAGGGCGACCATCGCGACCACGGTGGCCACCACCGCGGTCAGGTTCGACACGAGCGAGGTGGCCGTGGAGGTGACGGTGGCCTGCATGCCGCCGATGTCGTTGGCGATCCGCGACTGCACCTCGCCGGTGCGGGTCCTGGTGAAGAAGGCCAGGCTCATCCGCTGCAGGTGCGCGTAGACGGCGGTGCGCAGGTCGTGCATCACTTGCTGCCCCACCGTGGTGGAGATCAGCGTCTGCAGCACGTTCAGCACGCTGGTGACCACCGCGGCGGCGATCATGCCGAGCGCGAGCAGCGTCAGCAGTCCCGTCCGCCCCTGCGGTATCGCGGTGTCCAGCACCGCCCGCAGCAGGAACGGCGTGGCCACCGACACCACCGCCGAGGCCGCGACCAGCAGCCCGACCACGCCGAGCCGGCCCGCGTACGGGCGGAACAGCCGCAGGATCCGCCCCACCTGCGCAGGCGGCTTCTCCTCGCCCTGCTCGCGCACGGGCGGTTTCCAGTCGATCCGGTCGGGACGCAAGGGCGGCCTCCAGGGCAGCGCGGACGGTGTGCTCGGCGACTTTACAGAGCAATACTCACCATTAGCAAACCTAAGCTTTCCGGTATTCCCGGCCGGCCGTCGTCGACACCTTGCCCAGTCCGCCCACCGGCAGCAGGCGGGCCAGCGCGACCGCGAGCTTGTAGCGCTTGCCGGGGACGGACAGCGGACGGTTCCGGGCGAGGTCGCGCAGCGAGTCGTCGACGACGCGGTCGGCGGCGAGCCAGCCCCAGGAGGGGATGGAGGAGGTGCCCATGCCGGCGCGCTGATGGAACTCGGTGCGGGTGAAGCCGGGGCACAGGGCCTGCAGGCGCACGCCGCTGCCGGCCAGGTCGCGGGCGATGCCGAGGGTGAAGTTGACCACCCACGCCTTGGTCGCGCCGTAGGTGCCGCGCGGGACGAACGCCGCCACCGAGGCCACGTTGATCACCCCGCCGCGGCCGCGCTCGCGCATCCCGGGCACCGCCGCGGTGGTGGTCCGCAGCACCGCCTCGATGTGCACCTTGAGCATGTCGAGCTCGTCCTGGACGGGGACGGCCAGGTACGCGCCGCGGTGACCGAACCCGGCGTTGTTGACCAGCAGGTCGACGGGCCGCGCGGCGTCGCGCAGGCGGTCCTCGACCGCGCCGATGCCCGCGTCGGTGGCGAGGTCGGCGGTCAGCGTCTCGACCTGGACGCCCCACCGGTCGGCGAGTTCGGCGGCGGCCTTGGCGAGGCGCTCGGTGTCCCGGGCGACCAGCACCAGGTCGCGGCCGTCCCGGGCCAGGCGGTCGGCGAAGGCGGCGCCGATTCCGGCGGTGGCGCCGGTGATGAGAGCAGTCGTCATGCGCCGACCGTACCGGGCGGTAGCCCGGGGCCGCATCGACCGCCCGGCGGACGGACCGGTCGGCTTTTCGGGCGACACTGCCGGGCACGACGGCGCGTCCCGCGGTGGCGTTGGTCGGATGACCCTACGGTGTCGGGCAGCGCCGCTGGTCCCACACGGCGCCCATCCCCCCTGGAGAACCGATGCTCGTTCAACCCCTTCCGCGCTCCATAGAAGTCGCGCCGCCGGCCCGTCACCGACCCCGTCGCTCCTGACGGCCGACGGCCGGCACCGCCTTCCTCCCTCCCGGGCCCGCCCCTCTCCACGGGGCCGGGCCCGGTGCGCGTTTGCGCGGCCCCGAAGTGAACCCCGGTCGTACTGGCCGGTAAGTCATCGCGTCCAATCCCTTGACGGCCCGTCATCAACTCAGGATTCTCGGGTGGGACCGGGTGTGAAACGCACCCGTTTCGCACCCTCTCCCATCCCCGCCTCAACCAGCCGAGGTGTGAGCATGAACGGGCACCACCAGGCCAGACGCATCGTCATCTCCCTGCTGTCGCTGATCCTCGTGGCGGTCACCGCCACGCTCGGCGCTCCCGGCCGCACCGCGCAGGCCGCCGACGGGTGGTGGAACCCCACCGCCCGCCCCGTCCCGGACTCGCAGATCAACGTGACCGGGCAGCCGTTCGGCGGCACCGCGGCCGACGGCAGCGTCCGCGGATTCGTGGACGCGCACAACCACCTGATGTCCAACGAGGGCTTCGGCGGCCGGATCATCTGCGGCGCCACCTTCTCCGAGCAGGGCGTCGCCGACGCCCTCAAGGACTGTCCCGAGCACTACCCGGACGGCTCGCTGGCGCTCTTCGAGAACGTCACCGGCGGCGCGAACGGCCACCACGACCCGGTCGGCTGGCCGACCTTCAAGGACTGGCCGGCCCACGACTCGCTCAGCCACCAGCAGGACTACTACGCCTGGGTGGAGCGGGCCTGGCGCGGCGGTGAGCGGATCCTGGTCAACGACCTGGTCACCAACGGGCTGCTGTGCTCGATCTACCCGTTCAAGGACCGCGGTTGCGACGAGATGGACGCGATCCGCACCGAGGCCGCCAAGTCCTACCAGCTGCAGTCCTACGTCGACACCATGTACGGCGGCCCCGGCAAGGGCTGGTTCCGCATCGTGACCGACTCCGACCAGGCCCGACAGGTCGTCGCCCAGGGCAAGTTGGCGGTGGTGCTCGGCGTGGAGACCTCCGAGCCGTTCGGCTGCAAGCAGATCCTGGACGTCCCGCAGTGCGACCGGGCGGCGATCGACCGCGGCCTGGACGAGCTGTACGCGCTGGGCGTGCGCAGCATGTTCCTGTGCCACAAGTTCGACAACGCGCTGTGCGGGGTGCGCTTCGACGAGGGCACCACGGGCGTCGCGGTGAACGCCGGCCAGTTCCTGTCCACCGGCACCTTCTGGACCACCGAGCAGTGCACCGGCCCGCAGGCGGACAACCCGATCGGCCTGCCCACCGCGCAGGCCCAGTCGATGCTGCCCGCCGGGGTCACCCTGCCCACCTACGGCAGCGGCGCCCGGTGCAACACCCGCGGGCTGACCGACCTCGGCGAGTACGCGGTGCGCGGCATGGTGCAGCGTCACATGATGCTGGAAGTCGACCACATGAGCGTGAAGGCGGCCAACCGGGCGTTCGACATCCTGGAGTCGCAGGCCTACCCGGGCGTGCTGTCCAGCCACAGCTGGATGGACCTGCAGTGGACCGAGCGGGTCTACCGGCTCGGCGGCTTCATCGCCCAGTACGACCACGACGCGAGCGCGTTCGTCGCCGAGGCGCACCGCACCAAGGCGCTGCGCGACCAGTACCACGTCGGCTACGGCTACGGCACCGACCTGAACGGCGTGGGCGGCTGGCCGGGCCCGGTGGGCGCGGGCGCGCCGAACGCGGTGAGCTACCCGTTCCGCAGCGCCGACGGCGGCTCGGTGCTGGACCGCCAGGTCACCGGCGACCGGGTGTGGGACGTCAACACCGACGGGCTGGCGCACGCGGGGATGATCCCGGACTGGATCGAGCAGATCCGGCTCAGCGGCGGCCAGGACGTGGTGGACGACATGCTGAAGGGCGCGCAGTCCTACCTGACCACCTGGCGGGCCACCGAACACCACGACCCCGGTCGGGAGTTGGCCACCGGTGCGAGCGCCTCGGCGAGCTCGGCCGAGTGGAACCCGTTCACCTCCTACCAGCCGGGCCGGGCGCTCGACGGCGACCGGTCCACCCGGTGGGCCAGCGACTGGAGCGACGACCAGTGGCTGCAGGTCGACCTCGGCGCCACCCACTCCGTCGACCGGGTCACCCTCGACTGGGAGCGCGCGTACGCCCGCGGCTACCGCATCGAGGTCTCCACGGACGGCGCCACCTGGCGCACCGTCTGGTCCACCACCGCGGGCGACGGCGGCCTCGACACCGCCGCCTTCACCCCGACCCAGGCCCGCTACGTCCGCTTCCACGGCACCGCGCGGGCGACGAACTGGGGCTACTCGCTCTACGAGCTGTCGGTGCACGGCGTCTGACGGCGCGAACGACGGTGGGACGGTCGGCCTCTCTCCAGGCCGACCGTCCCACCGTCGCGTGGTGACGGACCGTCACTCCGCTTTGCCGGCCCGCACGTCCTGGTCTGCCTGCCCGCCCGCGCCGACCGGGCGCAGCCGGGTGTCCGCGGTGGCCTTCAGCTCCGGGGCGAGGCGGGCGACGTCGCGGGAGCCGACCGCGGCGATCAGACCGGGCAGCATCCAGCGGATCGGCTGCATGCCGCGCAGCCACGCCTGGGCGTAGACGTGCGCGGAGCGGCGGCCGATGCCGGCCACCAGGCGGTCCACGGCGGGCTCGATCGGGTAGGTCTTGTTCGCCGGCCAGGGGAGCTTGGCGCGCATCTGCCGGAGCACCGCGTCCTGGTCGGCGCCGCGCACCATGTCGGTGTCGGTCCAGCTCAGGTAACCGACACCGACCTTGACGCCCTGGTAGGCGACCTCGGCGCGCAGCGCGTGGGCGAAGGACTCGACGCCCGCCTTGGAGGCGCAGTAGGCGGACATCAGTGGGGCGGGGGTGAGCGCGGCGAGCGAGGCGATCTGCAGCAGGTAGCCGCGGCTCTCGGCGAGCGCGGGCAGGAAGGCCCGGGCGGTGGCCACCGAGCCGAGCAGGTTGACCTCGATCACCCGGCTGTAGGTGCGGTGGTCGCTGTCCAGCATCGGCCCGCCGAGGGCGATGCCGGCGTTGGCGACCACGGTGTCGATCCGGCCGTAGCGCTCCTTGATCCGCGCGGCGGTCTCGGTCAGCGCGTCCAGGTCGGTGACGTCGGCCTCCCAGGCGGTGGCGTGCTCGCCGCAGCGCGCGGCGACGGCCTTCAGCTCGGCGGGCTCCAGGCCGAGCAGCGCCACCTTGGCGCCCTGCTCGGAGAGCTTGCGGGCCATCAGCGCACCGAGGCCGCGGGCGGCTCCGGTGACGACCACGACCTGCGAGGACAGCGGCGGGGTCATGCGATCTCCTCCACGGCGGCGGACGGGGGGTTGGCGGGGCCGGACGGGCCGGCGGCGGCCGCGCGGTCGGCCGGCGCCGCCAGGCGGTCGGCGACCAGTGCGGCGATCCGGCGGATCTCGGCGGCGACCTCGGCGGGCCGCTCGACCGGGCTCATGTGGCCGGTACCGGGCAGTTCCAGCAGGCCGCGCGGATCGGCCAGGCCCGCGACGATCCGGCGCGCCAGCACCGGCGGGGTGAGCTTGTCACAGGCGCCGGCGATCACCGCGGTCGGCGCGGCGATCCGGGCCAGGCCGGCGTGCACGTCGAGGGTCTCGAGCACCGTCGCCCACTGGTACCGGACCCGGGTGGGGCAGGCGTGCACCACCTGCGCGCAGGCGGCGACCCGGTCGGCGGGGGTGGCGGGGCCCATGGTGGCGTACTTGAGGGCGGCCCGGGAGACGCCGTTGACCGGGCCGAGCGGCAGCCGGGAGCGCAGGATCTGCCGGTGCAGGAAGCGGCGCAGGCCCTTGGCCCGGACGGCGGGCGGCAGCACCGCGAGCTCGTCGACCAGGTCGCCGGCGCCGGTGTTGACCAGCACGTTGGCGGCGGTCCGCTCGGCCACCGCGGGCCGGTCGCCGGCCGCCATGATGGTCATCCCGCCCATGCTGTGGCCGGCCACCACCGCGCGCCGCCCGGCCGGGACGGTCGCGGTGAGCACGGCCTCCAGGTCGTCGGCGAGCTTCGCGGTGGAGTAGCCGGCCGCGCTCGCCGGGGCCGGGCTGCGGCCGTGGCCGCGCTGGTCGTAGGCGACCACCCGGAAGTCGGCGGCGAGCCGGTTGACCACCGGCGCCCAGAACGCGGTGGCGCAGGTCCAGCCGTGCGAGAGCACGATCAGCGGCGCGCCCTGGGGGCCGTACTCCTCGACGTTCAGCTCGGCGCCGTCGGCGGAGCGGACGGCACGGACGACAGCCGGGACGGGCAGCACGCAGTCGGCGGGGACGGGCGGGTTCACGCGGTCACCGCCTCGGCGAGGGCGGGGCGCGCGGCGGGGGCGGTGCGCTTGATCAGCTCGTACTCCTCGAGGTCGACGCGGCGGGTGGCGCGCCGGAAGGCGGTGGTGGAGGCGGGCCACAGCACGGTGTTCTTGCCGCCCTCGTCGAGGTACCAGCTGCGGCAGCCGCCGGTGGTCCACACGGTGCGGCTCATCCGGTGCTGGAGTTCCAGGTTCCACTGGCGCTGGGCGCGCTCGGTGGGCTGCATGGCGGTGGCGCCGACCGCGTCGAGCGTGGTGAGCGCGTCGATCAGGTAGTTCAGCTGGGACTCGATCATCAGGATCATCGAGTTGTTGCCGAGCCCGGTGTTCGGGCCGATCAGGAAGAACAGGTTGGGGAAGCCGCGCACGGTGGAGCCGCGCAGCGCCTCCATGCCGTCCTTCCACGCCTCGGCGAGGGCGGTGCCTCCGACGCCGAACACCCGCTGGGCGATCGGCAGGTCGGTGACGTGGAAGCCGGTGCCGAAGACGATGGCGTCCACCTCGTGCTCGCTGCCGTCGGCGGCCACCAGGGTGGAGCCGCGCACCTCGCGCAGGCCGGCGGCGACCACCTCGGTGTTGGGGGCGGCGAGCGCCGGGTAGTAGGTGTTGCTGAGCAGGATCCGCTTGCAGCCGATCCGGTAGTCCGGGGTCAGCTTGGCGCGCAGCGCGGGGTCGGCGACGCCCTTCTTCAGGTGGCGGACGGCGACCTGCTGGACCAGGCGGAGCAGTCCGGGCCGCCGGACGAACGCGTCGACCTGGAGCTCGCGGAGCACGAACAGGCCGGCCCGGCGCAGCAGCGCGCTCGGCGGGAGCGCCCGGTGCAGTCGCCGCTCCAGCGCGGTGACCTCGCGGTCGGCGCGCGGCAGAACCCAGGCGGGGGTGCGCTGAAAGACCGTCAGCCGGCCGACCTGCGGCTGGATGGCGGGGATGATCTGGGCGGCGGAGGCGCCGGTGCCGACCACGGCGACCCGCTTGCCGGTGAGGTCGTAGTCGTGGTCCCAGCGGGCGGTGTGGACGACCTTGCCAGGGAAGGCGTCCAGGCCCGGCAGGTCGGGGATCTGCGGGTCGGCGAGCGGCCCGGCCGCGGAGACCACGGCGTCGGCGGTCCAGTCGCCGACCGCGGTGCGGATCCGCCAGCGGGTGTGCTCCTCGTCCCAGCGCAGTTCGGTGACCTCGGCGCCGAACCGCAGGTGCGGGCGCAGGCCGAAGGTGTCGGTGACCTTCTCCAGGTAGGCGCGGATGTCGGGCTGGCCGGAGAACACCCGGGGCCAGTCGGCGTTCGGCGCGAAGGAGAAGGAGTACAGGTGGGACGGGACGTCGCAGGCGCAGCCCGGGTAGCTGTTGTCCCGCCAGGTGCCGCCGACCGAGTCGGCGCGCTCCAGGATGACGAAGTCGGTGATCCCGGCCCGGCGGAGCCGGACGCCGGCGCCGAGTCCGCCGAAGCCGGAGCCGATCACGGCGACCCGGACGTGCGGGGCCGGCCGCTGCCCGGCGCCGGCGGGCTTGGGTGGCTGCTTGGTGCGGGGTGCCATGCGGGGGCCTCCAGGCGGGGGTGGGGGTGCAGTGGCGGTGCTGGAGCGGGGCCGGTGCGCCGGGTGGTGCGGGCGGGACCCCTGAATGCTGCCAGTAATCACTGGCGCGTTTGGCAGAGTAGCTCTTGTTGACACCGAGTGGAATAGCGCGGGCGCAGCGTTTCTCGGCGGCCCGGCCGGCCCTATGCTGACCGGCGTGGCGGAGATCGAGAACGACCAGGCGCACCCGCGCGAGTACCGGGTCGCCGAGCTCGCCGAGGCGGCGGGCGTCAGCGTGCGCACCGTCCGCTTCTACCGCGAGCGCCGCCTGCTGCCGCCGCCCCGCAAGGAGGGCCGGATCGCCTGGTACGGCGAGCAGCACCTGGCCCGGCTGCGGCTGATCGCCGAACTGCTGGAGCGCGGCCACGCGCTGAGCGGCATCGCCGAGCTGATCGGCGCCGGCGAGGACGGCCGGGACGTCGCCGAGCTGATCGGCCTGCAGGCCGCGCTGGTCGCGCCGTGGTCCGACGAGACCCCCGTCCACCTCGACTGGGACGAGCTGCACGCCGCGTTCGGCGACCAGCTCACCGAGGCCAACACCGCCGAGTCCATCGCCCAGGGCTTCATCACCGTCGAGGACGACGGCATCACCCACATCAGCCGCCGCCTGATGGACGCCACCGTCGCCCTCACCGACGAGGGCGTCCCGCTCGCCGCCGTGCTGGCCGTCAGCCGCCGGGCCCGCGAGTACGCCGACGCGATGGCCGACATCTTCGTCACCCTGATCAGCGACCACCTGCTCGGCGGCCTCGCCCGCGTCCAGGACCTCACCCCCGCCGAGGCGGCCCGCCTCACCGAGCTGATCCAGCGCGTCCGCCCCCTCGCCCGCGCCGTCAACGACGCCCAGTTCACCCTGGCGATGGACCGCCGCGTCCGAGCCGAGTACGACCGCCTGAACCCCACCTGACCCACCGTCGGACCACCAGCCGCCACACGGCCCGTCACCCCACCCACCACCCCGTCCCGAGCGAGCACCCTCCCGCCCCACCCCCCTCTCGCATCACCCCACCTGCCGCCTGGACCTCACTGCGTCCCGAGCGAGCACCCTCCCGCCCCACCCCCTCTCTTCACCCCACCTGCCACCTGGACACCATGCCTCCCGCACGGGCGTGCGAGAGTGGGTACGGGTGGAAGGAGCACGGGCGTGCTGATGGAGAAGGTGGCGGAGATCCTCGCCGAGGCTTCGGCGATTGCGGTCGAGCCGCGATTCCGGGCGCTGGCGGCGGGCGAGGTGATGGAGAAGGCCCCCGGCGAGGTGGTCACCGTCGCCGACCGGGAGGCCGAGCAGATCATCGCCCGGCGGCTGACCGAACTGCTGCCGGTGCCGGTGGTCGGCGAGGAGGCCGTGGCCGCCGACCCTGACCTGGCCCGCGCGCTGCACGCCGAACCGGCGGCCTGGCTGGTCGACCCGGTCGACGGCACCAAGAACTTCGTGGCGGGCAAGCCGTCCTACGCCGTGATGGCGTCCCTGGTCCGGGCGGGCCAGACCGTCGCCGCCTGGATCTGGCAGCCCGCCACCGCCACCGCGTACGCCGCCGAGCTCGGCTCCGGCGCCTGGCGCAACGGCGAGCGGCTGGTGCGCGACCGGGTCGGCACCGGGCCCGAGAAGTGGACCGGCATCGTCAAGAGCCGCTACCTGGCCCCGACCATGCACCGGCGGCTGCTCGCCAACGCCCGCGCCCTCGGCCCGCTCGACCCCGGCCAGAGCGCCGCGGGCATCGAGTACCCGCGGGTCGCCACCGGCGAACTCGACTTCATCCTCTACTGGCGCACCCTCCCCTGGGACCACGCCCCCGGCTCGCTGCTGATCACCGAGGCCGGCGGCCGCTCCGCCCGCTTCGACGGCTCCCCCTACCGGCCCGAGGCCCCGGGCGGGCAGGACGGCCTGCTGGTCGCCGCCGACCCCGACCAGTGGGAGCGGCTGCGCACCGTCCTGCTCGCCGGGATCTGACGACGCCTCGGCCGGAAGCGGCTACCAGAGCACGGGCAGCCGCTCCGGCAGCCGCTTGATGAACCCGTCCCGCCAGGCCAGCTGGTCCGCCGGGACGGCCGGCCGCAGCTCAGGCAGGCGCTGCACCAGCGCGGTCAGCGCGATCTCCGCGTGGGTGCGGCCGAGCGCCGACGCCGGGCAGAAGTGGCGCCCGCCGCCGAACGCCAGGTGCGGGTTGGCCGGCCGGTCGAAGTCGATCCGCTCCGGGTGCGCGAACACCGCCGGGTCGTGGTTCGCGCCCTCGATCAGCACCAGCACCAACTCGCCCGCCCGGACCAGCACGTCGCCGAGCTGCAGGTCCGCCAGCGCGATCCGCGGCAGCGCGTCGCCGATCGACAGGTTGTAGCGCAGCAGCTCGTCCACCGCGCGCGGCGCGAGCCCCGGCTCCCGCCGCAGCCGCTCGGCCAGCTCCGGCCGCTCGCACAGGTAGAGGACCGCGTGCAGCAGGAACGAGGAGGTGGAGACCGCGCCCGCGCCGAACAGCGACAGCGCGACGGTGGCCAGCAGTTCGTCGTCCACCCGCTCGGCCGCGTCCGACGAGCGCCGCAGCGCGGCGAACCTGCCCAGCAGGCCCTCGGTCGGCTCGGCCTTCAACTGCCGCAGCATGTAGTCGAGATCCTTGTACCAGTTGGCGGCCGAGCCCTCGAACGGGACCGGGCTGGTCAGGAAGGCGACGTCGATCCCGGCCATCAGCCGGCGCCAGTCCGTGGCCGGGATGCCGAGCAGCCGGCAGTGCAACGCGGCCGAGTACGGCTCGGCGAAACCGGTCCGCAGCTCGCCGGGCGCGCCCTCGGCCTGCAGCGCGTCGATCAGCCGGTGCGCCTCGGCCTCCAGCCACGGCCCCAACTGGGCGTCCGCGCGCGGCGAGAGCGTCTTCATGACCGCGTCGCGCAGCCCCGCGCTGGTGATGTTCCCCATGTTGTCGACCACCTCCGCCGGGATGGTCAGCGCGTACTGCCGCGGCACGCCCGGGTTGGCGGTGTCCTTGAGGCTGAACCGCTCGTCCTCCAGCACCTGCCGGGCCAGCGCGTGGCTGGACACCAGCCAGGCCGGATCGCCGGTGAGCGTGCGTACCCGGGCGACCGGGCGCTCGGCGCGCAGTTCGGCCACCTCGGCGGGGACGACGTCGCCGCGGCGGGCGAGCGGGAAGGTGAACTCGGTGGGCATGAGGTGTCGCTTCCTTTGCTGGTACGGGTGATTGACCGACCGTCAGGCGACGGCGCGGGACGCGGCCACGGCGGGAGTGACCACCGCGTAGCCCTGTCCGGGCGCTGCCCGGAGTCCCTCGGTGCGGCCGAACAGGACCGCGGTGAGCGGGAGTTCGACGTGGTACGCGGCGATCGAGGTCGGTGCTCCGAGCAGCGCCGGGGAGTCCAGGAAGAACGGCAGTTCGGCGGCGATGTAGTCCACCGCCGCGGCGAGGTGATCGGGCCGCGGCGCGCTGTCGTCCGTCCCGCGGGCGGCGAGGAAGCCGCGGGCCATCCGCTCGGTGGCGGCGCGGAACTCGCCGTCGGTGCGCAGTGCTTCGGCGGCCCGGGCGGACAGCCGGCGGTAGACCGGGTCGTCGAGGAACTCCGAGAGCAGGTGGATTCCCACCCGGGTGCGACCGGCCTCGGCGACGCCGCGCTCGATCCGCCGCCGGGTCGCCTTGACCTCCTTCTCGGCCCGCCGCCGGGCGTGTTCGGCGTCGTACCCCGCCGCGGCGAACTGCGCGTCGACGCTGACGTCCGCCTGCACGACGTCCACCGCCGCGAAGAAATCGCGCCCCCAGTCCACGAGTTCGGCAATCCGCGCGGCGCTGAAGTAGCTGTTCCCCGGACTGACCCCGATCAGCAGGTGGTCACCGCGGGCGAATACCGACCGGCACCGGGCCGAGAACGGCAGGGCCTCGAAAGCGGTGTCACGGCATGCCAAGGAAACCGCAGAAACGCGGTCACGCATGGTGGAGCCCCCTTGTGCCGCAAGTCCCTGTGGAGCCGTGCGCTCCCGGTGTGGCGGCGACTACGCGAAGCTACCGCCCGGCGCGGCCGGAATCACAAGCGGAAAGCAGGGGTTGACGGAAATCCGGCCCTCTTGGCTGAATTCCGGTGGACAACCGGAGAACAGGTGTGTTCACGGACCTAGAACGCACAACGCCGGTGCCCGTAAGGTAATGTGACGGCACTTCAGAATACGCCAGTGGAGGATTGTCCAGCGAATTCCGTCAAGGAGCGGGCGCCCTTGGTCAGTTCGCCCGAGGCACCCGGGGCGTCGAGGGCGATGCGCAGCGCAGCCACCGGTCGGCGGCGCCGGGGGTCGGCTGGGCCGGGCCGCGGAGGTCGGCTGCCGGCTGCCGGCTGCCGGCTGCCAGTAGCGTCGATCCGCTGGTCCGCGACGAGAGGGCACGCGCGGCACCGGGAGCACACAGGCGGCTGACGCCCGGTTGTGGTGCCGCGTGCTCCCGGTCTCAGCGGACCGCGTGGCCCGCCTCCGTGACGGCGGCCAGGACCTCCGCCACCTCCTGCTCCGTCGTCCGCGGGTTGAGCAGCGTGAGCTTGAGCCGGACGCGGCCCGGTCCGCTGCCGGGGAGCTCGGTGCGGCCGACCACCGCCCGGCCCGAGCGCAGCAGGAGCCGCCGCAGTTCGGCGTTGACCCGGTCGGTGTCCGCCGCGTCCGCGTCGGCGGGGCGGTGGCGGAACACCACCGTGCTCAGGATCGGCTCGCAGTGCAGCTCCAACTCCGGCGACTCCTCGACGAGTCGGGCGACGCTGCGGGCGAGTTCGTGGCAGCGGTCGACCAGCTCGCCCAGGCCGGCCCGCCCGAGCGTGCGCAGGGTGACGGCGAGTTTGAAGGCGTCCGGGCGGCGGGTGGTGCGCAGCGACTGGCCGAGCAGACTGGGGTAGCCGGCCTCCTCGTCGTCGGCCGGGTTGAGGTAGACCGCGCGGCGCGCCAGCGAGGCGTAGGTGCGGGCCTCGCGGACCAGGAAGACCCCGGCCGCGGCGGGCTGCCAGCCGAACTTGTGCCAGTCCAGCGAGACGGAGTCGGCCCGGTCGAGGCCGTCGAGCAGCGGCGCCAGCCGCTCGGAGAACAGCGCGCCGCCGCCGTACGCGGCGTCGACGTGCAGCCAGGTCCCGTGGCGCGACGCCAGGTCGGCGATCCGCGGCAGCGGGTCGATGCCGCCGGTGTCGGTGGTGCCGGCGGTGGCGACCACCGCGATCGGGGTGACGCCCTCCCAGCCCGCCTCGGTGAAGGCGTCGGCCAACGCCTCGGGGACCATGCGCAGTTCGCGGTCGACCGGGATGGCGCGGACGGCGCGCTCGCCCAGCCCGAGCAGGGCGGCCGCGCGCTGGACCGAGAAGTGCGCGACCTCGGAGGCGAAGATCCGCGGCCGGACGGCCCGCGGCAGCCCGTTCAACTCGACGTCGGGGCCCAGGCGTTGGTCCCGGGCCAGCATCAGCCCCATCAGGTTGGACTCGGTGCCGCCGGTGGTCAGCACCCCCGCCGCCAGCTCCGGTTTGAAGCCGACCAACGCGGCGAGTTCGCCCAGCAGTTCGGTCTCCAGCGCGGTGGCCGCCGGGGCCTGGTCCCAGGAGTCCTGCGAGGGGTTGAGCGCGCTCACCGCGAGGTCCGCGGCCACCGCGACCGCGAGCGGCGGGCAGTGCAGGTGCGCCGCGCAGGCCGGATCGGCGGGGTCCGCCGCCCCGTACGCCAGCAGCTCCACCAGCCGCCCGAGCGCCCCGTCCCCCTCGGCCTCCGCCAACGCCACCCGCACCGCCGAGGCCACCTCCCCCGGCTCCCCGCCGACCACCGGCCCGCCACGCCGCGCCGCCCCCGCCGCCAGCGCCCCCAGCACCTCGGCCACCAGCGGCCGCAACGCCTCCGCCCCGGCCACCCCGCCGGACAGCTCCGTCAATCCGCTCACGTGGATCTCCCCACTTCGGTGCTTGATCGATTTGTTGACAAGGAGTCAGAAACGGCTCCGCCGCCGGCAGGGCGCCTCCCCCCGCCCGACCCTGCTACGCCGAAGGCGTCTGCATCGCGTGCTCGATCGCGTCGCAGAGCCGGTCGAGGACCGCGTCGGCCTGTTCGTCGGTGATGGTCAGCGGCGGGAGCAGGCGCAGGACGGCGTCGTGGCGGCCGCCGAGTTCGACGATCAGGCCGCGGGCGAGGCAGGCTTCGCGGACCCGGACGGCGAGCCGGGGGTCGGCGGGATGGGCGCCGCAGGTGTCGGTCTCGGCGGTGGGGTCGACGAGTTCGACGCCGAGCATCAGGCCGCGGCCGCGGACGTCGCCGATCACCGGGAGCCGGTCGCGCGCGCCGTCGAGGCGGGCGGCGATCCGCGCACCGACGGTCTCGGCCCGGGCGACCAGCCCGTGGGCGGCGATGTACCGCAGGGTCGCGGCACCGGCCGCCATCGCGAGGGTGTTGCCGCGGAAGGTGCCGGTGTGGGCGCCCGGCTGCCAGGTGTCGTACTCCTCGCGGTAGACCACCACCGCGAGCGGCAGGCTGCCGCCGATCGCCTTCGACAGCACCATCGCGTCCGGCATGATCCCGCTGTGCTCGACCGCCCACATCGCGCCGGTCCGGCCGACCCCGGTCTGCACCTCGTCGACGATCAGCGGGATGCCGCGTTCCGAGGTGATCCGCCGCATCTCGCGCAGCCAGCCGTCGGGCGCGGGGACGACACCGCCCTCGCCCTGCACGGCCTCCAGGATCATCGCCGCCGGCGGCAGCACCCCGCCTGACGGGTCGTCGAGCAGCCGCTCGGTGTACGCGACCGAGAGCTCGGCGCCGCGTTCGCCGCCGACGCCGAACGGGCAGCGGTAGGCGTACGGGTAGGGGAGGCGGGTGACCTCGCCGCCGCTGGGGAGCGGGGCCTTGGCGGCGAGGTTGCCGGTGACGGCGAGCGCGCCGGCCGTCATGCCGTGGTACGCGCCGGTGAAGGCGAGGGCGCCGCGGCGGCCCGTGGCGGTCTGCATCAGCTTGAGCGCGGCCTCGACGGCGTCGGTGCCGGCCGGGCCGCAGAAGTGGATCCGCGCCTTCTCGGCGAACTCCCGGGGAAGGCCGGCCAGCAGCGTGGTGGTGAAGTCGTCCTTCTCGGCGGTGGCGAGGTCGAGCAGGTGCAGCGGGGCGCCGCTGTCCAGGGTGCGGCGGATCGCCTCCAGTACCACCGGGTGGTTGTGGCCCAGCGCCAGGGTGCCCGCACCGGAGAGGCAGTCCAGGTACCGGCGCCCGTCCGCACCCTCCACGGTCATGCCGTTCGCGCGCACCGGGACGATCGGGAAGGACCGGGCGTAGGTGCGGGCGGCCGACTCGCGGATGCGCTGGCGGCGCAGGATCGCGTCTCCGGCCGGGGCGGCGGCGGTGCCGACGGTGAGGGTCACAGCGGAGCTCCCTTAGAAAAGTTAGGTAAGGCTAACTTTACTGCCGGATATCCGGACGCCCCTGCTGCCAGGGCGATTGATCACTCGTCCGAGTGAGACCGCTCCCCCACTCCCTCAACGAGCCGGGCCCGGAGTGGTAACGGCCCTTCCCGAAGTACCCTGCGAGCCATGACCACTCCGCCCTCCGACGCCGCACCGGCCACCGCTCCCGGGGACGGCGCCGCGCACCGTCGCGAACTCGCCGAGACCCGGGCCTTCTTCGCCGAACGCGCCGCCCGCTGGGACAGCAAGTACCCGGACGACAGCCCCCGGTACGCCGCCGCCATCGCCGACACCGGGCTGACCCGCGGTCAGTTCGTGGTGGACGCCGGGTGCGGCACCGGTCGCGCCCTGCCGCCGCTGCGCGCCGCGGTCGGCCCGGAGGGCACCGTGCTCGGTGTCGACCTCACACCCGAGATGCTCGCCCAGGCCGCCGCCCACCGCGCCGACGCCGCCCTCGTCCAGGCGGACTGCGCCCGCCTCCCGCTGCCCGACGGCGTCGCCGACCTGGTCTTCGGCGCCGGTCTGATCTCCCACCTCCCCGGCCCGGTCACCGGCCTGCGCGAGCTCGCCCGGATCACCCGCCCCGGCGGCCGCCTCGCCCTCTTCCACCCCCTCGGCCGCGCCGCCCTCGCCGCCCGCCAGGGCCGACAGCTCACCCCGGACGACCTACGCGCCGAACCCCGCCTGCGCCAACTGCTCACCGCAGCCGGCTGGACCCTGCACGACTACACCGACCAACCCGAGCGCTACCTGGCTCTCGCCGAGAAAGCGGTGCGGTAAGGGAGTTGACGCAGCATCGGCCACCCGCCACGACACCGCCTGTGCCGCACACCAGGGCCGACAGCTCACCCCGGACGACCTGCGCGCCGAACCCCGCCTACGCGAACTGCTCACCGCAGCGGGCTGGACCCTGCACGACTACACCGACCAACCCGAGCGCTACCTGGCTCTCGCCGAGAAAGCGGTGCGGTAAGGGAGTTGACGCAGCATCGGCCACCCGACGCGACGCGGTCCGTCAGCGTGCGTTCCACCGGTAGCTGAGCTCCGGGCGGCCGACCTGGCCGTACTGGGGCTCGCGGTGGGCGAGTCCGGTGGTGACCAGGTGTTCGAGGTAGCGGCGGGCGGTGATGCGGGAGACGCCGGTGGCGGTGGCGGCGGCGCCTGCGGAGAGGCCGTCGGGAGCCTCGCGCAGGGCGGTGGCGATGGTGTCGAGGGTGGGCGCGCTGAGGCCCTTCGGGAGGCTGCTCCGGTCGGTGGTGCGCAGCAGGGCGAGGGCCTGGTCGACCTCGTCCTGCCCCGTGGCGTCGCCGTCCCGCCCGAGTGTGGCCCGGTAGCGCGCGTACTGCCGGAGCCGGTCGGCGAGGGCGGCCGAGCCGAAGGGCTTGAGCAGGTACTGGACGACACCGACGGTGACGGCCTGCCGGACCATGGCGAGGTCGCGGGCGGAGGTGACGGCGATGACGTCGGCGGTGTGCCCGGCGGCGCGCATGCCGCGGCAGAGCTGGAGCCCGTGGCCGTCGGGGAGGTGCAGGTCGAGCAGGACCAGGTCGACGGGGGTACCGCCGTCCCGGGCCCGGTCGAGGGCGCGCATCGCGGCGGCGCAGGAGTGCGCGGTGGCGGTGACGGTGTAGCCGGGGGTGCGGCCGACGTAGCGGGTGTGGGCGTCGGCGGCGACCGGGTCGTCCTCGACCACCAGCACGTGGATGGTCATGCGCCCACCCCGCCCACTGCGCCCACCCCGGCCGCGCCGTCCGCCGCTCCACCGTCCGCGCCGGCAGAAGCCCCACCGTCCGCGCCGGCCTGCCGCTGTCGCGCCGGCGCCGCCGGGAGCGCCAGCGGGAGGCGGACGGTGAGCACCGCGCCGTGCTCCTTGCCGACCTGCACCTCGCCGCCGTTGCGGTGGGCGGTCTGGGCGACCAGGGCGAGGCCGAGGCCGCGGCCGTGCTGCTTGGTGGTCCAGCCGCGGCGGAAGACCTCGTCCGCGGCGCCGGGGTCGATGCCGGGGCCGGTGTCGGCGACCCGGAGCAGCAGGTGGCCGTCGGCGGTGCGGGCGGTGACCTGGACTTCGGGGGCGGCCTCGGCGGCGTTCTCGATGGCGGCGTCGACGGCGTTGTCGATCAGGTTGCCGAGCAGGGTGACCAGGTCCCGGGGGGTGAGCCGGGCCGGCAGGACGCCGTCGTCGATGCGGCTGTCGGGGGTGAGGATGAGGTCGACGCCGCGTTCGGCGGCCTGCGCGGCCTTGCCCAGCAGCAGGGCGGCGAGCACGGGTTCGGCGACCGCGCCGACCACCTGGTCGGTGAGCCGCTGGGCGAGCGCGAGTTCGGCGGTGGCGAACTCCACGGCTTCGCGGTGGCGGCCGAGTTCGATCAGCGAGACCACGGCGTGCAGCCGGTTGGCGGCTTCGTGGGTCTGCGCGTTGAGCGCCTCGGCGATTCCTCGGACGGTGTCCAACTCACCCGTCAGGCCCTGGAGTTCGGTGTGGTCGCGGAGGGTGACCACGGTGCCGAGGCCCGGTCCGACCGGGGAGGTGTTGACCAGCACGACGCGCTCGGCGGTCAGGTGCACCTCGTCGCGGACCGGCTCGGTGGCCTCCAGCGCCCTGGTGAGCGAGCCCGGAAGGTCGAGTTGACGGACCGTCAGCTCGGTCAACTCTCCGTTCAGGCCGAGCAGTTCGCGGGCGGCGTCGTTGCAGAGCAGCACCCGGTGGCGGCCGTCCAGCAGGACCAGTCCCTCGCGGACCGAGTGCAGCGTGGCCTGGTGGTACTCGTAGAGGTGGGCGAGCTGGTGGGCGTCCATCCCGTGGGTCTGCCGGCGCAGCCGGGCGGCGAGCAGGTAGCTGCCGGCGCCGCCGAGGGCGAGCGCGGCGGCGGCGACGCCGACCAGGGCGAGCAGCGGGGTGCGCAGCCGGGCGGAGATGTTGTCGACGGTGATGCCGGCGCTGACCAGTCCGACGACGTGGTGCGCGTCGTCGTAGACGGGGGTGACCACCCGGATCGAGGGGCCGAGGGTGCCGGTGTAGGTCTCCTGGTAGGTGCGGCCGGCCAGCGCCTGCTCGATGTGGCCGAGGAAGGGGCGGCCGATCTGGGCGGGGTCGCGGTGGGTCCAGCGGATGCCCTGCGGGTCCATCACGGTGACGAAGTCGACGCCGGTGTCGACCCGGACCCGCTCGGCGTAGGGCTGGAGCACCCCGCTGGGGTCGGGGCCGGTGGCGGCCTCGCGGACGGTGGGCGCGTCGGCGACGGCGAGGGCGACGGAGGTGACCTGGTGGCGGGCGGAGTCCTCGGCGCGCTGCGCGGTGAACAGGTAGGCGAGGACGGCGCCGCCGGCCACCACGGCGGCGACGATGACGATCTGCAGCGCGAACAGGCGGCCGGCCAGGCTGCGCCGCCGCCGGCGCTGCGCGGCGGGTGCTCCCCGGGAGGTGCCGTTCGGGTCCATGTCGAACAGTGTGCCGCGTGTCCGGGACCGGACTCCACGCCCGCGACGGTCGGGGTGCCGCCCAGCGGGTCACGTGGCGGTGAAGGCCGGGTGCTGAACCCGGCGTGGCACGGCGTGCGTGAACTCTATGTACGCAAACGTGACCTGGCTCACTCGGGCTCGGATAGTCGTGCCCGGCCCACCACCCAGGGCCGGGCGCCCTTCCCCCCGAGGGCGCGAGGACTTGCACGGCGAAGGAGCCGCACCATGACGTCGACCGGGTCGAGAAGGGCCGATCGCACCCACTACCTGTACCTGGCGGTGATCGCCGCGGTGGTCGCGGGCATCGTGGTCGGGTTGGCCGCGCCGAAGTTCGCGGTGGAGCTGAAGCCGGTGGGCACCGGCTTCGTCAACCTGATCAAGATGATGATCAGCCCGGTGATCTTCTGCACCATCGTGCTGGGCGTGGGGTCGGTCACCAAGGCCGCGAAGGTCGGCCGGGTCGGCGGCCTGGCCCTCGGCTACTTCCTGGCCACCTCGACCGTGGCGCTCGGCATCGGCCTGCTGGTCGGCAACCTGCTGGAGCCGGGCAGCGGCCTGCACCTGACCGCCGCGCTGGCCAAGTCCGGCCACGCGCAGGCCGCGGCGGGCGGAGCCGCCTCCACCGCGGACTTCCTGCTCGGCGTCATCCCGACCACCCTGGTCTCGGCGCTGACCCAGGGGCAGGTGCTGCAGACCCTGCTGGTGGCGCTGCTGGTCGGCTTCGCGCTGCAGGGCATGGGCGCGGTCGGCGCCCCGGTGCTGCGCGGGGTGGAGCACCTGCAGAAGCTGGTGTTCAAGGTGATGTCGATGATCATGTGGGTGGCCCCGATCGGCGCCTTCGGCGCGATGGCCGCGGTGGTCGGCGCGACCGGCACCGCCGCGCTGAAGAGCCTCGCGGTGATCATGGTCGGCTTCTACGTGACCTGCGTGCTGTTCGTGGTCGTGGTGCTCGGCCTGCTGCTGCGGCTGGCCGCCGGGGTCAACGTCTTCACCCTGCTGCGCTACCTGGGCCGCGAGTTCCTGCTGATCCTGTCCACCTCCTCCTCGGAGAGCGCGCTGCCCCGTCTGATCGCCAAGATGGAGCACCTCGGCGTCAGCCGCCCGGTGGTAGGCATCACCGTCCCGACCGGGTACAGCTTCAACCTGGACGGCACCGCGATCTACCTCACCATGGCGTCGATCTTCATCTCCGAGGCGATGGACAAGCCGATGTCGATCGGCGAGCAGCTCTCCCTGCTGCTCTTCATGGTGATCGCCTCCAAGGGCGCGGCCGGTGTCACCGGCGCGGGCCTGGCGACCCTGGCCGGCGGCCTGCAGTCGCACAAGCCGGCCCTGGTGGACGGCGTCGGCCTGATCGTCGGCATCGACCGCTTCATGTCCGAGGCCCGCGCGCTCACCAACTTCGCGGGCAACGCCGCCGCCACCGTCCTGATCGGGCACTGGACCGGCGAGCTGGACCGCACCCGGATGGCCGCGGTCCTCGCCGGCGAGCTCCCGTTCGACGAGGCCGCCGAGGTCGGCCACGACGTGCCCCACGTCCCGGCCCAGCCCGCCGCCCCCGCGGTCGAGCACACGGCCTGACGCGCCCTCGCCCCCCGGCTCCCCCGTCCTCACCCCCCTGCGAGGACGGGGGTCGCGCGTCTGCGCCCGCTCCCCGCTCGTCGACGGCCGCTCAGCACGGGTCGGCGGTGCTGCCGGAGAGCGCCCAGGCCAGGCCGGTGGCGGGGTCCTCGACGGCGAGGTGGACCGGCCAGAGTTCGTCGGCGGGGTCGGTCCAGGCCAGGCAGCGCAGCCGGGCCACCAGGGCTTCGACCTCGGTCCGGGCGGGGTGGCGTTCGCCGGTCATCGCGGCGAGCACCTGCCAGACGGCGAGCCGGCCCTGCGCGGCCCCGCGGTCGGGGCGGGCGGACGCGAGGTGGACCAGCGCGGGGTAGGCGGCGGCGAACGGAAGCTCGCCGCCGGTCACCCGCCCGGCCGGGACGAATTGCGCGGCGGCGTCGGCGGCCCGGCCGCGGACGCACACGGCGGCGGTCCAGCCGGCCAGCCCGGCCAGCAGCCTGGTCGCCGTCTGGCCGATCAACCGCTGCCCTGGATAAGGGAGTTCGATGACGGTCAGGCCTTCGCGGGTGGGCGGGACGGCGTGCAGGGCGCGGCGGGCGCCGCCGGCCGGCAGGTACTCGCGGACCCGGGTCTCCGGCTCCCAGCCGCCCTCCTCCCAGGGGCGCAGGCCGTAGGGCACCCCCACCTCGTCGGTGCCGGCGGGCAGTTCCTCGCCGAGCAGCACCCGGGTGTGCCGGACCAGCCGCCGGATCGGCGGCGCGGTGAGCAGCCCGTCCAGCCGCCACCAGGGGTGCCGGGTGGCCAGCACCTCCCACAGCGGACCGGCGTCGTGGTCCCCGGCGGTGGCCGGCGCGCCCGGCCCGCCGTCGTACTCGAACAGTCCGACCCCGACGAGTGCGGGCGCGCCGTACGCGACCAGGTGACCGAGCGGTCCGGCCAGCGGGTCGCCGAGCGCGCGGGCCGTCCGGAACCGCGCCAGCAGTTCCGGCCACCGGCCCTCCGCGGCCAGCCGGCGGCCCGACGGCCCCCACCCGTACCCCGGCGGCCGCGCCGGCTGCGAACCGTTCTCGACGATCATCTTTTCAATGTACGACCGCCCGCGGTCGCCGCCCTGACATCCCGTCGGTCACGGAGCGTCGCGCCCGGCGGCGGGCGGCCGCCGGTCCATCAGGCCGAGCCGGTACGCGGCGGCGACCGCCTGCGAGCGGTCGCGGGCGCCGAGCTTGCCGAGGATCCGCTTCACGTGGGTCTTCACGGTCGACTCGGCGAGGTGCAGCAGCGCGGCGATCTCCGCGTTGGGGTGGCCCTCGGCGGCCAGCCGCAGCACCTCGCGCTCACGGGCGGTGAGCGCCGCCAGCGGGCCCTCGGCGGGCGGGGGTACGGGGTCGGGGCGCTCGAGCAGGTGGCCGAGCAGGTCGCGGGTGACCGCCGGGTCCAGCGCCGCCTCGCCCGCCGCGACCGCCCGCACCGCGTCGATCAGCCGCTCCGGCGAGGCCCGCTTCAGCAGGTACCCGGCGGCCCCGGCACGCAGCGCGCCCCAGACGTACGCGTCGTGGTGAAAGGTCGTCAGCACCAGGACCCGCGGCCCGAGTCCGGCCAGCCGGGCGGTCGCGGTGACGCCGTCGCAGCCGGGCATCCGGACGTCCATCAGCACCACGTCGGGCAGCAGCCGCCGGGCCAGCCCCACCGCCTCCAGGCCGTCGGCGGCCTGCCCGACCATCTCGATGCCCTCCGCGCTCTCCAGCACCACGGCGAGTCCGGCGCGCAGCAGGGGGTCGTCGTCCGCGAGCAGCACTCGCACGGGCCGGCCCGCGCCGGCCGGGCTCATCAGCCCTTCCCGAGCGGGAAGGTGACGCGCAGTCGGAAGCCGCCGTGCTCACCGGGCAGGTGTCCGCCGGCGCCGTGGTCGACGGCCCCGCCGAACCTGGCCGCGCGTTCCGCGATGCCGCGCAGGCCGCGTCCGGGGCGGTAGCCGTCCGGCGGTCCGGCGCCGTCGTCGCGGACCTCCACCACCGCGGCGGCGCCCGCCCGGCCGATCGACACCGCGGCCCGCGCGGCGCCGGAGTGGCGCAGAGTGTTGGTGAGCGCCTCCTGGACGATCCGGTAGGCGCAGCGGTCGAGGTCGGCGGGCAGCTCGGCGGTGTGCCGGACCGTCACCTCCAGTCCGGCCTGCGCCATTCGCCCGGCCAGCCGCGGCAGTTCGGCCAGTCCCGGCTCGGCGGCCGTGTCGTCGCCGGACGCGGTGCCGGATGCGGTGCCGCTGTCGCCGCCGCCGTCGCTGCCGCGCAACAGGCCGAGGACCCGGTCGAGTTCGCCGAGCGCGTCCTGTCCGGTGCGCTCCAGTTCGCCGAGCAGCTCGCGGCCGCGTTCGGGCGTCCGGTCGAGCACACGGCGGGCGGCGCCGGCCTGCACCAGCATCAGGGTGAGCGAGTGGCCGAGCAGGTCGTGCACCTCGCGGGCGATCCTGGTCCGCTCCTCGGCGAGCAGCAGCCGACGGGCCCGGCTGCGCTCGGCGGCCTGCGCGGCGAGCCGGTGGGCGGTGGCGTAGCCGAACGCCCAGGCGGCCAGCCACACCGTCAGCACCCCGATCGGGAGCACCGGGGCGGCCTCCTGCGCGCCGGTGAAGTACCCGGCCATCCCGGCCACCACGATCGGCGGCCCGAACAGCGCCCGCCCCCGCCCGGCGTACCGGCCCAGCGCGTACGCGCCGAGCAGGTTGGCGTACGGCGACACCGGGCTGGGCAGCACCGCCAGCGACTCGGCGGCGAGCGCGGCGGTGCCCACCAGGTACGCGGCCAGCGGGGCGCGGCGGCGCAGCGCGACGGCCGCGGTCAGCACGGCGGTGAGGGCGAGCGCCGCGGGCATCCGGGCGCCGATCCGCTCGGCGGCGCCGAACCGTTCGACCAGCATGGCGGCGAGCAGGGCGACGGCGGGGACGGTGTCGGCGAGCCGCTCCCGCCCGGCGGGGCCGAGCCGGACGGCCGGGCCGGGAGCGGCGGGGGTGGGGTGCATGGGCCCGTCCTCGGGTCTTCGGGGTCTGCCGCTGCGAGGCTAGCCAGCGCCCGTGCCCGCGGCGCCGGTTCTCGGGGGTTTCTCCGGGTGCG
This sequence comes from Kitasatospora sp. NPDC002522, assembly GCF_053595195.1. Lineage (NCBI taxonomy): Bacteria > Bacillati > Actinomycetota > Actinomycetes > Kitasatosporales > Streptomycetaceae > Kitasatospora > Kitasatospora sp. NPDC002522. Next base: position 142,918 of record NZ_JBSFXE010000013.1, read on the forward strand.
CTCCGGGTCGCTACCCCAGCGGGGGTACGCCGGCCGACCCCGCTGCGGGGACGCCGCCGGCGGCGCGCCGTCCCTAGCGTCGGCGGCATGGAAATCCCCACCGCCCCACGGCTGTTGCCCCGCCACCGCGTCGGTCTCGGCGTCGTCTTCCTGCTCGCCGCGGCGATCGCCCTGCTGTCCGCCCGCTACTTCGCGCTCGACCCGGACTCCTTCCTCCCGGAGCAGCGCGACACCTACCTCGCGCACGAGGTCCCGCTGCTGTTCCACATCGGCGGCGGCACCGGCGCGCTGCTGCTCGGCCCCTGCCAGTTCCTGCCCCGGCTGCGCGCCCGCCGCCCCGCCGTCCACCGCGTCCTCGGCCGGCTCTTCGCCCTGTTCGCCGCCGCCACCGGTGTCGGCGGCCTCCTGCTCACCCCGTACGGCCTGTTCCGCCCCGCCGCCCCACTGGGCTTCGCCGCCCTCGCCGTCGGCGTGCTCACCACCGTCACCCTCGGCGTGACCGCCGCCCGGCGCGGCCGGATCGCCCGCCACCGGGTCTGGATGGTGCGCTGCTACGCCCTGATCTTCACCGGCGTCACCTTCCGCCTCTGGCTGATGCTGCTCGGCGCGGCGGGCGTCCCCTTCGAGCAGGCGTACGTCAGCGGTGCCTGGGCCGCCTGGCTGCTCAACCTGGCCGTGGCGGAACGCCTGTTGCGCCCGCGCACGTGAGGCCCCGTCCGCCCGTGCCCACGACGCGGCCCGCTACCTCAGCGACATCAGCGGCATGTGGGTCCGGACCGTGCGGGTCGAGGGAGGCTCCGTGAGTCACGTCCTCGGCCACGGCGCCTTCACCGTCAGCGACGGCATTCGGGCCGCCCTCGCCGACGCCGTCCACGCGCAGCCGCTGAACTCCTGGCCGGTCGCCTCCCGTCTCACCTCCTGGCTCCGGGCGATCGCCCGGCACCAGGCCGACCAGTCCGAGCCGCCGCACGTGGAGTGCGTCAGCTGACGCCCCGTCAGCTTCTGGCCTGGGCCAGCAGCCGCGCCGAGTGCACCTTCCCGGCGTGCTCGACCAGGCGGATGAGCACCTGCTTGCCGGAGGCCCGCTCGCGGGCGTCGCAGACCACCACCGGGGTCTCGGAGTCCAGGTCGAGGGCGCGGGAGACCTCGACGGGTCGGAAGTCGCGGGTGCCGGCGAAGTGGTTGACGGCGACCACGAAGGGGATGCGGCGGTGCTCGAAGAAGTCGACGGCGGGGAAGCAGTCGGTGAGGCGGCGGGTGTCGGCGAGGACGACCGCGCCGAGGGCGCCCTGGGCGAGTTCGTCCCAGAGGAACCAGAAGCGGTCCTGCCCGGGGGTGCCGAAGAGGTAGACGGCCAGGCCCTCGCGGATGGTGATCCGGCCGAAGTCCATCGCCACCGTGGTGGTCGTCTTCCGCTCGACCCCGCCGAGGTCGTCGACGTGCCGGCCGGCCGCGGTGAGCTGTTCCTCGGTGCGCAGCGGCTTGATCTCGCTGACCGCGCCGACCAGCGTGGTCTTGCCGACGCCGAAGCCGCCCGCGACCAGGATCTTCAGCGCGAGCGCGTCAGAGAGCGCGGAGTCCATTGATGACCTCCTGGAGGATGTGCTCGTCGGGGAGCAGGGCCGGTGGGACGGGTCGGCTGACCCGGATGTGGTCGGCGTCGAGGAGGTCGCCGAGCAGGACGCGGACCACGCCGACCGGCAGGTCGGTCTCGGCGGCGAGTTCGGCGACCGAGAGGGCGTTGCCCCGGCACAGGGTGAGGATGGCGGTCTGTTCCGGGCCGATCGGCAGCGCGGCGGGGTCGGCGACGTCGGTGACCACCAGCGCGATCAGGTCGAAGGCCTGGCCGGGGCGGGTGCGGCCCTTGGTGACGGCGTACGGGCGGACCATCGGCCCGGCGTCCTCGTCGTACCACTGGACCGGGCGGTCGGGTGGCGGCGGGTAGCCGAACGGGGAGCCGGGCAGGTAGCGGCGGGGCGGGTAGGCCACGGGGTCACCCCTGGTAGGGACTGCGGGGTGCGGCGTGCAGGTGTTCGCCGACCCGGCGGACCAGGCGGGCCATCTCGTAGGCGATGAGGCCGAGGTCGGCGTCGGAGGTGGCGAAGACGGCCAGGCAGGTGCCCTGTCCGGCGGCCGCGACGAACAGGTAGCCGTGCTCCAACTCGACCATGGTCTGTCGTACTTCGCCCGCCTCGAAGTGCCGCCCGGCGCCCTTGGCGAGGCTGTGGAAGCCGGAGGCGACGGCGGCCAGGTGCTCGCCGTCCTCGCGGCTGAGGCCGGTGGAGTGGCCCATCGACAGCCCGTCGGCGGAGAGCACCACGGCGAACCGGACCTGGGCGGTGCGGGCGACCAACTCGTCGAGCAGCCAGTTGAGTTCGCCGGTGGGGTGGGTGGTGCCGATCATCGGGCGTCTCCTCGGTTCTCGGAGTGCGGGGCGGGGGCGCTGCCGCGCGCCCAGCCGCGCTGGAAGGCGGCCATGGCGTCGCGGGCCCGCTCGGGGTCGCGGTCGACGGGCCCGGCGGGGCGCTGCCCGGGCGCGGGCGGTTCGGGGGCCTCGCGCAGTTGCGGGGCGAGGCTGGCCTGCCGTACCCGGCGCGGGAGTTCGTCCTCACCGGCGGCGGGCACCGCGATCGACGGCAACGCCTGCGCGGGAGCCGGCGGCGTCGGCACGTCGACGCGCTGCGACGGCACCGCCGTCGGCGCGAGCGGCACGGACCTGGGCTGCACGGACGTGGGCGGCACCGGCGCGGGCGGCACGGGTGCTGGCGGAACAGGTGCGGGCGGAACAGGTGCGGGCGGCACCGGCCCGGGTGCCAACTCGGCTTCCAGGACGGCGGGTTCGCTCGGCCGCAGGTCGAGCATCTCGGTCGGCAGCAGCACGACGGCGGTGGTGCCGCCGTACGCGGAGGGCCGCAGCGCGACCTTGACGCCGTGGCGCTTGGCGAGCCGGCTGACCACGAACAGGCCGAGGCGGTCGCTGTCGAAGAGGTCGACCTGTTCGCTGGCCTCGATCCGCCGGTTGGCGTCGGCGAGTGCTTCGGGGCCCATCCCGAGGCCGCGGTCCTCGATCTCCACCGCGTAGCCGTTGCCGACGAGTTCGCCGCGGACCAGGACCTTGGTGTGCGGCGGGGAGAACCCGGTGGCGTTCTCGACGAGTTCGGCGACCAGGTGGGTGAGGTCGGCGACGGCGGGGCCGGTGACGGCGGCGTCGGGCATCCGGTGGACCTCGACCCGGGGGTACTCCTCGACCTCGGCGACGGCGGCCCGCACCACGTCGGTGAGCGGGACGGGCTTGCGCCAGGCCCGGCCGGGCGCGGCACCGGAGAGGATGATCAGGCCCTCGGCGTGGCGGCGCATCCGGGTGGTGAGGTGGTCGAGCCGGAACAGGTCGTCGAGCTCGGCGGGGTCCTCGGTGCGCCGCTCCATCGCGTCCAGCAGGGTGAGTTGACGGTGCACCAAGACCTGGCTGCGGCGGGCCAGGTTGACGAACACCCCGGAGACGCCGGAGAGCACCTCGGCGCGTTCCACCGCCGCGGTGACGGCGGCCCGCTGGACGGTGTCGAGCGCGCGGTGCACCTGCCCGATCTCGTCCGCGCCGTGCGGGCGCAGCGGTGCCTCGCGCTCCACGTCGACCTCCTCGCCGGACCTCAACCGCCGCATGGTGGCGGGGAGTTTTCGTCCGGCGAGCTCCAGCGCGGAGTTCCGCAGGCCCTGCAGTTCGGTGACCAGGCCGCGGCCGATCTGCACCGAGACCAGCAGTGAGCCGATCACCGCGAGCAGGCCGAGCAGCACGGCGGTGCCGGAGGTGCTGAACAGGCCGAGCGCGTACGGGTCGGAGCGTTCGGCGGCGGCTGCCCCGGCCTGCTGCTCGATGCCGGCCAGCGCGCGGGCGACGGCGTCGGCGGCCAGGTTCCACCGGTCGGCGGGGACGGCGGCGAGGGCGGCGCGGCCGTCGGCGGCGGTGCGCACCGCGTCCTCGTAGCGCTGGAGTTCCTGGTAGTCGGCGCCGCCGGTGACGGTGGCGAGGGCGGCCCGGTCCGCGCTCGGCAGGTCGCGCGCGGCGGTCTGCTCGAACTGGCGGCGGGCGTAGGCGGCGGCGGTGAACTCGCGCTGCTGCTCGTCGGCGAGCCGGCCGGAGGCGACGGCGGCGCGCAGCAACGCGTCCTCGCGGGCGAGCAGTTCGCGGGAGCGGGCGAACTCCAGGAGCACCCGGGCGTCGGCGGCGACCCGGTGGTCCTGGAGTCCGCCGAGCGAGCCGGTGACGGCGAGCGCGTCGTCGACGGCGGTGGTGTAGGTCGCGTAGGCGTCGGCCCAGGCGGCGGTCCGGGCGAACAGCTGCTCCCGCAGGGCGGGCAACCCGGCGACGGCCCGGCCGAGTTGGTCGAGCCGGGCGGCGGCCTCGGCGCCGAGGCCCTCGGCGTCGGCCCGGTTGTAGCCGTCGGCGAGGACGAGCGGCGCGGCGGCCCGGTCGGTGGCGCCGGCCGCGCTGCGCAGCTCGGCCTCCCTGGTGGCGCCGGGTCCGGCCAGTAGCTGTCCGGCGGCGGTGCGTTCGGCCTGCAGGGCGGCGACGGTGCGGTCGACGGGGGTGCGGACGGTGGCGTCGACGTCCTTGATCCGCAGCAGGTCCCAGACGTCCCCGGCGGCGGTGATGGTGGCGAACGACCACAGTGCCATCACCGAGATCACCGGGACCATCAGCACCGCGACGATCTTGGCGCGCACGGTGCGCGGGCGCAGCCCGAGGCGGGGGCCGGGGACGTCGGACCGCACGGCGGTCTCCCGGGCGGGCGGTCCGGCGTGGGCGCCGCGGCGCGGGGTGCCCGGTCCGGAGCGGGCGGGGCCGCGGGAGGTGCTGGGGGCGGGCGGTCCGCTGCGGGAGGTGCCTCGGCTTGGGCGCATCGTGGGGGCGGCCTTTCGGGGTGGGCTCCGGGGTGCAGTGACGTTTCGTCAGGCGGTCTGGTCCGGGGTGCTGCGCGGTGACGTGCCGTCGGCCGGCGTGCGACGGTCCGTCAGGCGGCGCGGCCGAGGTCCTCGACGGCGATCTCGCCGGCCTCGCGGTAGGCGGCGCGCTCCTGCGCGGTCGGGGAGAGCGCGACGAAGGCGGAGGTGAGGAAGAGGAAGGAGCCGAGGCCGACCGCGAGCGGGAAGATGAACTGCATCGGGGTGGCGCCGCCGAGGTCGCTGCGGGCGGGCACCATGTGGACCTGCACGGCGGCCATGCCGGTGTAGTGCATGCAGCTGACCGCGATGCCCATCACCGCCGAGGCGGCGCCGGCCGCGAACACGTTGCGGATGGTGACGGCGGCCCACAGTGCGGCGGTCGCGGCGGCCACCGCGATCAGCACCGACAGCGCGACCGTCCCGGGCCGGTACGCGAGGTGTCCGTGGATCCGCACGGCGGACATCCCGAGGTAGTGCATCGCGGCGACCCCGACGCCGGTGGTCAGGCCGCCGAGCAGCAGGCCGCGCCCGCGGTGCGGCCCGTACCCGACGGCGAAGACGCCGAGGCCGACCACGGCGATCGCGACCAGCAGGCTGAGGACGGTCAGCGGGACGTCGTAGCGCAGTTCGGTGCCGTCGACGGTGAAGCCGAACATGGCGACGAAGTGCATGGTCCAGATCCCGGAGCCGATGGCGGCGGCCGCGGTGAGCAGCCAGTTGCGCCGCGCGGCGCCGGTGGCGGTGAGGGCGCGCAGGGTGCAGCGCAGGCCGAGCGCGGCACCGGCGCAGGCCATCAGGTAGGAGAGCGTCGGTGTGATCCAGCCGAAACTGAAGTGGTTCATCGTTCCCATCGGGTGCCTCCGACGGCGGGTGACATATGCCACCTGCCCATGCTCTTTCGGTCTCGGATGGGCTGGACGCTACCCAGAGTTGAGAGATGGTCACCGGAAGATGTGAAAAGCACCCCGCAGTATGGGGAGATTGTGCTCAAATGGCCCGGAGTGGTCTGTCCGTGTGGTGTGCCGGAGATCGCCACGGGGCGTCAGGAGCCCGCTGACGAGGGAATATTCGCTGTCGCACGGTCTGCGGCGGCCGATAGCATCCGCCTGCTCACCGCCGTACCGCTTCCGCAGAGGATCCTCTTTGTCCATACCTTCGCCGTCGTCCCCGCCTGCCGCCGACGCGATCGTCGCCGGCCCGGCCTCCGACCCGGCACCCGAACTCTCCTGCCGCTTCTGCGGTTCGACGCCCGCCGTGGACGTGACCGTCCGGGGCCACATCGGCTTCCTGGTCATCATGAAGTTCCTGAAGCTCCGCGGCCCGTTCTGCCGCGACTGCGGAACGGCGTCCGTCCGGGAGATGAGCGCCGACAGCCTGTGGCAGGGCTGGTGGAGCATCGGCTCACTGCTGTTCAACCCGTTCGCGCTGATCTCCAACCTGGTGGCGATGCGCCGGATCCGCCGCCTGGCGCCCCCGCTCCCGGGTGCCGCCGGCACGCCGAAGCAGCCGGGCAAGCCGCTGTACCTGCGGCCGGAGATCGCCGGCCTGCTCGCGCCGGTCCTGATCGTCGGCGCGATCGTCCTGGTCTCCCAGGGCGACCCGGACTACGCGGACGTCGGCGACTGCGTCCGCAACAGCGGCAGCGTCCTGATGCCGGACGTCAAGGTGGTCGACTGCGGCGGCTCGGACGCCCAGTACCGGATCGTCGGCCGCACCGAGAACGCCGACGACGCCGCCTGCAAGCCGTACCCGCAGACCGACGCCAGCTACGTGGTCAAGGGCGGCCGCACGACCTACACCCTCTGCCTCGCCCCGGTCACGCGCTCCTGACCCGCCCATCCACCCGCTGCCCGCCCCGGAACCCCGGCGCGGGCAGCGGGCGTTCGAAGCCCTAGCGCCGGGTCAGCCGCAGGCGGACCGGGCCGTGTGTCTCCAGGGTGATGCCCTGCCCGAGCGGGACCTCCTGGTCGATCGCCTCGACCTCGAACTCCCGCAGCAGCACGCCCAGCGCCAGCACCGACTCCAGCATCGAGAAGTGCTGCCCGATGCAGGCCCGCGGGCCGCCGCCGAACGGGAACCAGGCGTAGCGGTGGCGCTGCGCCTCCCGCTCGGGGGTGAACCGCTCCGGGTCGAAGCGCTCGGGGTCCTCCCAGTGCGCGGGGTGACGCTGCGTCACGTACGGGGAGACCAGGACGTCCGCGCCGGCCGGGATCTCCACGCCGCCGATCACGGTGGCCTTGACGGCGCGGCGGCCGATCGACGGGGCGGCCGGGAAGAGCCGCATCGCCTCCTTGAGCACCTGGGTCAGGTAGGGGAGCTTCGGGTAGTCCTCGGCGGTGGGACGGCGGCCGCCGCCCAGGACCCGGTCGGCCTCCTCGCGGGCCAGCCGCTGCTGTTCGGGGTGCTTGCCGAGCAGGTGCAGGGCGAAGGTCAGCGAGGTGGCGGTGGTCTCGTGGCCGGCCAGCAGGAAGATCAGCACCTGCTCGCGCAGTTCGGTGGCGTCCAGCCGGGTGCCGTCCTCGTCCCGGGCCTCGGTCAGCAGGCTGAGCAGGTCCTCGCCGCCCTCGGCGGCGCCGTCGGCGGCGCGGCGCGCGATGATCTCGTCGCAGACCGCGTACAGCCGGCGTTCGGCCTCCAGCGCCTCGCGGTGGCCGGGGAGCGGCCACTCGCGGGGCAGCCGGACCGGGGACATGCCGCGGCCCCGGACGAAGGAGCCGAGCACCGGGAAGCTGGTGTGCACGGTCTCCACGGCCTGCTCGACGTCCTGGCCGAACAGGATCCGGGCCACCGTGCGCAGCGCGAAGCGGGACATCTCGTCGGCGGCCTCCACCTGCCCGTCCGGGAGCTTGGCCCAGCGCTCGACCAGCGAATCGGCCTCGACCGCGATCGCCTCGGCGTAGTTGTCGACCCGGCGGCGGGTGAACAGCGGCTGCACCAGGCGGCGCTGGCGCAGGTAGTCCTCGTCCTGGGAGGTGAGCAGGCCGTTGCCGAAGCTCTGCCGGATCTCGCCGTAGAAGACGTTGTCCTTGCGGAAGTTGGCCGAGTCGGCGGCCAGCACCTGCTGGGCGCCCTCGGGCGAGAAGACCATGTAGACCTCGACGCGCAGGCCGGGCGGGCCGGCCCACAGCCGCACCACGTCGCCGTGGTCGCGCCGGGCCGCGAGGTAGGTGGCCAGCGCGTCGCGCTTCAGGTCGAGCAGCGAGCCGATCAGCGGCAGTCCGGGCGGGCCGGGCACTCGGGTGGCAGTCGTCATGGAACCCCCTCCTCCAGCGGTCGAACCCCCGTGCGCGAAGGGTTCGCTGACTACTCGTCAGTATCACCTGGGCGGCGGCTCGTGGCGAGGGTAGCCTCGGTGGCCGGAACGGACGCTTGAGCTATTGCACATGCGGCCCTTAAGTTCCGCTTAAGCTCGCTTGTGCGATGAGACAGCAGTCCTGGGCCCCGCAGCTGCGGCACTATGATCACACCGTCTCCACCGGATTCGACTCAGCCTCCGCCTCCGTCTCGACCAGGGGAAACCGCCCATGCGCAGCGCCAGAAGCCTCCTCGCCGCCTCCGCCGTCCTCGTCCTCGCGGCCGGCCTGACCGCCTGCAGCAGCAGCGGCGGCACCGGCACCTCCGCGGCGGGCTCGTCCGCCCCGTCCGCTCCCAAGGTGACCGGCACGGTGACGGTGTTCGCGGCGGCCTCGCTGAAGGAGTCCTTCACCGAGCTGGGCAAGCGCTTCGAGGCGGCCTACCCGGGCACCAAGGTGACCTTCAACTTCGGCGGCAGCTCGGCCCTCGCGCAGAGCATCGTCTCCGGCGCGCCAGCCGACGTCTTCGCCGCGGCCAGCCCGGCCACCATGAAGACCGTCACCGACGCCAAGCTCGCCGGCGGCGACCCGAAGGTGTTCGTCCGCAACACCCTGGAGATCGCCGTCCCCAAGGGCAACCCCAAGCACATCACCGGGCTGAAGGACCTGGCCGGCGTCAAGACCGCGCTGTGCGCCAAGGAGGTGCCGTGCGGCGCCGCCGCACAGACCGCGCTCAAGGCGGCCGGCGTCAACCTCACCCCGGTCACCCTGGAGCAGGACGTCAAGGGCGCCCTCACCAAGGTCGAACTCGGCGAGGTGGACGCCTCGCTGGTCTACCAGACCGACGTGAAGGCGGACGCCGCGAAGATCGACGGCGTCGACTTCCCGGAGGCCGCGCAGGCGGTCAACGACTACCCGATCGCCACGCTCGCCAAGGCCCCCAACGCGGACGGCGCCGCCGCCTTCCTCGGCTACGTCAACTCCGCGGACGCCCGCAACGTGCTCACCCAGGCCGGTTTCCAGGCGCCGTGAGCACCGCCCGTACCACCACCGCACCACACCCCCGGGGCCGGCGGCGGCCCCGGGGGACCTCCCGCACCCCCGTCGCGCTGCTGCTGCCCGCGCTCGCGGGGCTCGCCTTCCTGGTGCTGCCGCTGCTCGGACTGCTGGTCCGGGCCCCGTGGAGCGCCCTGCCGGAGCTGCTCACCAGCGCCGAGGTGTGGCAGGCGCTGAAGCTCTCGCTGCTCTCCGCCACCGCCGCCACCGGCGTCTCGCTGCTGCTCGGCGTGCCGCTGGCCTGGCTGCTGGCCCGCACCGAGTTCCCCGGCCGCCGGCTGGTGCGGGCGCTGGTCACCCTGCCGCTGGTGCTGCCGCCGGTGGTCGGCGGCGTCGCCCTGCTGCTGGTGCTCGGCCGCAACGGCATCGTCGGACGCTGGCTGGACTCGGCGTTCGGCCTGACCCTGCCGTTCACCACCGCGGGCGTGGTGCTCGCCGAGGCGTTCGTCGCCATGCCGTTCCTGGTGATCAGCGTCGAGGGCGCGCTGCGCGCCGCCGACCCGCGCTACGAGGAGGCCGCCGCCACCCTCGGCGCCTCCCGGCTGACCGCCTTCCGCCGGGTCACCCTGCCGCTGGTCGCCCCCGGCATCGGTGCGGGCGCGGTGCTCGCCTGGGCGCGCGCGCTCGGCGAGTTCGGCGCCACCATCACCTTCGCGGGCAACTTCCCGGGCCGGACCCAGACCATGCCGCTCGCGGTCTACCTCGCCATGGAGTCCGACCCCGAGGCCGCGATCGCCCTCAGCCTGGTGCTGCTCACCGTCTCCATCGCCGTCCTCGCCGGGCTGCGCGACCGCTGGATGTCCACACCGTGACCACCCCCTCCCTGGACGCCCGACTGCGGGTCACCCGCGGCCCGTTCACCCTCGACGTCGGACTCGCCGCGCACCCGGGCGAGGTGCTCGCCCTGCTCGGCCCGAACGGCGCCGGCAAGTCCACCGCGCTGCGCGCCCTCGCCGGGCTGCTCCCGCTCACCGACGGCCATCTCCGGCTCGACGGCGCCCCGTTGGACTCGCCGTCCACCGGCCTGTTCGTGCCCGCCGAGCGGCGGCCGATCGGCGTGGTCTTCCAGGACTACCTGCTCTTCCCGCACCTGTCGGCGCTCGACAACGTGGCGTTCGGCCTGCGCTGCCAGGGACTTCGCCGCGCCGCCGCGCGCACCGAGGCGCTCCCCTGGCTGGAAAAGATGGGCCTCGCCGAGCACGCCGGCACCCGCCCCGGCCGGCTCTCCGGCGGCCAGGCCCAGCGCGTCGCGCTCGCCCGCGCCCTGGCCGTCCGGCCCCGACTGCTGCTGCTGGACGAGCCGCTGGCCGCGCTGGACGCCCGCACCCGCCTCGAGGTCCGCGCCGAACTGCGCCGCCACCTAGCCGAGTTCGAGGCCGTCGCGGTGCTGGTCACGCACGACCCGCTGGACGCCATGGTGCTCGCCGACCGCCTCGTCGTGATCGAGGACGGCCACGTCGTACAGACCGGGCGCCCCGCCGAGGTGGCCCGTCGGCCGCGCACCGACTACATCGCCCGGCTGGTCGGCCTGAACCTCTACCAGGGCACCGCCGACGGCCGCCAGGTCACCCTCCCCGACGGCCAGGTGCTGGCCACCGACGACGAGTTGCACGGCCCCGCGTTCGTCGCCTTCCCGCCCGCCGCGGTCACCCTGCACCGCCACCGGCCCGAGACCAGCGCCCGCAACCTCTTCTTCACCACCGTCGCCGGCCTCGACCAGCACGGCGACCGCATCCGCGTCGACCTCGCCGGCCCCCTCCCCCTCGCCGCCGACCTCACCCCCACCGCCGCCGCCGACCTCGACCTCACCCCCGGAGCCCGGGTCTGGGCCGCCGTCAAGGCCACCCAGACCCACGCCTACCCGGCCTGAACCGGCGTCGGACGCCCTGGCCGCCGACGCCCCCATGGCCTGGTGGCCTGGCGGCGCTAGCATCGGCCCCGCACCAGTCGTCCCCGTACCACCGGAGTCCCGTATGAGCGCACCACGGATCGGCGTCGTGATCGTCACCATGGGCAACCGCCCCCGCGAACTCGCCGCGCTGCTGGACTCGGTGGACCGGCAGGACGTCCCGGCCGCGCGGGTCGTGCTGGTCGGCAGCGCCACCCCGCTGACCGACGTCGACCACCCCGCGCAGAAGCTCCCGCTCGCCGACAACCCGGGCTGCCCGGGCGCGCGCAACGTCGGGCTGCAGGCGCTGCTGGACGCGGGAGACGTCGACGTGGTCGTGGAGTTGGACGACGACGGGCTGCTGATCGCCGCCGACGTCTTCCGCCGCGTGGCCGAACGCTACGCGGCCGACGCCGAGTTGGGCATCCTGGCGTTCCGGATCGCGGACGAGCACGGCGAGACCCAGCGCCGCCACGTACCCCGTCTGCGGGCGGGCGATCCGATGCGGGCCGGGCAGGTGACGTCCTTCCTCGGCGGCGGGCACGCGTTCTCCGTCCCGATGCTCCGTCAGACCGGCCTGTGGGCGGGCGAGTTCCGCTTCGGCCACGAGGAGACCGACCTGGCCTGGCGCGCCGTGGACGCCGGCTGGACCATCCACTACGACCCGGCCCTGGTCCTCCAGCACCCCAAGACCTCGCCCGCCCGCCACGCGGTCTACCACCGCTACACCGCCCGCAACCGCGTCTGGCTCGCCAAGCGCCGCCTGCCCGCGCCGCTCATCCCGCTCTACCTCACCACCTGGCTCGTGCTCACCCTCCTGCGCACCCGCTCCCTCCCCGGCCTGACCGCCTGGTTCGGCGGGTTCGCCGAGGGCCTGCGCACCCCCTGCCCGCCCCGCCGCCCCATGCGCTGGCGCACCGCCTGGCACCTCACCCGCCTCGGCCGCCCACCCGTGATCTGACCGGCCCTGCGCCCGTCCGCTGACGGCCGTCCGGGGGCGGCGAATAACCGGTTGGCGCGTACCGGGGGTTCGGCTACGGTGACGGTCGCGGGCGGCTCCGCGGCGTGCTTCCTTCTCTTCCCCCCTGCCAACCAGCAGCGCGCCCCCTCTCCGTCGCATTCTCCTGTTCGTCCTCCGTGGGGGGATCCTTCCGCATGCCCCGAGCCATCACGGCTCCCTTCGACGTGTCCGTCGACCTCGATCTCGGTTCCTTCCTGTTGCGCCGCCGCTCCGCCGTCGCGGTCGATCCCGGCGCACTGCGCCCGACCGCCGACCCGCGCAATGCCCGCGGCCTGCAGGCTCTGGACGCCGACCTGGCCGAACGCGGCTACCTGCTCGGCTCCGAACTCCGCACCGCACTGGCCCGGTTGACCCCGCTGGCGCTGGCCGACCTGGGCACCCGGCCTGACCGCCCCCGGTGCCCGGGCCGTCAGGCCTGGCGCAGTGCGGCCGTGCCCGCGACGATGATCGCGAGACCGCGTTCGAAGCGGCGGTCGTAGTCGGTGAACAGGGCCGCGCTCGCGGCGGCGGCCAGCGGGTGGGCCGGGCCGATGCGTTCGGCGCGGGCGGCCGGGTCGTAGCCGGGGGCCTGTTCGCCGGGCATCGGGTGGACGGCCTGTTCCTCCCCGTTCCCCCGCGACCTCCCCGCCGCCGTCCCGGTCGTCCGCACCCCCGCCTACGGCCCCGGCCTCTTCCTGGTCCGCCCGGACGGCTACCTCGGCCTGGCCACCGAGAACCCGGCCGACCTGGCCGACTACGCCCGCGCGGTGGGCCTGTCGGCCTGAGCGCCGCGGATGCCGGCAGCGGGCGGACGACCTGCTGCCGGCACCCGCACCCGCTCGCGTACAGTGACCGCATGCACGTGGGCGTCCTGCCACCTCCCGCCGTCTGAGCGGGCGGCCGGCCACTTCCTGAGCCAACCCGGGCCGATGCCCCGGGCCGGTCGGTGCTGCCCGCACTCGGGACCACCGACCATGACGGCCCTTCTCGGGAGTACGCCCGTGTCCACGCTGCACTCTGCCCTGCCCGTCCGGCGGGGCCTGCTCTACGTCGCCCTCGCCGCCACCGCCTGGGGCACCGCCGGGGCGGTCGCCGCCCTGCTGTTCCGGCACAGCGGCCTCGGCCCGCTCGCCCTGACCTTCTGGCGTTCGCTCGGCGGCGCCGCCGTCCTGCTGGCGCTACGCCCGTTCACCGCACCGCGCCGCCGCAACGGCGCCGGCCGGACCGCCCGAGCCACCCAAGCCGCCCGGAACGGCAGGGTCGCCCAGAACGGCCGGCTCGGGCGGATCCTGCTCAACGGCCTCGGCCTGACGCTCTTCCAGGCCGCCTACTTCCTGGCCGTCCGGCACACCGGGCTGGCCGTCGCCACCGTGGTCACGCTCGGCGCGGCACCGGTGCTGGTGGCGCTCGGCGGCCGGCTCCTGATGGGCGAACGGCTCGGCCGCGCCGGGGCGTTGGCGGTGACGGGCGCGCTGCTCGGCCTGGGCGTCCTGGTGCTCGGCGGCGCCGGCGACACCGGCGTGCAACTGCCCGGCCTGGCCTGGGCGCTGGCCTCCGCGGCCGGCTACGCGGCGATCACCCTGGCCACCCGCCACCACGCCCGGACCGGCGTCGCCGACGACCCGGCCGACACCACCCTGTGGTCGTTCGCGATCTGCGCGGTCTGCCTGCTGCCGTTCGGCCTCGCCGAGGGCCTGCTCCCCGCGGCCGGCGCCGACCTGCCCGGCACCGCGCTGCTGCTCGGCTACCTGGCGACCGTGCCGACCGCTCTCGCCTACGCGCTCTACTTCGCCGGCGCGGCCGCGATCCGGGCCGCCACCGCCTCGGTGATCGCCCTGATCGAACCGCTCAGCGCCACCGCCATCGCCGGCGCCTTCCTCGGCGAGCCGCTCACGCCCGCCACCCTGACCGGCACCGCCGTCCTGCTGCTCTCGGTCACGGCCCTGGCCCGCGCCGAGCTGCGCAGCACCGGACAGCGCACCGGGCCGCGGGCCGCCTGACCCTGCGTCAAGGCCGACCGACTCGGCGTCAGGCGGTGCGGAACGCCGGGTGGTCGGCGACGACGGTGCAGCTGCCGGGGGCGATCTCGGTGAAGCCGGCGTCGCGGACCACCGGCAGCGAGCCGTCGGTGAGGGCGGGCCAGGCGTCGGCGGGAGCGGTCCTGACGGCCAGTCGGAAATCGTTGTCCGCCCACTCCTTGCGCTGCGCGTCGTCCAGCCGCCACCAGGCGAGCTGGGCGGCGTGGCCGGTCTGCGCCATGGTCTTGCCCGCGCTCATCTCCAGCTCGGGGTTGAGCCACAGCACCGGGACGCCCTCGGGGGCCGGGCCGGGGTCCGCGGGGTCGTCCAGGTCGGTGCCGGAGACCTGAAGCTTGGCGAGCTCCTTGGGCCAGCCGTCCAGCGGGATCGGCGGGAAGACCCGCACCTCGGCGCTCTCGCCGGTGACGGTGATGCCGGGCAGTTCGCCGGCCTTGCGCCACTCGCCGCCACGGGCCCGCCGCACCACCTTGCGGATCCGGGCGTCCTCCCAGGCGGCGATCCGCTCGGCCCACTCGCCGCCGTCCACCGCCCGCTCGTCGGCGAGCAGGGTGAGCACGGCCCGCGCCGAGGTCTCCAGCGCGTCGGTCCGGCCGGGCGGGTCGACCCGCTCCAGCCGGACCACCAACGGCAGCACGAACTGCGGCCGGGCGTCCCGGTCCTCGGCATGCCCGCCGACCGCGGGAAGGGGAACGCCCTCCGCGGGAACGGGAACGCCCTCCGCGGGAACGCCCCCCGCGCCAACAGCAGCCGCGGGTGCATCCGGGCCGGGCGCACCCCCGGCCGGCACGGCGGCGGACGCGGCGGACGGACGGTCGGCGGGGAGGTCGAACGGTGAGCTCACCCCACCAGCATGCCAGTTCAGCGCCGGTAGCCCCGGCCCGGGTCGCGTTCCTCGGCGTCCTCGTACCCGAGGAACCAGCCCTCGGGGTGGGTGGCGCCCAGCAACCGGTCGATGCGCTGGGCGGCGTCCAGGTCGGAGCCGTCGTCCTCCGGGCCGTAGACGCCGAAGAGTTCGTCGGTGCAGCCGTCCCAGTCGTAGTCGTACAGGTCGGCGGGCAGGTCGCCCATCATGTCGGCGACCGACTCCGGCTGGGCGCCGAGCAGGGCGCGGGCGTCGGCCAGCGCGAGGCGCAGCGCCAGGTCCTCGGCGAGGCTGCGCGGCAGCGGCCACTCGCCGAGCGCAAGATCGTCGGCGAGGTCGTCGAAGGCACGGGCGAAGGCCCGGCGCCAGCCGCGGTGCTGGTTCCAGGTGCGCTGCGGGAGCCGGGCGAAGACCGTCCAGTCGGTCTCGTCGGCGACGGTGACCGGGTCCTCGCCGTGCTCGTCGAGGTCCTCGTACGCGGCGTCGGCGAGGCCGATCAGCTGGGTGTGCACCAGGCAGGCGGTGCGCGGGGTGAGGGTCCAGTCGCCGGTGTCGCCGTCGTCCCCGTCGAGCGGGAAGAGTTCGGCGAAGTCGGGCCCGAACTCGTCGGTGACGCTGATCTCCAGCGTCCCGCCGAGTGCCTCGATGCCGGGGATCGCGGCGACCAGGCGGTCGGGGTGCAGCAGTGCCCCGAGGGCCGCGTTCGGGTCCTCGGAGACCTCACGCAGCAGCTCCGCGCGCTGGCCCGCCGGATCGATCCCGGCGAAGTCCAACTCCTCGACCGCCGCCCGCGCGGCAGCCCGCAACGCCGGCCAGTCGGTGATCCGGATACCCAGCACCACCGTGGCCTCGATCTCCTGCGCGCCGGATTCCTCCGCCGCGCCAGGCCCCTGTGGATGATCGCTTCGCTCGCCCATGCGACAAGGTTGACAAACCCGGGCACCGGTGTCCATCAGCTCTCCGGAACCGATCGATCGGACACCCGTCCGACCGGCCCGAGCTGGGCCGACGCGAGGTGCCGGGGCGACCGGTCCGGGCCGCGCCCGGCGTGGCTGCTTGGGCCGGGGGCGGGGGATGCCGGAGGGTGGGGCCCATGGGAAATCTGGACGACTTCGGCGGCGGGCAGGACCCGGCCGGCGGTGTGCTGGTGGTCACCACCAATGACGTGCCGGGCCACCGCGTGGAGCGGGTCATCGGCGAGGTCTTCGGCCTGACGGTGCGTTCGCGCCACCTCGGCTCGCAGATCGGCGCGGGCCTGAAGTCGCTGGTGGGCGGCGAGTTGCGCGGCCTCACGAAGACGCTCGTGGAGACCCGCAACCAGGCGATGGAGCGGCTGGTCGAGCAGACCAAGGCCCGTGGCGGCAACGCGGTGCTGATGATGCGCTTCGACGTCACCGAGGCCGCGGACGTGGGCACCGAGGTCTGCGCGTACGGCACCGCCGCGGTGATCGCGCCGATCGGCTGACCGCGAGGGCCCGGCCGGGGTGCCGGTGCGGTTCGACGCCGCCTTGGTGACCGACCTGGGCACCGACGCGGGCACCAGCGGAACGGTCCGATGATGTGAAGGTCATGAGATGACTTTGTGACGGTCATTTAGTCGGACGGTACGTAATACCGGTTGACACTGCTCAGGGGTGCATTAGAGCCTCGCTGCGGACCATCCCGCGCGACGCCTGGAGCCTCTCGTGAGCACCGCCCTGACCGCCCCCGTCCGCCCGCGCACCCCCCGGGTCGCGTACGCGACCTGCCAGGGCGTCGAGGACGTGGAGATGCTGCCGGTGCTGGCCGCGTTCGCCCGGCTGGGGGTGGTCGCCGACGCGGTGGTCTGGGACGACCGGAGCGCCGAGTGGACCGGCTACGACCTGGTGCTGGTGCGCAGCGTCTGGGACTACATCCTGCGCCGGGACGCCTTCCTGTCCTGGGCCCGGCGGACGGCGGCGCTCACCCGGCTGGCCAACCCGGTGCCGGTGCTGGAGCGCAACACCGACAAGACCTACCTGCGCGAGCTGGCCGCCGCCGGGGTGCCGATCGTGCCGACCGCCTGGGTCGCCCCCGGCGAGGAGCCGGCCGGGTTCGACTGGCCGGAGCTGGTGGTGAAGCCGACGGTCTCCTCGGGCGCCCGCGACACGCTGCGCACCACCGACCACGGCGCCGCGCTGGCCCACATCGCCGGCCTCACCGCCGCGGGCCGCACCGCGATGGTGCAGCCGTACCTGTCGATGGTGGAGGACGAGGGCGAGACCTCGCTGCTGTTCCTGGGCGGGGAGTTCAGCCACGCGGTGCGCCGCGGGCCGATGCTCGGCGGCGGTTTCGCGGACGTCGCGCGCGAGCCCGAGGCCGACCAGCTGGCGCTCGCCGAGCAGGTGCTGGCGACGGTTCCGGAGCGCCGCGAGCTGCTCTACGCCCGCCTCGACCTGGTCCGCACCGAGGACGGTGCACCCGCGCTGATCGAACTGGAGCTGACCGAGCCGCGACTCTTCCTCGCCCTCCACCCCAAGGGCCCGGACCGGCTCGCCGCCGCCGCGACCCGCCTGCTGCCGGGGAACACCCGGCCGCGGCCCGATGTTTCACCCTCGTGACTGTTTACGGTGCAACCATCGCCCGGCAGCAGGACCTCGCCCCGCGGCAGGACCTCGCCCCGCGGCAGGACCTCGCCCCGCAGCGGAACCCCGCCCCGCGGCGGAACCCCGCCCCGCGGCGGGACCTCACCGGGACGGCGCCCGACGCGCCCGCCGAGGTCGACGCCCTGGTGATCGGCGCGGGCCAGGCGGGCCTGTCCGCCGCCTACCACCTGCGCCGGCGCGGCTTCGCCCCGTACACCGGCTTCGTCGTGCTGGACGCGGACGACGCCCCCGGCGGGGCCTGGGCGCACCGCTCCCCCTCGCTGACCATGGCCACCGTGCACGGCTTCCACGACCTTCCGGACTTCGAGCTGCCCGCCACCGACCCGGCCACCCCGGCGCGGGTCGCCGTCCCCGGCTACTTCGCCGCGTACGAGGCCAGGCACGCCCTGCCGGTGGTGCGGCCGGTCAAGGTCCTGGCGGTGCGCGACCAGCCGGACGGCCGGCTGCTGGTGGAGACCGACGCGGGCCGCTGGCTGACCCGCGCGCTGCTGAACGCCACGGGCACCTGGACCCGCCCGTTCCTGCCCCGCTACCCCGGCCGCTTCGCGGGCCGCCAGCTGCACTACGCGGACTACCGCGGACCGGCGGAGTTCGCCGGCCGGCGGGTGCTGGTGGTCGGCGGCGGGGCCTCCGCGATCCAGGTGCTGTCCGAGGTCGGCGCGGTCGCCGAGACGGTCTGGGTCACCCGTACCCCGCCGGTCTTCCATGAGGGCCCGTTCACGCCCGAGTACGGCCGCGAGGTGGTCGCCAAGGTCGAGGAGCGGGTCCGCGAGGGCCTGCCGGTGCGCAGCGTGGTCTCGGTGACCGGGCTCGGCCCGTCGGTCGCCTACCGCCGCGCCGAGCAGCTCGGCGTGCTGCACCGCCGACCGATGTTCGACCGGCTGACCGAGCACGGGGTGGCGTGGGGCGACGAGGAGGTGCCCGTCGACGCGATCATCTGGGCGACCGGCTTCCGCGCCGAGCTCACCCACCTCGCCCCGCTGGGCCTCCGCGCCCCCGGCGGCGGCATCCGGCTCACCGGCACCCACGTCACCGGGGACCCCCGCATCCACCTGCTCGGCTACGGCCCGTCCGCCTCCACCGTCGGCGCCAACCGCGCCGGCCGCACCGCGGTCAACGAGGTCGTCCGCCTGCTCCGCGCCGGAGACGCCGAACACGCCGACTCGCCCCAGCCGGTGGCCCGCTGAGGCCCTGCGAACGGGTCAGTCCTCGGGGCTCTCGTCGCTGACGGGCACCTCGCGGCCGTCCCGGTAGGTGACCGTGCCGAACCAGGACACCACCCACACGGTGAGCCGGCCCGGCTCGTGCACGGTCTCGAACGGGTAGTCGGCCCACTCGCCGTAGGAGGTCACCATGACCTGCTCGCCGGGCTGCAGCCGGTACGCGCGGGCCATCGGTTCGACGAACAGTTCCAGCGGCTCGCCGCCCTCGTTGATCACCATCATCGGGACGGGGTTGCCCAGTGCTTCGATGCCCGCGCGCCCGAAGTCGCCGGCTCTCGGCATGTTCGCGCGCAGCGGGGCCATGAACTGGTCGATCGTCAGTCCCTCGACCGGGGCGGGGACGTCCTCGGGGTCACTTGACATGACGGAGATTCTGCTCGGCGGCCCGAGCGGCCGCGACGGCACCCCCCGGAACCGGTCCGGCGGGCGCCGCCGCGGTCAGCGGTCGTAGTCGACGGTCACCCGGTCGGACACCGGCCGGGCCTGGCATGTGAGGACGTACCCGGCGGCGAGTTCGGCGGCCTCCAGGGCGAAGTTGCGGCGCATCTCGACCTTTCCGTCGCAGACCAGCGCCCGGCAGGTGCCGCAGACGCCGCCCTTGCAGGCGAACGGCAGGTCCGGACGGGCGCGTTGGGCGCCGTCGAGGATCGAGCGGTCGCGCGGAAGGGCGAGGGTGCTGGCCCGACCGTCCAGAACCAGGGTGACCTCGCTGGCGTCGGTGTCGGCCGCCGGCTCCTCCGGCCGCTCCTCGACGATCTCGTCCTCGGCGTGGAACAGCTCCTGGTGCACCCGCTCGGCGGGGACGCCCACTCCGGCGAGCAGTTCCTTGGTGCCGGCCACCATCCCGAACGGGCCGCACAGCCACCAGTGGTCCACCGCCGGGACGTCGACCAGCGCCTCCAGCAGCGCCTTGACCCGGTCGGGGTCGAGGCGGCCGCTGAGCAGTTCGGCGTCGCGGCTCTCCCGGGAGAGCACGTGGACGAGTTGGAACCGCTCCAGGTAGCGGTCCTTCAGGTCGGCCAGCTCGTCGGCGAACATCACGGTGTCGCTGCGCCGGTTGCCGTACAGCAGGGTGACCCGCGAGTCGGGGTGGCCGGCCAGCACCGAGCCGGCGATGGACAGCATCGGGGTGATGCCGGAGCCGGCGGCGATCAGCACGTGCTCGCCGGGCTCGCCCGGGTCGGCGGTGAACGCGCCTGCGGGCGGCAGGACTTCGACCTGCTCGCCGACCGCGGTCTGCCGCACCAGCCAGTGCGAGAACAGCCCGCCGGGGACCTCGCGGACGGCGATCCGCAGCGGCCCGCCGACCGGGGAGCACAGCGAGTAGGAGCGGCGCTCGTCGACGCCGTCGACGATCCGGCGCAGCGTGAGGGTCTGGCCGGGGCGGAAGGCGAACTCCTCGGCCAGCTCCTGGGGGACGTCGAAGGTCACCGCGACGGCGTCCTCGCAGAGCCGTTCCAGGGCGCCGATCGGCAGTTGGTGGAACACCGGGCGGCGGGCGGCCATCAGATCTCCTTGATCCGGTCGAAGGGTTCGCGGCAACTGCGGCACCGCCACAGGGACTTGCACGCGGTGGAGCCGAACCGGGAGAGCTCCTCGGTGTCGGTGGAGCCGCACTGCGGGCACGACACGGCCAGCCGGGTCGGGCCGAGTGCCAGCAGGCCGCCGGGAGTCGGCGATCCGCCGCGGGTGGGCGGGGCGATCCCGGCCTCGGCCAGCTTGCGGCGGCCCTCCGCACTGATCCGGTCGCTGGACCACGGCGGGTCCAGGCGCAGCCGCACCCGCGCCGTCGGGAACCCGGCGGTGTGCAGCCGGGCCGCGACGTCGGCGGCCATCTCCGCGATGGCGGGGCAGCCGGAGTACGTGGGGGTGAGCCAGGCGGTGAGTTCGCCGTCCCGTTCCTCGACCTCGGCCAGCACGCCGAGGTCCGCGAGGGTGAGCATGGGCAGTTCGGGGTCGGGCACGGCGGCGGCGACCTCCCAGGCCCGGGTGATGGTGGTCACCACGTCGCCCCCGGGTGGGCCCGGGCCACCACCTGCAGTTCGGCGAGCATCGGCCCGAGCGCCTCGGTGTGCACCCCGTGCCGCCCGCCCCGGCCGTTGACGAACGCCCGCGGCAGCGTCTGCGGCACGCTCAACGTGGCCTCGCCCAGCACCGCGGCCAGCCGCTCCAGCACCGGCGCGCGCAGCGCCGACGGGTCGACGCCGAGCCGCAGTTCGACCTCGTGCGGGGTGAACAGCTCGTCCAGCCACGGCCACAGCGCGTCCAGCGCGGCCTGCATCCGCTCCCGCGAGTACGCGGTGCCGTCGCCGAGCCGCAGCACCCACGACTCGGCGTACTCGCGGTGGTACGCCAACTCCTTGACGCCGAGCGCCGCGACGGCCGCCAGCACCGGGTCGGCGAACGACGCCAGCCGCCGGTACAGCTCCTCCCGCGCGGTGGCGAACAGCAGCAACCGGGCCACGCACTGCGCGAAGTCGCCGTTCTCCAGCTCCACCAGCCGCACGTTGCGGTAGGCGGACTCCTCGCGCCAGTACGCCAGTTGGTCCTCGTCGCGGCCGCTGCCGTCGGCCTGCCCGGCCCGGGTGAGGAGCCGGCGGGCCTGCCCCAGCAGGTCGAGGCCGAGGTTGGCCAGCGCCACCTCCTCCTCCAACTCCGGTGCCCGGGTGACCCATTGGATCAGCCGCTGGGCCAGCACCAGCGCGTCGTCGCCGAGCATCAGGCAGTACGCCGCGAGGTCGGCCCCGTCGACTCCGGCCGGCAGCTCGGCGTCCACGCCCAGCAACGGGTCGGCGAAGCCGGTGCCGTACGCCCAGCGGGCCTCGCCGTCCGGCTCCGGCCCGGCCTCGGCGAGCGAGAGGTACACGTGGTCGTCGGTCATGTCGCGTTCCCTGCGGGTCGGTTGACGGTCGGTCAGATGTGCGGGACGTCCTCGGGAATCTCGTAGAACGTCGGGTGGCGGTACACCTTGTCGCCGCTCGGCGCGAAGAACGGGTCCTGCTCGTCCGGGGTGGACGCGGTGATCGCGTCCGACCGCACCACCCACAGGCTGACGCCCTCGTTGCGCCGGGTGTACAGGTCACGCGCGGCCAGCAGCGCCATCCGGTCGTCGGCGGCGTGCAGCGAGCCCACGTGCACGTGGTTCAGCCCGCGCCTCGGCCGCACGAACACCTCGTACAGCGGCCAACCCGCCCGGTCCGCTCCGCTCATCGCGCGCTCTCCTTCCGCCCGTGCTTCTCCGCGTACGCCAGCGCCGCCTCGCGCACCCACGCACCGTCCTCGTGGGCGGCGCGCCGCCGCTCCACCCGCTGCGCGTTGCACGGGCCCTGGCCCTTGATCACCTGCTGCAGCTCCGACCAGTCCGGCTCGCCGAAGTCCCAGCTGCCGCGCTCCTCGTTCCACGCCAGCGCCGGATCGGGCAGCGTCACGCCCAGGTGCTCGGCCTGCGGAACCGTCATGTCGACGAAGCGCTGACGCAGCTCGTCGTTGCTGTGCCGCTTGATCCGCCACGCCATCGACCGCTCGCTGTTCGGCGACGCACCGTCCGGCGGGCCGAACATCATCAGCGACGGCCACCACCAGCGGTCCACCGCGTCCTGCACCATCGCGCGCTGCGCGTCCGTCCCCGCCATCAGCGTCATCAGCAGCTCGTAGCCCTGCCGCTGGTGGAAGGACTCCTCCTTGCAGATCCGCACCATCGCCCGCGCGTACGGCCCGTAGCTGCACCGGCACAGCGGCACCTGGTTGCAGATCGCCGCGCCGTCCACCAGCCAGCCGATCACGCCCACGTCGGCGAAGCTCAACGTCGGGTAGTTGAAGATCGACGAGTACTTCTGCCGCCCGTCGACCAGCTTCTCGGTCAGCTCCGCGCGGTCCACCCCGAGGGTCTCCGCCGCCGCGTACAGGTACAACCCGTGCCCGGCCTCGTCCTGCGCCTTCGCCAACAGGATCGCCTTGCGCCGCAACGACGGCGCCCGGGTCAACCAGTTGCCCTCCGGCTGCATGCCGATGATCTCGGAGTGCGCGTGCTGCGCGATCTGCCGCACCAACGTCGCCCGGTACGCCTCCGGCATCCAGTCCCGGGGCTCCACCCGCTGCTCCGCGGCCACCACAGCCTCGAACCGCGACTCCAACTGCGCGAGCTGCTCCACGCGACCCACCTCCCGACTGACCGTTCGGTCGGTTCCATTCTGTACGCGACAGCTACTCTCTGGCAAGGCACCATCCAGGGGCCCGGGGAATGGCGGGGGTTCGTGGCGCCAGGGGTCACAGGGCGCTGCGAGGTCTGGGCGCATGGAGGTCTCCAAGACCGCCAGCCGACTCCAGACCACCAGCCACTCGCCTCGCAGTTCCGCCCCCAGCCCCAAGGGGGGCCGGGAGGTACTCCCAGAGCCCCTGGTCCGTTCCTCCCGAGCCCCTTGCCTAGCGCTCGCGCAGTCGCGGCAACGGCACCGCCAACAACGCCGCCAGCAGCGCGATCCGGGGACCGAGCTGGTCGACGCGGAGGTGTTCGTGGCGCGCGTGCGGCCCGCCGCCCACCGCGCCGAGGCCGTCCAGGGTCGGCAGACCCCTCGCGCCGGCCAGGTTGGTGTCCCCCGCACCGCCCGCGGGTGCGCCGTCGAGGTGCTGGCCGAGCGCCGCGGCGAGGGAGCGGACGTGGCGGAGCAGCGGGTTGCCGGTGCGTTCGGGCCAGGCGGGGCGGCTGGAGAGGACCTCGGTGCTGACGTCGGCGCCGGGGCGGGTCGCGGTGAGGTGGGCGAGGGTGTCGAGGGTGCGCCGTTGCGCCTCGGCGGTGGAGAAGCGCAGGCCGAGTTCGGCTTCGGCCCGGCCGGCCACCACGTTGGCGCGGGTGCCGCCGCTGATCCGCCCGGCGTTGAGCTCGGTGCCGGGCTGGGTGAGGCCGCGTACGGCGACCAGCTGGTCGACGAGTTCGTCGACGGCGGAGACGCCCTCCGCGGCGTCGTTCCCGGCGTGCGCCTCGCGTCCGGTGACGGTGAGCCGGACCCGGCTGGAGCCGCGGCGGGCGGTCTTGAGGCGGCCGTCGGGATGGCCGGGTTCCAGGCCGAGGACGGCGGCGGCGCCGCGCAGGTGGCGTTCGACCAGGCGGCGGCCGTCGGGACTGCCGACCTCCTCGTCGGAGACCACGACCATCCGGACCGGGCGGTGCGGACGCTGCCCGAGGTCGGCGAGGAGTGCGAACGCCCCTTCCAGCAGGGCGAGTCCGCCCTTCATGTCGAGGACGCCGGGACCGCTGAGCCGGCCGTCGTTGACTTCGACGGGCCAGTCGGCGAGGGTGCCGACCGGCCAGACGGTGTCGTGGTGGCCGACCACCAGCAGGTGCGGGAGGTCCTCCCGCTCGCCGGGCCAGCTGAGCACCAGATGGTCCCCGTGGGGTCCGGCCTCGCGGACGGCCTCGGCACCGGTGGCGGCGTAGCCGGCGGTGAGTTCCTCGGCGAGCGCGTCGAGCCGGGGGGCGTCCCCGGACGGCGACTCGATCCGGGCGAGGTCGGCGCAGCGGCGGCGGACGGCGCCGGCCAGGGTGCGGGCGCGGCTGGTGAGTGCCTGCGGAAGGCCGGGCAGGGCGGCGGTGGCCGCCGGTTCGGGTCCGGTCGCGGTCGCGGTGGCGGTGGCGGCACGGGTGTCCACCGCCGGTGCGGTGGTGGCGAGTTCGGGTCCGGTCGGTCGAGGTGAGGGGTCGGCCGGCGCGGCGGGCGCAGTGTCGGTATGCGGTCCTGGGGCCGCGGTATGCGGGCTCACCTCGCACCTCCGGCGGGGCGGCGGACGTGATGGGGTATCCGCGGACGGGCGGACCCGGCGGGGGTTGTGCGCGGCGTCGGGCTCGGCCTCGGCGACCGGTGCGACCTCGGGCTGGGCAACACTGCGTCCTCCTCGCTCGGTCCGCGACCCCGGCTCGGCCCGGGGTTCGGGGACGTCGGTCTCCGTTCCCCGGTGCGGCCGGGCACCGGGCAGGGGGACCGGAAGCGAGCCTAGAAGATTCGTTCGTCTCCCTGCGAGGTGGCCCGGCACTCCGCCCGCCGTGTCGGACCGGGGGCGCACGCCCGGCGGACGGAGTCCTTCGGGGCGCGCACGATGCCCGGGGCCTGGCGCGGCGAGCGGGACGCGATCTTCCGAGCGCGTCCGATTCCCACCTTGGACCCACGGGGGCGGATCGGCAGCACGAACCGCCCACGGACGAGCGAACCCCGTCCGATGGGTGACACCGGATCAGCCTTTGGTACCAGTCCGGAAATCCGTTCGACGGATGCACCGGTCCGTCGCCAGAATCGGCCGCACCGTCCACCCCGTGCCCCTGGCATCCGAACGCCCCGGAGTCCCGCCGTGTCCGCCCTCGCCCTCGTGCCCCCGCCGCCCGCCGCGCTGGACAGCCTGCGCGGCCTGGCCCTCGGCGATGCCTTCGGCGACCGCTGGTTCCACCCGCCCGTCGACGAGGCCTCCGCCGAGTACGCGTCCCGGATCACCCGTCCCGGCCCCTGGCACTGGACGGACGACACCGCGATGGCGCTGGTCCTCCACCGGCACCTCGCGCGCCGGGGCGAGGTGCACCCGGCGGAGCTGGCGCGGGAGTTCGCGGCCGAGTACACGGCGGTGCCGCACCGCAAGTACGGCCCGTCGATGCACCAGGTGCTGCGCGCGGTCCACGACGGCGCGGACCACGTCGCGGTGACCTCCGCCCTGTTCGGCGGTCAGGGGTCGCACGGCAACGGCGCGGCGATGCGGGTCGGCCCGCTCGGCGCCTGGTTCGCCGACGACCTGTCGGTCGTCGCCGAGCAGGCCGCCCGCTCCGCGACGGCCACCCACGCCCACCCCGAGGCCACGGCGGGCGCGCTCGCGGTGGCGCTGGCCGCGGCCCTCGCGGTCCGCTCCCGCGGTTCGGCCGCGCCGTCCCGCGAGGACTTCCTGTCCGAGGTGGCCGGTCTCCTGCCGGAGAGCGAGGTCCGCTCCGGCCTGCGGATCGCCGCGCGGCTGCCGGGAGGCACCAGCGTCCGGCACGCCGCGGTCGTCCTCGGCTCCGGCTTCCAGGTCTCCGCGCAGGACACCGTGCCCTTCGCGCTGTGGTCCGCCGCGAGCTCCCCGGACGACCTCTCCGAGGCGCTCTGGCTCACCCTCGGCGGCTGGGGCGACATGGACACCACCTGCGCCATCGCCGCCGCCGTCGTCGCCGCCCGCACGGGCCTGACCGGCGTCCCGGACGCGTGGCTCGCGGCGCAGGAGCCGGTCCGACTCTGAGTCATCGGGCGGGGCCCCGGGGTGCCCCGGGGCCCTCGAGGACCGTCAGTCGCGTGACCTGCCGAAGACGATCCGGTAGGCGATCAGCAGCACCAGCGCGCCGGCGATCGCGGCGATCCACGTGGGGAGGTCGAAGAAGTGCACGTTGATCGACCGGTGCAGGAACTTCGTGGAGAGCCAGCCGCCGAGGAAGGAGCCGGCGATGCCGATCAGGGTGGTGACGATGATGCCGCCCGGGTCCTTGCCGGGCAGCAGGAGCTTGGCGATGGCTCCGGCGAGGAGCCCCAGGATGATCCAACTGACAATGCCCATACCGTTGCCCATGTCGTTCTCCTGCCCTGAGTCGTCGCGGTCAATCACGTCGTGCCGATGCCCCTGGTGACGCGACCGTACGACCGGCCGGTTCCGGCCATCTCGAACGCATTCCCGCCGCCGCACCGCTGACGACGGCTCAGGGCGGCTCAGGGCGGCTCCACCCGGCGGCTCACCAGCCAGGCGTGCTTGCCGAGTTGCCGGACCCGCTCGAAGCCCTGCTGCTCGAAGAGCTCGACCGTCGCGGTGTACAGGAAGCGTCCCGGGGCCTCCCGTCCGGCGGTGGCCTCGGAGATCGCCTCGACCGATCCGCCGCCGGCCCGGGCGATCAGGTCCAGCGCGCCCTCCAGCGCGGCGCGCGCCACGCCCCGGCCCCGGTGGCGGCGGTCGACGAAGACGCAGCCGATCCGCCAGTCCGGCTCGGCGGGCGCGTCCTGCTCGTACGCCCGGCGGTGTTTGATCCGGGAGACCTCGGCGGGGTCGCCGTACTGGCACCAGCCCTGGGCGGTGCCGTCCTCGTCGAGGACGAGCGCGGCGTGGGCGCGGCCGGCGCGGACCCGCAGCCGTGTGGCGGCGAGCGTGGCCGGGCGGGTGATCGGGTGTCAAGGGTCCGATCACGGCGAGAGATCGAACGCGGCGCGGATCGCGGGCCAGCGCTGCGGGTCGCCGACGGCGGTCTCCAGCACCTGGTAGGCGGTCCGTTCGCAGAGCTCGACGAGCCCGTCGCGGGTGAGGTCGGCGCCGGCCAGCCAGCCGAGCACGGCCTCCTCCATGAAGGCGAGCCAGCCCGCCACCGCGAGGGCGATCCGGGGCGAGGCCTGGGCGCCGGCACCGGTGACCGCGTCGGTGATCCACTGCGCGAGAGTGGTGCGGGCGGCGCGGTGCAGGGTGGCCATCCGGCCCGCGCCGCCGCGGGCGCCGTGCCGGACCACGGCCTGGTAGAGCGTCGGATGGCGCGCCACGAAGTCGATGAACCGCTCGATCCCGGACCGGAGTTGGCCGGCCGCGCTGAGCGCCGGGTCGGGCGCGATCTGCTCCAGCAGCTCCTGCGCGACGAGCTCGACCACCGCGTCGCGGAAGCCGCGCTGCGAGCCGAAATAGTGGAACAGCAGTCCGGGCGAGACGCCGGCCTGCTGGGCTGCGGTCTCCACGGAGACCTCGTCGAGTCCCCGGACGCGCATCAACTCCCGGGCGGTGCCGAGGATCTGCTGCCGGCGCTGGTCCGCGGAGAGCCGCCGCGCCGGAACCTGGGAGGGGGCCATCCGCGCATCGTATTGACTTCCCCGGACGCCTCGCTACTTTTGAGTACTACCGCCGAGCGCCTCGCCGCCGACCTCCCCCGCCACAGCGAGCTGCTGCTGCACCGGCTCCGCGAGGGCGCGTCTCCCGCGAGCCTCGCCGCCGCCCTCACCGCCCGGGCCGCCCTCACCGCCCGGGCCGCCCTCACCGCCCGGGCCGACCTCGACGGCTACACGCTCGCCGCACCCGCCCTGCTGACGCCGGTCGCTCCCCGCCACCCGACCCCGCCCAGCCCCAACTCCCCTCTTCCGCCCGGCCTCTGGGCGCTGACCCGTACCTCGCCTTCCGCGACACCACCGCCGCCTTCGCCGAACTCCTCACCGTCACCTCCCACTCGGCGTGCTGGCTCGACGACGACCTCCCGCACAGCGGCGCCCGCCCGGGCGTCTCCCGCAGCTGACGCGGTCAGCCAACGCCCGGCAGCTCCAAGGGAGTTCGGCCGCTCTCGGCCCAGGTCGCGATGATCGGCCCGGCGGGCGCTCCGCAGGCGCGCGCCAGCAGTACGTGCAGCAGGAGCCGGGCGGCCGTGACGAACAGCAGCGGGGAGGACTCCCGGTCGTAGCCCGCCCGGTCGATCACCAGCCGGCCCGCCGGGAGCGCCCCGCCGTCGAGGTGGGGTCGCAGGCCGGTCACCGGCGTTTCGCCCAGCCAGTCGGGCAGGCCCGGCTGCAGCGCACCGGGCAACAGCCCCGGCAGCGGCGCGAACCGCTCCGGTTCCCCGAGCCCGACCTGCCAGGCCAGCCGGTCGCCCTCCCCCGGCACGAACTCGCCGCCCAGCAGGGCGACGGCCCGCTGACCGCCGTGGTTGCGGTGCAGCTCCAGGACCGCGCGGGCCTTGACCCCCGTGCTGACCGGCCGGGCGGGGACCAGCCCGCCGACCCGGCGCTCGCCCGGGATGCCGAACTCCGGTCGGTCGTCGTCGCATGCCGCCTCGGCGCCGCGCATCCGTACCGCAAACACCTGCAGGTGCCTCACTCTCGCGCCGGACCACGGGCCACGGCACGCGGTCCGATCAATCTGATCAACCAGCCGGACAGTACCCGGCCACGGCGGCCCTCCTTCCCCACCAGGCGGCAACTGCCGTCCGTGCAGGTCCGGTCGAGGCGGCCCCGGGAGAGGGTCTCGATCAGGCCGAGCGTCCAGCACATCGGGCAGCCGCGCAGGGCGAACAGTCCGAGGGGCAGCAGGAGCAGGCTGAGCGGGCCGACCGCGGGGAGCAGGAGGACGGCGGCGGCGAGCGAGCCGAAGCCGACGGCGCCGCGCAGCAGGTGGCGGGGCAGGGTGGAGCCGGCGAAGCCGCGCGAGGTGGTCATCGGCGGTCACCTGCGGCCGGCTCGACGGTGAGGGTGTGCTGGACGGCGAGTCTGGCGCGGTGCAGGCGGGACTTCATCGCGGCCGTGCTGAGCCCGAGGGCGGTCGCGACCTCGCGGCCGCTCCAGCCCCGCAGGTCGCGCAGGACCAGCACGCGCCGCTGGTCGGGCGGCAGCGCCGCGACGGCGGCGGCCGCCCAGGTGGCCGCCGCCGTCGCGGCGCCTCGGTCTCCGCGGAGTCGACGGGCGTGTCCTGCTGCCGCGCCGGCCCGGGGTGGAGCACGGCCTTGGCGCGCCGCAGGCACTCGTTGCGGACGATCCGGAACATCCAGGAGGCCAGCGCGCCGGACGCCCGCAGCATGCCGATCTTCCGGTAGAGGATGATCAGCGCCTCCTGCGCCGCGTCCTCGGCGTCCTCGGGGGTGGCGCACAGCGAGTGGGCGAAGCGGCGGACGTTGGGGTGCGAGTCGGTGACCAGCGCCGCGATCGCCTCCGCGTCGCCGTCCTGCGCGGCGGCGATCACCTGTTCGCCGGGCCACGCCCGGGCGGTCTCAGCCACGTGCGCCTCGCCGCCGCTTCACGACCAGCACGCAGGTGCACAGCAGCACCGCGCCGACGCCGAGTCCGATCGCGAGGATCATGTCCTACCTCCGGGTTCCGTCCCGGCGCCGTTCGCCGGTGACGGACATGAAAGGGGCGGGCCGGCGAAAAGGATTCACCCGCACCCGCCCCGGACCTCGCCGAACTCCCGGACTACTTCTCGACGCGCTCACCCTTGCTGCGCTCGACGCAGAACTCGTTGCCCTCGACGTCCGCCAGCACGACCCACCCGGTCCCGTCCGCCCGCCGGCGGTCGTCGACCAGTGTGGCGCCGAGGGCGAGCAGTCGCTCGACCTCCTCGTCCCGGGTGAGGTCCTCGGGCTGGACGTCGAAGTGGATCCGGTTCTTGATCGACTTACCCTCCGGCACGGTGACGAAGAGCAGCCCCGCAGCCTCGATCAACGCCTCCGGGTCCCCGGGGTGGTCGTCGTCGTGCAACGGCTGACCGAGCACCTCCGACCAGAACGAGGCGAGCCTGAACGGGTCGAGGCTGTCGATGGTGACGTGGCGGATCACAGAAGTCATATGACGGATTCTCACCTGCAGAAGTAAGGGGCCGCAAGCAAGTTCTCCACTGACACACCCCTCCCCCTACCGGCCAGTGCAATGTTACCGTTCCGGCCATGTCTGCACCCCACGTCGGCACCGACGCCGAAGCCAAGGCGGAGCTCGACCGCCTCACCGCCGAGTTCTTCGGCGCCTTCGACAACCGCGGCGGCAAGCCCGCCGACCTGGCCCGGCTGCGCCGGCTGATGGTGCCGAACGGGGTGATCGTGGTGACCGGGCCGTCGTACACCGCGTACTCGGTGGAGGAGTTCATCGCGCCGCGTGAACTGCTGCTCTCGGACGGCCGGCTCACCGAGTTCAGCGAGTGGGAGACCGCCGAGCACACCGAGATCGCCGGGCTGGTGGCCTGCCGGATCGGCGAGTATCGGAAGGCCGGGCTGCTGAACGGCGAGGTGTACGAGGGCGGCGGCAGCAAGACCTTCCAGTTCGTCCGGACCCCGGACGGCTGGCGGATCGCCGCCTTCTCCTGGTACGACGCGCCGTAGCAGCCGACCCGCCGGGAACCCCGCACGGCCCGGATTCATCCTCCCGTGAGAGAGTCGTGGCCTTCCGAAGGCGGCCACGGCGGAGACGGAGGTGCGGCCGGTGTCAGCAGGACGGGTGCTGGTGGTGGACGACGACGCGGCGATCCGGCGCACGCTGGAGCGCGGGCTGCGGCTGAGCGGCTTCACGGTGGCGGTGGCCGAGGACGGCCCGGCCGCGCTGGAGCGGATCGCCGCCGCCCCGCCGGACGTCCTGGTGCTGGACGTCAACCTGCCGGGGCTCCCCGGGACGGAGGTCTGCCGCTCCCTGCGCGGCCGCGGCGACGACACCCCGGTGCTGATGCTCTCCGCACTGGACGAGCTGGCCGACCGGGTGGCCGGACTGCAGGCCGGCGCCGACGACTACCTGGTGAAGCCCTTCGCGCTCGAGGAACTGGTGCTGCGGCTGCACGCCCTGCTGCGCCGCCGCCCGCCGCAGCCGGACGACCAGCTCCGGGTCGGTCCGCTCACCCTCCGCCCGCAGACCCGCGAGGCGTTCTGGGAGGACACCGAACTACGGCTCACCCGGCGGGAGTTCGAGCTGCTCACGCAACTCGCCCGGAACGTCGGGATCGTCCTCTCCCGGGAGCTGCTGCTGGACCGGGTCTGGGGCTACGACTTCGAGGTGCGCAGCGACGCGGTGGACACCTTCATCTCCTACCTGCGGCGGAAGTTGGAGGCGGGCGGGCGGCCCCGGCTGATCCACACGGTGCGCGGGGTGGGTTTCGTCCTGCGGCTGCCGAACGGAGAGGGTGAGCGCCGGTGAAGCTGTCGACCCGGATCGCGTTGTGGGCGGCGGTCCTGGTGCCGCTGCTGGTGGTCGCCGCCGGTCTGCTGCTGCTGCCGCTGGTCGGATCCGACCTGCACCGCCGCCAGGACGCCGCGCTGAACGACCGCGCCGCCGCGGTGCTGCCGAACGTCCGGGCCCTGCTCTCGGCGGACAACCGGGGCCGGGCGAAGGCCGAGCAGAACCAGCAGCACAAGGTGGTGGACTCGGCACTGGACGCGGGCGTCCGGGTGGCCGCGGCGGACGGCACGGTGCTGCTGGAGGTCGGCCCGCAGCCCGACGACCCGAAGCTGCTGCCCGCCGACCCCGGCAAGGTGGTGACGGTCAGTCAGAATGGCGACTCCTGGCGGGTTTTGACGGTGCGCGCGGGCAGCGGCACGGCCACCGGGACGCTCTGGGTGCTCTCCCCCGCCGCCCAGCCCGCCGACGAACTGCAGGCGGTTCGCCGCCGGGTGCTGCTGGTGGCGCTGGTCGCGGCCCCGATCTCCGGCCTGATCGCCTTCGGCCTGGCCGAACGGGCCACCCTGCCGCTGCGCCGGCTCGGTCGCCGGGCCGCCGCGCTCGACCCGCGGGCCGGGCACGCGGCCTTCGCCCACACCCGCACCGGCACCACCGAGGTGGACGAACTCTCCGGCGCCATCGCCCTGTTGCTCTCACGCTACGACGAGCAGGCGGCCCGCACCGCGCAGGCCCTGGACACCGCCCGCTCGTTCTCCTCGGCCGCCTCGCACGAGTTGCGCACCCCGCTGATGAGCCTGCGCACCAACCTGGACGTGCTGGCCGCCCACCCCTCCCTGCCGGCGACCGAACGGGCCGAGATCCTCGACGAGTTGCAGCAGGACCACGCGCGGCTGCGGGACCTGCTGGACGCGCTCTCCACGCTGGCCCGCGGCGATCTGGTGGAGGTCTCCGCGTTCGGCCCGGTCGACCTGGCCGACCTGGTGGACACCGCCGTCGCGGAGGCCTCACGGCGCCGCCCGGAGGCCGAGTACACCGCCGAACTCCCCTACGAGGCACGGGTGTTCGGCTGGGACTCCGGGCTGCGGATCATGCTGGCCAACCTGCTCGGCAACGCCGCCGTGCACGGCCGTACCGCCGAGCGGGGCGCCGAGGTCACCGTCCGGCTGCGGACCGAGGGCGGCACCGCGGTCCTCACCGTGGACGACCGCGGCCCGGGCGTCCCGCCGGCCGAACGCGCCGCCGTCTTCCACCGCTTCCACCGCCGCCCCGGCAGTCCCGGCTCCGGCCTCGGCCTCACCCTGGTCGCCCAGCAGGCGGCCCTGCACCGCGGCGCGGCCCAGGTCACCGACCGCCCCGACGGCCCCGGCTGCCGACTGGAGATCCGCCTCCCCCTGCTCCGCCCGGACCGCCCCACCCTCCAACTCCCGCCGCCCCGCGACTGGCTGACCACCGACGCGGAACCCACTCCCTCCTGACCGCCCGCCCTGGCGGCGGCCGCCCGGCATGGTCCGACAGACACGCCCCTGTCCGGCGATGCGTTTCCCGTACCGGCTTGGTCCGACCGACCCACCCGCTATCCGGCGATGCGTTCCCGTACCGCCGTGGCGAGGTGGTCGCGGAACCAGCGGTGGGCGGGGTCGTCGGAGTTGCGGGGGTGCCAGGCCATGCCCAGTTCCAGGGGCGGCAGTCGCAGCGGGATCGGGAAGGTGCGCAGCCCGAGGTCGTGGACCGGGTCGGGGAGCCAGTCGGCGACGGCCA
Source organism: Kitasatospora sp. NPDC002522 (assembly GCF_053595195.1). NCBI lineage: Bacteria > Bacillati > Actinomycetota > Actinomycetes > Kitasatosporales > Streptomycetaceae > Kitasatospora > Kitasatospora sp. NPDC002522. The sequence continues at coordinate 176,207 of NZ_JBSFXE010000013.1, forward strand.
GGGCGATCAGGTCGCTGTCGCGGGCCACCAGCATGGCGCTGGTGTGGCTGGGCACCACCACGGCGGTGCGGCGGCGCAGGCCGAGCTCGGCGAGCGCGCGGTCGATCGGGCCGTGCCGTCTGCCGAGGCGGGAGATGCCGATGTGGTCGGCCGCGGCGAACCGTTCGGCGTCGATCGGGCCGGTGAAGATCGGGTGCTCGCGGCGGGCGACGGCGACCAGCGGCAGGTCGGCCAGCGGGCGGGTGCGGATCTCGGGGTCGAGGTGGCCGAGCACGCCGAGTTCGACGTCGACCAGGCCCTGCCGCAGGGCCGGTCCGCCCTCGACCGACTCCGGCAGGAAGACGGTGTCCACGCCTGGCGCCTCCCGGCCGAGCCGCTCGGTCAACGCCCCGGCCAGGCCGGCCAGCAGCAGGTCGGTGGCCTGCACGGTGAAGGTGCGGTGCAGGTGGACCGCCTCGAACCCGGCGCCGGGGCGCAGCACTTGGGCGCAGCCGCGCAGCAACGCGGTGACCTCGTCGCGGAGTTCGACCGCTCGCGGCGTGGGCACCAGCCCCTGCCCGGCCCGGACCAGCAGCGGGTCGCCGACCGCGCGGCGCAGCCGGGCGAGGCTCCGGCTGACCGCGGCCGGGGAGGTTCCGAGGCGCTCGGCGGCGCGGGTGACGCTGTGCTCCTGGAGCAGCGCGTCCAGGACGGGCAGCAGGTTGAGGTCCACGAGCTGGGATGTTACGCCTGGCGCAATGATCTGCTGCGGATTCTTGCATTGTCGCGTAATCCGCCTGGCCCGGAGAGTGGAGGTGCGACGGCGGGCGGGTGCCCGCCGGACGCTTCGTCCACTCTTCGAGGAGCTTTCCGTGATGCAGTCCATGCGTGCCGCCCGGTCCGACCAGGCAGACCGGTCCGACCGCGCCGACCGGGCCGGTGACGTGCTGGCGGTGATCAGCCAGAGCGGTGCGACCGTCTCGTTCTTCGACGCCGCCTCCGACCGGCTGCTCGGCGCGGTCGAAGTCCCGGCCGAGCCGCACGAGTTGTGCTTCGACCCGGGACAGCGGCTGCTGTGGTGCAGCACCGCCTACCGCTCCGGCTACTACCACGCCAACAGCGGCCGGGCGTCCGAGCTGACCGCGATCGACCCGGACACCCGCCGGGTGGTGGCGGTGATCGACCTGGCACCCGAACACGCGCCGCACGGGCTGGCGTTGGACGCCGCACGCGGTCTGCTGTACGTCAGCGTGGAGGGCGGGCCGGACCGTCCGGGCGGTGTGGTGGTGGTCGACACCGCGACCCGGAAGGCGGTCGGCCGGATCGACACCGGCGCTCCCGGTCCGCACTGGTTCGCCATCGACCCGGCCGGGCGGACCGGTTACGCCACCAACAAGGAGGCACCGTTCGTCTCGGTGGTCGACCTGGCCGGCGGCGAGCTGGTGGCGAAGGTCGAGGTCCCCGGCAGCGAGGGCCTGGCGGTCTCCGCGGACGGCTCCCGGGTCTACGCGGGCGGCCCCTACCTCGGCTTCGCGACCGGGCCCGAACCGCGTCCCGCCAACGGCGTCCGGATCATCGACCCGGCGGCCGGCGCCGTCGTCGGCCTGATCCCCACCGAGGCCCCGGCGTTCGCCGTCCACCTGACCGCCAAGGGCCTCCTGCTGGTCGGCGAGGTCCGCACCGAGACCGTCCTCGGCACCGGCCTCGGCCGTCAACTCCCGGGCCGCCTCTCGGTCTTCGACCCCGCCACCGCCACCCGCCTGGCCACCCTGGAGACCGGCCGCTTCCCCCTCACCCTCACCTCCTCCCCCGACGGCCGCCTCGGCTACGTCGCCGCCGTCGAGTCCTCCACGGTGGACGTCGTCGACCTGGAGACCTTCGAACTACTCGCCCGCCTCGACATCCCCAAGCCCGGCGCCCCCGGCGCCCACGGCCTCGCCTACCTCCCCCGCCCGGCCTGACGGCTTCGCCGGCCGGGCCGTCGCCGGGTCAGGCTCCGGCCTTCCGATCCGCATGCACCTGCGCCCCGTCGACCAGCCTGCGGCTCGCGTCGACGCGCTGGAACAACCGGTCCCGCCACTCGATGCCCGGCATCGAGGTATCGGATCTGATCGGGGTGCCGTGGAGGAAGAGCTCGTCCTGCCACGACACGCCGAAGGGTCGCCCTGGGCCCTGCCGGTAGAGGCCCACGAGCTGTGGTGGGCCCCCGGTCGCCCGGTCCGCGCCCCGTTCCAGCGCCTCACAGAAGGCGCTGAAGGCGGCACGGCTGGTACCGGAGGCGTCGGACTGCCGCCACTCCGCGAGCGCGTCCTCGAGCGCGTTCCTCCCGCTGCCCAGCAGCTCCAGCTCGGAGCTCGTGGCGGCCATGGGCGGCTTCTCGACGCTCCAGTCGTCCGTCGCCTTCCGGTACCGGAGGAGCTGGAGCCCGAACTCGCAGCCCACGCCGGACCCGTCGCGCGAGCAGTGCACGAACACCACGTCGGCCCGCACATGGCCGGGCAGCTGGGCGGCGGCCGCCCTCACCAGACTCTCGAAACGGGCCTGCCGTGCAGCCATGTCGGCGCCCGTCAGACCCTGGTGATCGAAGAGGTCCACGACGAGGGGCAGCGTCATGGCGGGGAAGAGCACGTCTCCGACGTAGCCGAAGATGTCCGGCGTGGTGTGCGAGTGGAACGTCTTCCGCCCGTGGTCCCAGGGCTTCCGCCCGTCGGGCCAGCTGATCCGGCTGTCGGTGGCGATGTACAGCGAGGCGGGTCCCCGCTGGTCGACGCCGGTCCACACGGACAGGCTCGTCATGCTTCCTCCCTGTTTGACACCGACTCAGCGGCCGTAGCAGCATGAAAGTGCAACTCCGGGGGCTTCCACTCATGGGAGCGGCGAGGTGCCCACGGTGGTGGAACGAGCCGAGCTCGTCCGCCAGTTGTCCGTGCCCGCGGTTTTGGTGGCCGATCATTTCATGGTCGGCCATCTTTCTTTTTCGTCCGGCGCTCCCGGTTCCACAGGGATTCCACAAGAAGGGTCCCTACCGTCCTTCTCGACCGGGCGACCGCGGCCGGTCGGGAGCTGAGGGACGGAACGGAGGGGATACCCATGCGCATCAACCGGATGGCTGGCGTGGCCGGGGTGGTTGCCCTGGCGGGGCTGCTGGTGTCGGCGGTGCCCGCGCAGGCGGCGAGCGCGCCGAAGGGCGACGGGGCGAAGGCGGTCTGCAAGCGGCTGCCGAAGACCCAGGAACGGGTGGACAAGGCGCTGGAGCGCCTGCACGGCGACGCCACGGTGGCCGGCTCGGTGACCCGGCTGCAGCAGCGGGTGGACAACGCCCACAAGGAGGGCCACGCCGAGATCGAGAAGTACCTGAACGACCGGCTGACCTTCCGCAAGAGCCTGGTGCCGACCCTGGAGACCCGCCAGGCGGACCTCAAGGCGGTGGCCGACTGGTGCGCCAAGAACGCCCCGGCGGCCGGCAAGTGACCCGCCGCCGGATCGGCCGCCCGGCCGCCGCGATGGCGGTGCTGGCCCTGGCCGCCTCGGCCCTGCTGACCGCCTGCGGCCCGTCGGGCCAGCAGGACGGCGGCAGCGCCGACAACTCGCAGGTCCAGCAGATGCAGCAGAAGGTGGACGCGGCCGACAGCGCCGCCGCCCAGGCCGACGAGAACGCCGGCCAGGACAACTGACCCCACCCGCCGACCCCGACGGCCCGCGCCCACCCCGGAGCGCGGGCCGTCGGCCGTTCCCCCTGCGCGTCGGCCGTCCCGCCCCCGGTTGCCGGTACCCACCCGTCCGCCCTTCGAGACGAGCGTGTCCGCGATGCGGCCGTTCGCGTGGCGGAACTTGACGCGCCGCCGCCCCGTCGTGAACGATCAGCGGCATGGATTCCGGCACGGTTCTGGTCTGCCGCCTGCACGTCGATCTGCGACGCCAGGCGAGCGACATGTGTGCCTGCTGACGTTTTCCTCCCGCGCCCTGTGAGTTGAGCCAGGGCTACCCGCACCGCCGTGTGCGGTCCCGCCGTACCCCGCCGAGCCGGCCCGTGCGCCGGTCCCCGCCGTCCGTCCGTGCGACGACCGGCGCACTTCCCCGCAGCTCCGCCGCCTCCGGCCCGCCGGACGGCGCCTCGGCACATCCCGGAGGAACCCATGCCCGCCGACCTGGCGACCGCCACCGCCACCGCTCCGGCCGTCGACACCGACGACCGTCGCAAGCCGCTCTCCCCCGCCGCCCTGCGCCGGATCGTCAGCGATCTGGCGGAGCATCCGGAGCTGTGGCTGCACCGGGTACGGCTCTCGGGTGAGGAGCGCTGGTACGAACGGCTGGAGCTGGCGGAGTCCTACGAGGTGTGGCTGATCAGCTGGCTGCCGGGGCAGTCCACCGGTTTCCACGACCACGGCGGCTCGCGCGGGGCGTTCACCGTGGCGCTCGGCGAACTGGAGGAGCTGGCGCTGGCGGGCCCCGAGCACGGGCTGACGGTGCGCCGGCTGGCGGCGGGCAGCGAGCGGGCGTTCGGACCCGAGTACCTGCACGATGTGCGCAACACCACGCAGGGACCGGCGGTGACCATCCACGCGTACTCGCCGCCGTTGAGTGAGATGTCCAGGTACGAACTGCGGGCCCAGGGTCTGGTCCGCACCGCGACGGAGGGAGCGGAACAATGGTGATGACGGTGGATCAGCTGGTGGAGAGGTCGCGCGAGGGCGTGCACCGGCCGGGGCCGGAGCAGGCGCGGGCGGCGGTCGACGGCGGGGCGCTGCTGGTGGACATCCGGCCGGCGGCGCAGCGGGCCCGGGAGGGTGAGATCCCGGATGCGCTGATCATCGAACGGAACGTGCTGGAGTGGCGCCTCGATCCGACGGGCAGTCACCGGATCCCGGAGGCGTCGGGCTTCGACGTGGAGTGGATCGTGGTCTGCTCGGAGGGCTACGCCTCGTCCCTCGCGGCGGCCTCGCTGCGCGAGCTGGGCCTGCACCGGGCGACCGACCTGGACGGCGGGTTCGTCGCCTGGGCGGCCGCGGGACTGCCCACCACGGGCGGGGGCCGACCGGCCGCCTGACGGTCCGTTCGTCGATCCACTCTTGCGATAACGCCCGGACGCGAGGCCGGACAGCAGACATAATCAGATCATTGTTCGATAAACCTTTGCCGGCCACTGCTAGGAACCACCCGTGATCAGATTCGAGGGCGCCGCCAAGCGCCACCCCGACGGCACGGTCGCCGTCGGTGGCCTGGACCTTGACGTACCGGCAGGCCGGACCACCGTGCTGGTCGGCCCGTCCGGCTGCGGCAAGACCACCATCCTGCGCATGGTCAACCGGATGGTGGTGCCGACCGCCGGACGGGTCCTGCTGGACGGCACCGACGTCGCCGCGCTGCCCGCCGCCGAGCTGCGGCGCGGCATCGGCTACGTGATCCAGCAGGCCGGGCTGTTCCCGCACCGCCGGGTGATCGACAACGTGGCCACCGTGCCGCGGCTGCTCGGCTGGGACCGCAAGCGGGCCCGGGCCCGGGCCGCCGAACTGCTGGAGCTGGTCGGCCTGCCGCCGGAGACCGCCCGCCGCTACCCGGCGCAGCTCTCCGGCGGCCAGCAGCAGCGTGTGGGCGTGGCCCGGGCGCTGGCCGCCGACCCGCCGGTGCTGCTGATGGACGAGCCGTTCAGCGCGGTCGACCCGTTGGTACGGTCCGGTCTGCAGGAGGAACTGCTGCGGATCCAGGCGGAGTTGGGCAAGACGGTGCTGTTCGTGACGCACGACATCGAGGAGGCGGTGCGGCTCGGCGACCAGGTGGTGGTGCTCCGCAACCACGGAGAGATCGCCCAACTCGCCGACCCGCACACCCTGTTGACCGCGCCGGCGGACGCCGGGGTGGCCGCCTTCCTGGGCCGCGACCGCGGCCTGCGCGGCCTGGGCCTGCGCCCGGCCGTCGGCGTCCGGCTCGATCCGATCCAGCAGCGCTACCAGGACTGGGAGTTGGCGCTCGACCAGGACGGCCGCCCGCAGTCCTGGGTGCGCGGCGCCGAGCGCCACCCGGTCCCGGTCTTCGACCCGGCCCGGGACACCCTGCGCTCCGCACTGGACGCGGCGGTGCTCGCCCCGTCCGGCCTGGCCGTGGCGGTGGACGCCGACGGCCGCGCGGTCGGCGCGGCCGACCGGGCCGCGGTGGTCGCCGCGCTGGGCGAGCGGGCCGCCGACCCCGTCCTCGAGGCGTCCAGCGACCCCGAGCAGGTGCCGCATGCTGGACGGTGAGCCGCTGATCCGCTGGCACTGGCTCGGCGACCACCTGGGCTACCTGGGCGGCCTGACGGCCGATCACGCGGTGATCGCGCTGGTCCCGGTGCTGCTCGGGCTGCTGCTGGCGCTCCCGCTGGGGCTGGCCTGCACCCGCTTCCCGCGGCTGTACCAGCCGCTCGCGGCGGTGTTCAACGTGGTGTACGCACTGCCCTCGCTCGCGGTCTTCGTGGTGCTGATCCCGTGGACGGGGCTGGCCACCCAGGCGACCGTGATGCTGCCGCTGACGTTCTACGCGCTGGCGGTGCTGCTGCCGACCACGGTGGACGGGCTGCGCGCGGTGCCGGTGTCGGTGCGGCAGGCCGCCACCGCGATGGGCTACGGCCCGTGGCGGCGGCTGGCCGCGGTGGAACTGCCGGTCGCGGTGCCGTACCTGATCGCGGGTCTGCGGGTGGCCGCGGTCTCCTCGATCTCGCTGGCGGCGGTCGGCGCGCTGGTCGGCCGCGGCGGGCTGGGCTACCTGTTCGTGGACGGCTTCCAGCGCACCTTCCCGACCCCGATCTTCGCCGGGATCCTGCTGGTCGCGCTGCTGGCGCTGGCCGTCGACCTGGTGCTGGTGCTGGCGCGGCGGGTGCTGGCGCCCTGGGCGGGGAGGACGGCCCGGTGAACTGGTTCGACTGGCTGAACTCCTTCCTCTCCGACCCGGCGCACCGCTCCGGACCCGACTCGATCGCCAACCGGGTGCTGGAGCACCTGGCGTTCTCCGCCGAGGCGCTCGCCCTGGCCGCGCTGGTCGCGGTGCCGCTCGGCCTGCTGATCGGCTACACCGGCCGCGGGCTGTTCCTGACCACCGCCTTCGCCGGGGTCGCGCGGGCACTGCCCACCCTCGGCCTGGTCACCCTGACGGTGCTGCTGGCCGGGGTCGGCGACGTCGCGGTGCTGGTGCCGCTGACCGCGCTGGCCGCGCCGCCGCTGCTGGTGGCCGCCGCCGAGGGGGTGCGCGGCACCGACCCGGACGTCCGGGACGCCGCCCGCGGCATCGGCCTGACCCACCCGCAGACCCTGTTCCAGGTCTGCGTGCCCGCCGCGCTGCCGACCATGCTGGCCGGCGCCCGCACCGCCGCCGTGCAGGTGATCGCCACCGCCACGGTCGCCGCGTACGTCGGGCTCGGGGGCCTGGGCCGGTACGTGATCGACGGGCTGGCCACCCGGAACTTCCCGACCACCGTCGGCGGCGCCGTCCTGGTGGTGCTGCTGGCCGTGCTGGTCCAGCTGCTGTTCGCCCTGCTCATCCGGTTCGCCTCGCCGCCCGGCACGCGCACCGTCCGTGTTGACGATCACGCGGGGACTCCCGCACTCCAGAAGGAATCGATATGACGACCCGTCTGCTGCGAACCGCCACCGCCGCCGTGCTGCTGCTCGGCGCGGCGGCCTGCTCCTCCTCCGGTGGCGGCGACCCGCTGGCCGCCGGCTCCTCCGCCCCCGCCTCCGCCGCGAGCGGCAAGACCGTGGTGGTCGGCTCGGCGAACTTCCCGGAGAACGTACTGCTCGCCTCGATCTACTCGCAGGCCCTGAAGGCCAAGGGCGTCAAGGTCGAGGAGAAGTTCAACATCGGCAGCCGCGAGGTGCTCTACGGCCAGCTGCAGAGCGGCGCGCTGACCGTGCTGCCCGAGTACAACGGCGCCCTGCTCGGCTACCTGGACGCCAAGTCCACCGCCGCCGGCACCACGGCGGTCAACGCCGAGCTGAAGGCCAAGCTGCCCGCCGGCCTGGCCATCCTGGACTCCTCGGCCGCCGAGGACAAGGACTCCCTGACGGTCACCCAGGAGACCGCCGACAAGCTCGGCCTGAAGTCGATCGCCGACCTGGCGGGCAAGGCCCAGGACCTGGCGGTCGGCGGCCCGCCGGAGTTCAAGTCCCGCCGCGAGCAGCAGTTCAAGGACGCCTACGGGCTGACCTTCAAGGAGTGGAAGCCGACCGGCGACACCACCGCCAACGCGCTGAAGGACAACACCGTCCAGCTCGGCAACGTGTTCACCACCGACCCGAAGATCGTCCAGCTGAAGCTGGTCTCGCTGGCCGACCCGAAGAACGTGTTCAGCGTGCAGAACGTCACCCCGCTGGTGAACCAGGCCGGTCTGGACGCCACCGGGACGGCCGCCCTGAACGCCGTCTCCGCCAAGCTCGACACCGCCGGGCTGACCGCGCTGATGAAGCGCGTCGCCATCGACAAGGAGGACCCGGCGGCGGTCGCCAAGGACTGGCTGAAGAGCTCCGGCCTGAGCTGACGAAGCACCGTCGGCCCCGCACCCGAGGACGGGGGGTGCGGGGCCGACGGCATGTCAGAACGCCTTTCCGGCACGGCTTCCGGCGCGGTTCCCGACGGCTGCGCGCACGGTTCCCGAGGTCGCCCGGGCGAACTGTTAGGAGTCTTGACAGATCAAGTGGTCCAGACCAACTATTAGGCCTTGTTCCATCGCTGTTCCTTCCCGACCGGGACGCATCGTGGGGGTGTGACCACCGGCCGGGGCGTCTGCCCTGCCCCGTTCCAGCCCGGCACTCCCTGTTCCAGGCCAACCGGCCTGCCGCCGCCCCAAGACCGGCAGCAGGCTGCCCTCCCATGCCTGTTGGAGACCCGATGCGCCTTCACCGACCACTCCACGCGCTGCTCACCGTCGGCGCGATGGCCGCCGCCTCGCTGGGGCTGATCTCCGCCCCCGCCCAGGCCGCCACCCCGCTGCCGCAGCACGTCTTCGCCCCGTACTTCGAGGCCTGGACCGGCGACAGCCCCGCCGCCCTGGCCGCCCAGTCCGGCGCCAAGAACCTCACCATGGCCTTCCTGCAGACCGCCACCAAGGGCAGCTGCACCCCGCTGTGGAACGGCGACACCGCGATGCCGGTGTCCAGCTCCGTCTTCGGCGCCGACATCACCACCATCCGGGCCAACGGCGGCAACGTCATCCCGTCCTTCGGCGGCTACACCGCCGACAACACCGGGACCGAGCTCGCCGACTCCTGCACCGACGTCAACCAGATCGCCGCCGCCTTCGAGCAGGTGATCACCACCTACGACGTCAGCCGGATCGACCTCGACATCGAGGACAACTCGCTCACCAACACCGCCGGCATCGACCGCCGCAACAAGGCGATCAAGCTGGTGGAGGACTGGGCCGCCGCCAACGGCCGCACCATCCAGTTCAGTTACACCCTGCCGACGACCACCAGCGGACTGGCCGCCAGCGGGCTGAACGTGATCAAGAACGCGATCACCAACAACGCCCGCATCGACGTCGTCAACATGATGACGTTCGACTACTACGACAACGCCAGCCACGACATGGCCGCCGACACCCAGACCTCCGCGCAGGGCCTGTACAACCAGCTGGCCAAGCTCTACCCGACCAAGACCGCGGCGCAGCTGTGGGGTTCGATCGGGATCACCGAGATGCTGGGCATCGACGACTTCGGTGCGGCCGAGACCTTCACCGTGGCCAACGCCACCACGGTCTACAACTGGGCAGTCTCCAAGGGCATCAACACCCTGTCGTTCTGGGCCCTGCAGCGCGACAACGGCGGCTGCGTCGGCACCGCCGGCTCCGACAGCTGCTCGGGCATCGCGCAGAACAAGTGGGACTTCAGCCACATCTTCGCGCCGTTCACCAGCTCCACAGTCCCGGCCAACGACTTCTCGGTGTCGCTGAGCCCGGCGTCCGGCTCGGTCCAGGCCGGCTCCGCCACCTCCGCGACCGTCACCACCGCGGTCACCTCCGGCTCCGCCCAGACCGTCAACCTCTCGGTCTCCGGCGCCCCGGCCGGCGTCACCGCCACGCTCAGCCCGGCCAGCGTCACCGCCGGCGGCTCGGCGACCCTGAACGTCTCCACCACCGCTGCGGTCGCCAACGGCAGCTACCCGCTGACCGTCACCGGCACCGGCGCCTCCGGCAGCCACACCGCCACCTACACCCTGACGGTCACCGGCGGCAGCACCGCCAACGACTTCTCGGTGTCACTGAGCCCGGCGTCCGGCTCGGTCCAGGCCGGCTCCGCGACCACCTCGACCGTCACCACCGCGGTCACCTCCGGCTCCGCCCAGACCGTCAACCTCTCGGTCTCCGGCGCCCCGGCCGGCGTCACCGCCACGCTCAGCCCGGCCAGCGTCACCGCCGGCGGCTCGGCCACGCTCAACGTCTCCACCACCGCCGCCGCCACCCCGGGCAGCTACACCCTGACCGTCACCGGCACCGGCGCGTCCGGCAGCCACACCGCCGGCTACGCGCTGACCGTCACCGGCGGCACCGCCACCGGCCTGGCCAACGGCGACCTGGAGTCCGGCAGCCTGGCCCCGTGGACCTGCCAGAGCGGCGGCGGCCTGTCCGCCACCGCCCACGCCGGCGCCCACGGCCTGCTCGCCGCGCCGACGGCGGGCCAGACCGGCCAGTGCCAGCAGACCGTGACCCTCGCCCCGAACCACGCCTACACCCTGACCGCCTGGGTCCAGGGCCCGTACGCCTACGTCGGGGTCTCCGGCGGCGCCACCGCCTCCACCTGGGCCAACAGCACCGCGTGGACCAAGCTCACCGTCCCCTTCACCACCGGCGCCAACGGCACCGTGACCGTGTACCTGCACGGCTGGTACGGCCAGGGCAGCGTCTACGGCGACGACTTCTCCATCGCCTGACCGTCCGTTCGCCTGACCTGACGCCCTCCTGACCCGGCGTCAACGGCGCCCCGGATCCCCGCGTGGGACCCGGGGCGCCGTCCTGCGCTAGGCGATGCCGCCGTTCACGTACACCGTCTGCCCGTTCACCCAGCGCCCGGGACCGGCCAGGAAGGACACCGCCTCCGCGATGTCGTCCGGCGTGCCGAGCCGCTCCAGCGGCGGCTGCTTGGCGAGGCGCTCCACCGTCGCCTCGTCCTTGCCGTCCAGGAACAGCGGCGTCGCGGTCGGGCCGGGGGCGACCGCGTTGGCGGTGACGTCCCGGCCGCGCAGCTCGCGGGCGAGCACCGGCGTCAGCGCGTCCACCGCGCCCTTGCTGGCGACGTACGCGCCGTAGCCGGGGAACGCCAGTTTGGTGACCGAGGTGGAGAACAGCACGATCGCGCCGCCCGCGCGCACCCGTCGCACGGCCTGCTGCGCGACCACGAAGCTGCCGCGGACGTTGGTCCGGTGCACCCGGTCGAACTCGTCCAGGTCCAGCTCGGCGATCGGGGCGAGCCGCATCACGCCCGCCGTGTGGACCACCACGTCGATCCCGCCGAACTCCCGCTCCACCGCGTCGAAGGCCTCCGCCATCGCCCGCTCGTCGGCGACGTCGCCCCCGACCGCCACCGCCCGGCCGCCGGCCCCGGTGATCGCCGCGACCGCGCCGTCGGCCGCCGCCTTGTTGCCCGCGTAGTGCACCGCGACGGCCATCCCGTCGGCGGCCAGCCGCTCGGCGACCGCCCGGCCGATGCCGCCCGAGGCCCCGGTGACCAGGGCCACCCGCGTGTTCTCCGTCATCAGTCCGCTCCTGCCGGTCGAATCCCTAATGGACGCACAGTCCATATAACCACCTTGTGAACGCCGCGTCCATATGACAGCCTGGAGCCCCGGAATCCCGCAGCCGAGAGGCGTCGAGCAGCAGATGACCGAACAGCTCGAACCCCGCGTCCGCCGCGGCCGCGGCCGCCGCCCGGCCGACGAGGTCCGCGCCGACGCGCTCGCCGCCGCCGGGGCGCTGCTGCTCGAACAGGGCATGGGCGGATTCACCTTCGAGGCGGTCGCCGAGCGGGCCGGGGTCAGCAAGACCACCCTCCACAAGTGGTGGCCCTCCAAGGGCGCGCTCGCCCTGGACGGCTACTTCCAGGCCGTCGCCACCCCGCTCGCGTTCCCCGACACCGGCGACATCGAGGCCGACCTGACCACCCAACTCCGCTCGTTCGCCCGCCTGTTGACCACCACCCCGGCGGGCCCCACGATGGCCGGCCTGATCGGCCAGGCGCAGACCGACCCCGACCTGGCCGCCGCCCTCCGCGAGCGCTACACCGGCCCGCGCCGCCGCCTGGCCGTGGAAGCCGTCCGACGCGCCCAGGACCGCGGCCAGCTACGCCCCGACCTCGACCCGGAATCCCTGGTCGACCAGCTCTGGGGCGCCTGCTACCACCGCCTCCTGCTGCCCGACCTCCCCGTCACCGAGGCCTTCGCCACCACCCTGGTCCGCAACCTCCTGCACGGCGTGGCCACCGCCTGACGCCCCGTCAGGGCTTGCGGCAGAGCGGCACGAACGACGCCAGGGCCAGCACCGAGCAGGCCAGCACGACCACGCCGAGGACGGTCGCGGACGGGTGGCCGCCGAGGCTGCTGAGCGGGGCGACCACCGAGCCGCACAGGAAGGTGCCGGTGCCGAGCAGCGCGGACGCGGAGCCGGCGGCGTGCGGGGCCATCGTGAGGGCCTGGCCGTTGGCGTTCGGAAGGATGACGCCCATCGCGCCCATCAGCACGGCGAGCGCGGGCCAGACCCCGGCCAGCCCGGTGTCCCAGACGGTGGTGCACAGCACCACCGCGGCGCCGGCCAGCACCGCGACGGCGAGCGCGGAGACGGTCAGCGTCCGGGACGGGAAGCGCTGCACCAGCACCCGGCCGTTCAGCTGGGTGAAGGCGAGCAGCGAGACCGAGTTGACCGCGAAGACCAGGCTGTAGGTCTGCGGGGAGATCCGGTACACGTCCTGCAGCACCACCGAGGAACCGCCGACGTACGCGAACAGCGCGCCGAAGGCGAAGGTGCTGGTGAGCAGGTAGCCGAAGAACGGGCGGTCACGCAGCAGTCCGCCGATCGCCCGCAGCGTGGTGCCGAGGCCGTCGCCGTGCCGTCGCTCGGGCGGCAGGGTCTCGTCCATCCGCAGCACCGCGCCGGCGGTGAGCACGGCACCGAGGACGGCGAGCGTGAGGAAGGTGCCGCGCCAGTCGGTGAGGTGGAGCAGCTGCGCGCCGACGACCGGCGCGAGGATCGGGGCGAGCCCGGAGATCAGCCCCATGGTGGCGAGGAAACGTATCATCGCCACCCCTTCGAGCCGGTCGCGGACGATCGCCCGGGCGATCACCAGCCCCGCGGAGCCCGCCACGCCCTGCAGGGCGCGTCCGGCGACCAGCAGCGGCATCGAGTCGGCGAGCGCGCAGACCACGGTGGCCAGGGTGTACACCGCGAGGCCGACCAGCAGCGGACGGCGGCGGCCGAGGCGGTCGCTGAGCGGGCCGAACAGCAGCTGGCCGAGGGCCATGCCGAGCAGCGAGCCGGTCAGCGTCAGCTGCGCGACGGGCGCGGTGGAGTGCAGGTCGGCGGTGAGCGCGGGCACCGCGGGCAGGTACAGGTCGGTGGTGAGCGGTCCGAGCGCGGCGAGGCCGCCGAGCAGCACCACGGTGGTGGTCGCGAACGGCGCGCTGCGCCCGCCCTGGTCGGCGGCGCCGGTCGGCTGGTCGGCGGGCGGGGCGGTCTGGTCGCCGTCGGCGTCGACGGTCGGGCCTGGCATGGGACTCCTCGGGGTGGTGGGTATGCGCCCCGTCCTATCGCATCGCCCGCCCGCGCGAAACGGCGGCCCCCTCGCCCCGGTCCGTTCCGCCGCTGCTCAGTGCGCCCTCGCCGGACCGCTCTGCACCGGCGTGGCACTCTGCGGGCTCTGGGCGGCCACCACAGTGGCGTCGTCCTGCCATCCGTACAGCTGGTCGCCGATCAGCGCGACGTCGTAGAGGCCGCAGTGCGCGGTGGCCTTCCGGGGGGTGTCCGCGGGGAACCAGTGCGCGCTGAGGTGGACGCTGCCCTGCGTCCGGCCGCTGGTGCAGCCGGACGGCAGCGAACCGTCGGGGAGGGTGGCGCGGATCAGCCGGTCACTGCTGTGACCCGACATCAGGAAGGCGACGCCGGTGGCCTTGTCGGGCAGCCAGCGCGGCACCTCGGGGCGGCCGGCCTTGGCGGCGGCGCCGTTCGCGAAGTGCTCGGTGTGCTCCAGGCGGTCCCGCGCCCGGTCGACCGCGGTCGGCACCAGTATCGCCAGCAGCACGGCGGCGGCCGCCCCGCCGAGCACCACCGTCACCGCCGTCCGTCCGTACCCCATCGCGATCCGCCCCGTCCCGCTCGAACACCTGGTCACCCGTCCCTTCCATGGTGGGTGCGGGCGGGGGCGCGAACCATGCGCATGTGGTACCGAACGGCATCGTCCCGCAGGTGGAGGAGCCGCCCCGCGCCCCCGCCTTACGACGGAGGGCGCGGGCCACCCGGGGGCGGACTCAGCGGAACTCGCGCACCACCTCGATCGCCCCCACGATGTGCCGGTTGAACTCCGCCAACTCCTCGGCGGGAACCCACAGTTCGAGGATCGTCTCGCCGCCGGCCCGCTGCACCGGGTAGCGCTCCAGGAAGGCGCTCTCCACCTCGAACCGCGTCACGTACCCGACCCCGGACGCCGGCACGTTCCAGTCCCGGGCGATCCGGATCGCGTAGTCCTCGTTCAGCACCGGGTAGAAGATCGGCTGCTCGGGCAGGCGCGGCGGCCACGCCCGCCACCCGGACTCCGCCACCAGCGCCAGTTCCTGCGGCCCGGTCGGTCGCCAGAGGGTGGTGGTCTGCTTCTGCTGCGGGCTCATGCACCCCACCCTAGGGACGGCCCACCGGCCCCCACCAGCGAATATCCGCACCGGAACGACGGCGGCCCGCCCCGCGAACTACCACGGGGCGGGCCGCCGTTCGGCAGTCGGTCGGGTCAGTGGAGGTTGAACGACACCGCCGTGGCGTTGCCCGCCGTGCCGGCGATGGCGCCGTCGTACCAGTAGCCCGCACTGTCGGTGTAGATCTCGTGCAGCACGCCGCCCTCGACGGCCTCGACCACCCGGACGCCGGTGGCGGTGGTCCGGACCGACAGGGCCGTGATGCCGCCGCCCACGCCGACGACGGGGTTGTCGTGCCAACCCGCGGCGTCGGTGTAGATCTCGTGCAGCACGCCGCTCTCGACGGCCTCGATCACCCGCTGCCCGGAGGCGTTGTAGGTGAAGGCGATCGCGCTGATGTTGCCGCCGACGCCGCCGACCGCGTTGTCGTGCCAGTAACCGGCGCTGTCGCTGTAGATCTCGTGCAGCACCCCGCCCTCGACGGCCTCGACCACGCGCTGCCCGGAGGCGTTGTAGGAGAAGCCCAGTGCGGTGATGTTGCCGCCGACCCCGGCGACGACGTTGTCGTGCCAGTAGCCGGCGCTGTCGCTGTAGATCTCGTGCAGCACCCCGCCCTCCGAAGCCTCGATCACCCGCTGGCCCATCGGCCCGTACGCGAAGCCGAGCGCCACGATGTTGCTGCCGGCGCCGGCCACGGCGTTGTCGTGCCAGCCGCCGGTGCTGTCGCTGTAGATCTCGTGCAGCACGCCGCCTTCGGAGGCCTCGATGACCCGCTGGCCGACGGGGCCGTAGCTGAAGGCGAGCGCGTTGATGTTGCCGCCGACCCCGGCGACGGCGTTGTCGTGCCAGCCCGTCCCGTCGGTGTACACCTCGTGCAGCGCGCCGTTCTCGACGGCTTCGAGGACGCGGTCGGAGCTTGCGGTGTTGGTCTGGGAGGACCACAGCGAGGGGCCGTCCGCGGCGTACAGGACGAGGTTGCCGTCGGGCTGGAAGACCAGGCTGTCGTTGGCGTGTCCGCTGGTGGAGGTGGCCCACAGCGCGTTGGTCCGGCTGACCGCGTCAGCGGCCGTGGGGTAGCCGACGAGGTTGCCGTCCGCCTGGAGGGTCATGACGGCGTTCGGGCTGGCGGCCGAGCCGAGGGCGAAACGCTGGGTGCCCGCGATCGTGACGGTCAGCTGGCCCTTGGTGAACGCCGCCGTGTTGGCGCCGAGCTGCCAGGTGCTGCCGCTGGGGTAGAGGGTGCCGTCGGACGGCAGGGTGACGGCACTGCCGCTGCCCGCGGCCGCGCCGACCTGGCCGGGGGTGAGTGCCTGGTTCCAGGTCTGGATCTGGGCGATCCGGCCGCTGTAGTAGGCAGTACGGGTGTCGTTGTACAGGTAGTCGCCGACCGTGAACGCACCGCGGAACAGGGTGCCGGCGACCCGGGTGTGGCCCGCTGTGGCGGCTTCCACGCCGTTGACGTACAGGACCATCTGACCGGTGGCCGCGTTGTAGGTGGCGGTGAGGTGGCTCCACACGCCGAGGGCCATCGTCCCGCCGTGCGCGCAGTCGTAGGGCCAGCCGGTCGCGTCGGCGGTTCCGAGGCAGAAGAACCACTGACGGGTGTTCAGGTCCGGGTACAGCAGCAGACCGGAGGAGTGCGTGCCGTCCTGGGAGAGGATGACGCCACCGCCGCTGGTGGGCTGGGTCCAGACCGAGAGGCTGAAGTCGCCGCTGACGTTCACGGCGGGTCCGGTGGCCGTCAGGGCGCCCGCGGCGCCGTCCAGGCGCACGTCGGGGGTGAACAGGTCGCCGGTCCGCCAGGTCGCAGCCGCGGAGCCGGACAGCGGCAGGGCGCCGACCTGGTCACGCGCGGCGCCGTTGCCGACCGCGCCGGACGACTGGTCGTTGAGCGGCCAGCTGTGCACGGGCGAGGCCAGCGGCTGGGGCGAGAGGGTGCTGCCGTCGAACAACCGGGCGGTGACGTTGCCGGTGCTGTCGACCGACCAGAGGTCGGCGGTGCCGTCGCGGTTGATGTCGGCGGCCTGCAGGACCGGCTTGGCGGCGGAGGTCCAACCGCTGGCGGCGACCCGGACCGGCGCGGTGGGCGTCGGGTTGGTGCCCAGGATCTGGGTGGCGGCCAGGTTGGTGAGGACGGTCGGGCTGTAGTACCAGAGCTCACCGGTGGTGGTGTTGCGGGCGTACAGCGCCGGCAGGTTGTTCACCAGGGCGGTGGTGATGGTCCAGCCGGTCCAGTCGGCACCGCCGGCCGGGTTGGTGGCGGACAGCGTGACGCTCGCGTCGGCAGCCGCGTACGCGCCGGGGGTACCGGTGCCGCCGGTCAGGACGAGGTGGTTCTGAAAGACCATCAGCAGGCCGGGAATCCCGAGCGGGTCGCCGCTGGCGGACTCGTAGAGGGCGCCGGCGTTGGCGACCTGGGTGGCCTTGGTGCTGCCCTGGCCGGTGAATGCGGTTGCGTTGACGTTGACCTGGGAGCCGGAGACCGGGCTCAGGGCGGAGCCGTCGCCGTTGCCGTAGACGATGCTGGCGGCGCCGGTGGCCGGGTTGTAGGCGAGGTAGTCGTTGAAGCCGTCACCGGTGGCGAAGTGACCGGTGATCACCTGGGTGCCGTTCCAGTCGGTGGCCGCGCCGGGCGCGTTGACGCCGGTGCCCTTGGCACCGATGTTGTCCGCGGCCGAGCTGAGCGTGTTGGTGGTGATGCCGGACGCCAGCCACAGGCCGGACGGCAGGGCGGCCTGGTTGCCGACCACGGCGAGGTCGGCACGGCCCTGGCCGGTGAGGTCGCCGTCGAGCGCGGTGGCCGGAGCGGCCGCGTTGAACACCAGGTTGGCGGTGTCACCGATGTTGCCGCCCGGCGAAACCGCCGTCACGGTCAGGGTGTTGACCCGGCGGGTCGGCTCCAGCGAGATGGTCGCGCCACCGGAGCTGGCCGCCGCCGTGCGGGGCGTGCCCCCGTTGAGCTGGTACAGGAAGCTCGCCGGAGCGCTGCCCGTCGCGTTCGCCGCGATGGCGAAGGAGGCGGCCGTGCCGACCTTGTAGCTGCTGGTCTGCGGGGTGACGGTGGGTGCACCCGGGACGGTCGAGTCGAAGACGAACTGGCAGGTGGCGCTGACCGGGCTGTCGGCGCTGCCATCACTGGCGTACACGTTCCAGGAGAACGTGGTCAGGTTCCCGGCCGCCGCGTCGCTCAGCGTCTTGCGGGGGATGACGAAGGCCGTGGTGGTGCCGGAGGTGGCGGCGAGGCTGCTGCCCACGCTGGTGGCAACGACAGTGCCGTCGCTCTTCTTGAGCGTGAAGCCGACCGCGAGGCTGCCGCCGTCCGGGTCCCCGACGGCCGCGTACAGCGTCACGTCGCCGTTGCCGAGCACGGTGGGCGGGTTGGCGCCGCAGGCCGTGGTCGGCGAGGTGCTCAGCGAACCCGGCGCGGTCGGGGCGTGGTTGTAGGTGGTGGAGATGGTCATGGTCGACGGCTGGAACTTCTTCCAGCCGTAGGAGTCGCCCTCGTCGGAGGCCTTCAGGCCGAGGGTGAGGTCGGACTGGCCGTTGTTGACGGCGCTCTGCATCGCGCCGGTCATGTTGAAGCCGACGGACTGGGTCGGGCAGCTACTGCTGTAGCCGTGCGCCTCGTACTTGGTGTCCTGCCAGGAGCTCCAGCCGGGCTGGTTGTTCCAGGTGGTGCCGGAGCCGATCCCGCCGGTCGCCCACAGCTCGACGTTGCGTCCGGAGCAGGAGGGGGACCAGGTCTCGGTGGCGTAGAAGGTGGAGGAGCTGATCTGGGCGCCCGCGAGCTGCGGCGCGACGTTCATCTGGGCGAACGCGCGGCCGACGTAGTACGGGGACTGCCAGCCGTTGTAGCCGACCCGCAGGCCGGTGGCGTCGCTGGTGCGCCAGTAGCTGGTGGTGGGGAACGCGGAGCTGACGTAGGTCCAGTTCTGGCCCCAGCCACCCGCCGAGTACGACGGGTCGATGTACAGCGGCCAGACGGTGTCCTTGCCGGCGAGCAAGTC
>NZ_JBSFXE010000014.1:0-174396 GCF_053595195.1 Kitasatospora sp. NPDC002522
CTGGGTGGGGGGCGCGGGCGGGGGGGGGGGGGGCGGGGGGGCCCGGAGGGGGGGGGGGGGGGCACCCGGGCGCCGGCTGCTCAGCGGCCGGCCAGCACCCGCGCGCGGCGGTACAGCACGCCGCCGCCGATCAGCAGCAGGGCGCCGGTCGAGGCCAGCACCTCCAGGCCGGAGGCGCCGGTGGAGGCCAGCTGGGCCTGCTCGCCGGTGGGCGCCGCGGCCCGGGGCTGGGTGGTGGTGACCGCGGAGACCGGCGTGGTGCTCGGCGTGCCGGGCGTGGCCGGGGTGCCCGGCTGGTCGCCGCTGGGGCCGCCGGTGCGGTCGCCGCCCCCGCCGGAGGTGCTCGGCGGCGGGGTGTGGTTGCCGGGGTGGTTCGGCGGGCAGTCGTCCCCGGGCGGCGGGGTGGTGTGGTGCGGCGGCGGGGTGGTCGGGTGCTTCGGGGTGCTGACGTTGCCGCAGTCGTTGCCGAACGCCGGGTTGCCGAGGCCGACCACGTCGACCGAGTTGCCGCAGGCGTTCACCGGAGCGGCGATCGGGACCTGCACGTTGTTGCCGGAGCCGACGCCCGGGGAGCCGGTCGTGCTGCCGCTCGCCGAGGAGCCCGAGCCGGCGTGGCTGCCGCCGCCGGCGGACTGGTTCGAGCAGTCGTTGCCGTAGGCCGGGTTCAGCAGGCCGATCACGTTGATGGTGTTCCCGCAAGCGTTGACGGGGAGGTCCACGGGGGCCTGCACGGCGTTCCCGGAGCCGACGCCGGGCGAGTTGGCGGTGGCTCCGTGGGCACCTGCGGCGTGGGCGTAGCCCGCGGTCGAGGCCAGCACGCTGCCGGTGGCCATGGCCGTGAGCAGGCCCTTCTTGGCGACCTGTCGCATTGACTCCCCTTGGTTTCTCAGATAGTCGGAATTGCCGCCCGCATCGGGAGCGACATGACGGTTCAACGACGCACAGTGATGAAGGTTGAGCCGAATGCAGTCTGTTCATCCGATCGAGTGAGCACCTTCCGGGAATAGGACCGCGGCCGCCCATCTCCCAGCCCCGGAACGCGAGCGCCCCCCTCCCGGGAACGCGGACGCCCCCCGCGCGGCACAGGGACCGCGCGAGGGGCGAGAGCTGACGTCGGGTCAGCGGGTGACTCCGACTCAGACGTTCTGGCAGGCGTTGCCGAACGCCGGGTTCAGCAGGCCGATGACGCTGATGGTGTTGCCGCAGACGTTCACCGGGATGTGCACCGGCACCTGGATCAGGTTGCCCGACAGCACGCCCGGGGAGCCGACCGCGGAGCCGTCGGCGTGCGCGCCCCCGTGCGCCGAGGCGACACCGGCACCCGCGAGCAGCAGGCCACCGGTGGCGGCGGCAACGGCAGCGATCTTCTTGGCCTTCATCTGACTGTTCCTCCTGGTCGTTTCCAGCCCGTTCCCCCGGGCTGCACACGGAAGAACGAAGGCCCGGCGAGCGGGATGCGGGGGAGATCGACTATTCACCCATCACAGTGATCAACCGAACGTCTGATCGCCAGCTATCCCGCTCGCCTGACTAGTCGGAATTGGCTATCTGGCTATCAGCACAGATCCAGGAACCGGTCCAGCACCCGCACGCCGAACTTCAGCCCGTCCACCGGCACCCGCTCGTCCACGCCGTGGAACATCCCGGCGAAGTCCAGCTCCGGCGGCAGCTGCAGCGGCGCGAAGCCGAAGCAGCGGATGCCCAGGTCCTGGAAGGACTTGGCGTCGGTGCCGCCGGAGAGGCAGTACGGCACGGCGCGGGCGATCGGGTCCTCGGCGCGCAGCGCGGTCTGCATCGCCTCGACCAGCGCGCCGTCGAAGCTGGTCTCCAGCGCCTTGTCGTAGTGCAGGCTCTCGCGCTTCACCCGGGGGCCGAGCACGCTGTCCAGCTCGGCCAGGAACTCCTCCTCGTAGCCGGGCAGGAAGCGGCCGTCCACGTGCGCGGTGGCCTGGCCGGGGATGACGTTGACCTTGTAGCCCGCGCCGAGCATGGTCGGCTGGGCGGTGTTGCGCAGGGTGGTGCCGATCATCTTGGCGATGCCGCCGAGCACCCGCAGCGTCTCGTCCATGTTCTCCGGGTCGAGCGGCACGCCGAGCGCGTCGGAGAGCTCGTCCAGGAAGGCCCGCACGGTCTTGGTGATGCGCAGCGGGAACTGGTGCCGGCCGAGCCGGGCGACCGCCTCGCACAGCTCGGTGATGGCGTTGTCGTCGTTCTCCATCGAGCCGTGCCCGGCCCGGCCCTCGACGGTCAGGCGCATCCAGTGCATGCCCTTCTCCGCCGTCTCCACCAGGTACAGCCGGACCTGGTCGTTGACGGTGAAGGAGAAGCCGCCGACCTCGCCGATCGCCTCGGTGACGCCCTCGAACAGCTCGGGGTGCTTGTCGACCAGGTAGCGGGCGCCGAAGGTGCCGCCGGCCTCCTCGTCCGCGACGAACGCCAGCACCAGGTCGCGCGGGGGCTTGCGGCCGGTGCGCAGCCGGTCGCGGACCACCGCGAGGGTCATCGCGTCCATGTCCTTCATGTCGACGGCGCCGCGGCCCCACACGCAGCCGTCCATGATCTCGCCGGAGAACGGGTCGACCGTCCAGTCCGCCGCGTTGGCCGGCACCACGTCGGTGTGGCCGTGGATCAGCAGTCCGGGCCGCGAGCGGTCCTCCCCCTCGATCCGCACCACGGTGGAGGCCCGGCCCTTGGTCGACTCGTAGATCTTCGCCTCGACGCCGAACTCGGCGAGCTGCTCGGCGACGTACTCGGCCGCCTTCCGCTCCCCCGGTCCGGAGCCGTCCCCGTAGTTGCTGGTGTCGATCCGGATCAGGTCCCGGCAGATCTCGGCGACCTCCGACTCGGCCGTCACCGTCCGCTCGCTGCCCACGCTCATCGCTCCCACCTCGTCTCCAGCCCGCCCGGCGCTCCACTCGCCCTCGCGCCGCCCGGTCCTCCGGGTACCACGGGCACCATCCCGCCATCCTCCCCCACCCCTCGCCCACCCCCAAGGGCATTCCCGGCCCGCCGCCCCGCCTTCCAAGCCGCACCCGCCCCGGCACCCCCGGTTTTGGGTCTGCCAGGCGATCTTTGCTACTGTTATCCATGTCAGCGCGGGCACGGTCCCGCACCGACGACACCCCGTCCGGGTGGCGGAATGGCAGACGCGCTAGCTTGAGGTGCTAGTGCCCTTTATCGGGCGTGGGGGTTCAAGTCCCCCCTCGGACACCAGCGGTGAAGAGCCGGTCGAGATCTCTCGGCCGGCTCTTCGCGTTCCCGCCGCCCGTTCGCCGGCGCTCCGCGCACCCTTTTCCCCCGGCTCCGCTCGGACTAGTGTGCGTTGGCGCATGCAGACGGGGGTGGGCAGCGGCATGGGCAACCAGATCGTCAAGGCGCTGGAGGACAGCGCGCAGAAGCTGGGCAAGACGCTGGTGGAGGACGCCGGGAAGGCGTTGAAGAACTTCTACCGGCACGCGGGCGACAACCTGAAGAAGGTCGCCAAGAACGTGCGGGACATCGAGGAGAAGCACGCCAGGGACCTCGAGAAGATCTTCAAGGGCGAGGGCGGCAAGGGGTTGCCGCACCCGCGCACGGGCGGCGGTCGGCGCGGCCGGGGCGAGCAGCCGCTCGGCCGGGGCGGCAAGCGCGGACAGGGCGTCGGCGGGAACATCGGCTGCCACACGGCGGGCGACCCGGTGGACGTGGTGTCCGGTCAGATGATCACGTCGGAGACGGACCTGGTGCTGCCGGGTCTGCTCCCGGTGGTGCTGCGCCGCGCGTACGCCTCCGGGTACGTCGGCGGGCGGCTGTTCGGGCCGGGCTGGTCCTCGACGCTGGACCAGCGGGTCGAGATCGACGCGGACGGCGTGCACTTCGCCGGCGACGACGCGCAGATCCTGCACTACCCGCTGCCCGCCCGCCCGGGCCAGACCGTGCTGCCGAACGGCGGCGCCCGCTGGCCGCTGACCTGGGACGACACCGACGGCGCGCTCCGGATCGAGGACCCGGACCGGGGGTTGGTGCGGCACTTCGCGGCGGCCGGCCCCGGCGCCTACCGGATCGGTGAGGTGCGGCCGCTGACCGCGCTGAGCGACCGCAACGGACACCGCGTCAGTTTCCTGCGCGACGAGCACGGGGCGCCCGTCGAGGTGAGGCACAGCGGCGGCTACCGGGTCGCCGTCGACACCGTCGCCACCGCGGCCGGCCCGCGCGCCGAGGCCCTGCGGCTGCTGGACGGCACCGCGCACGGGCACGGCACCACCGTGGTCGGCTACCAGTACGACCCGGCCGGCCGGCTGACCGGCATCGTCAACTCCTCCGGCCTGCCGTACGTCTACGAGTACGACGACGCCGACCGGATCACCGCGTGGATCGACCGCAACGGCGAGAGCTACGAGTACCGGTACGACGAGGCGGGCCGGGTGGTGAGCGGTGTCGGCGTGGACGGCAACCTGTCCGCCGAGTTCGCGTACGACGACGGCGGCCGGGTGACCACGACCACCGACAGCCTGGGGCAGCGCACCGAGTTCCACTTCGACGAGCAGCACCGGGTGGTCCGGGTGGTCGACCCGCTCGGGCACTCCACCCGGACCGAGTACGACGAGCAGGGCCGGGTCACCGCGTACGTCGACGAGTTGGGCCGCACCACCCGCTACCGGCTCGACGAGCACGGCAGCCCGACGGTGATCACCGCCCCCGACGGCAGCACCGTCCAGCTCGCCTACGACGCGCTGCGGCTGCCGGTGTCGGTCAGCCGGGCCGGCCGGGTGCTGGGCGCCTTCGAGTACGACGAGCGCGGCAACCTGCTGACCCACACCGACGCGGCCGGGGCGCGCTCGGTCCGGCGCTACGACGAGGCGGGCCGGCTGCTGTCGCTGACCGACCCGCTCGGCCACACCCGCACCTTCACGCACGACCCGGCCGGACTGCTCACCTCGGTGACGGACCCGCTCGGCAACACCGCACGGGCCGAGCACGACGCCTTCGGCCGGATGGTCGCGGTCACCGACCCGCTGGGCCTCACCACCCGCTTCACCCACCGGCTGGAGGGCGGGATCACCGAGCGGGTGTTCCCCGACGGCTCGCGCGAGCAGTACGACTACGACCCGGAGGGCAACGTCACCGAGCACCGGGACCAGATCGGCGCGGTCACCCGGTTCACCCTCGGGGCGTTCGGCCGGCTGCGCTCCCGGACCCTGCCCGACGGCGAGGAGCAGCAGTTCGGCTACGACACCGAGCTGCGGCTGACCTCGGTGACCAGCGGCGCGGCGGCGTGGCGCTACCGCTACGACGCGGCGGGCCACCTGGTCGGGGAGAGCGACTTCAACGGCCGCGACCTGACGTACCGTCACGACGCCGCCGACCAGCTGCTGGAGACCGTCGACCACACCGGCCGGCGCACCGCCTTCGCCTACGACCTGCTCGGCAACCTGGTGGAGCGGGTCTCCGGCGACGGGTCGCGGACCACCCTGGACTACGACGAGCACGGCGAGCTGGGCCGGATCACCGGCCCGGGCGGCGTGCTGACGTACCGTCGGGACGCCGTCGGCCGGGTGCTGTCCGAGGAGGCCGACGGGCGCGCCACCAGCTACGCGTACGACGCGCTCGGCCGCCGCACCCGCCGCACCACCCCGTCGGGCGCGGTGTCCACCTGGTCGTACGACGCCAACAGCCGTCCGAGCACGCTGGCGGGTGCGCTCGGCACGCTCTCCTTCGGCCACGACGCCAACGGGCGGGAGACCTCCCGGCGGCTCGGGCGCGGCGCGGCCCTCAGCCAGACCTGGGACGACTGCAACCGGCTGAGCGCGCAGGCGATCTGGGCGCTGGACGCGCCGCCCGCGGGCTCGCCGGAGGGGACGGCGGGCAGCTACCGCAGCCTCCAGCAGCGCGGCTACGGCTACCGGGCCGACGGCATGCCCGCGTACGTCACCGATCTGCTGCGCGGGCGGCGGGACTTCGAGCTCACCCCGGCCGGCCGGGTCACCCGGGTCTCCGCCGAGACCTGGACCGAGAGCTACGCCTACGACCCGATCGGCAACATCACCAGCGCCGCGGACAGCCGCCGCCCGGACGGCGCGACGCTGGGCGAGCGCCGCTACACCGGCTCGCTGCTGCGGACGGCCGGCCGGACCTCGTACGAGTACGA
This sequence comes from Kitasatospora sp. NPDC002522, assembly GCF_053595195.1. Classification (NCBI taxonomy): domain Bacteria; kingdom Bacillati; phylum Actinomycetota; class Actinomycetes; order Kitasatosporales; family Streptomycetaceae; genus Kitasatospora; species Kitasatospora sp. NPDC002522. Next base: position 6,128 of record NZ_JBSFXE010000014.1, read on the forward strand.
CGAGCTGGGACGGCTCTCCCGGGTGCTGGTGCGCACCCTGTCCGGTCAGCGCCGCACCTGGCAGTACACCTGGAACGGCGACGACCAGCTGGTCCGGGTCGACACCCCGGACCGCGGGGCGTGGACGTACCGCTACGACCCGATCGGCCGGCGCAGCGCCAAGCAGCGCGTCGATCCGGGCGGTGGCGCCGCCGCCGAGCAGGTGGTGTTCACCTGGGACGGGACCTGGCTGATCGAGGAGGCCGCCGCGCTGCCCGACGGCTCGGTGCGCAGCCGCACCTGGGAGCGCCAGCCGGGCGCCTGGGAGGTGGCGACGCAGACCGAGCGCACCTCGCGCCCGGGCCCGGGCGGAGCGGGGTCCGGGCCGGGCCTCGGGCAGGCCGAGGTCGACGAGCGGTTCTTAGCGATCGTCACCGACCTGGTCGGCGCGCCCAGCGAGTTGGTGACCGAGGACGGCCGGATCGTCTGGTCCTCGTCGACGGACCTGTGGGGGCGACGGGCGGCGGGCGGCTCGGGCGGTGACGCGCCGTCATGTCCGCTGGGGCTGCCCGGGCAGTACCACGACGAGGAGTCCGGCCTCGAGTACAACTATTTCCGCTACTACGACCCGTCCACCGGCCGCTACCTGAGCAGCGACCCGCTGGGGCTGGGCGCCGGGCCGAACCCGCACGGCTACGTGCCCAACCCGCTGGCGTGGATCGACCCGCTGGGCCTGAAGGGCGCGCCCTCGGGCATGGGCGGCTGGTACTACAAGCTGCAGCCGGCCAACTGGAAGACCGGGCCGAACGCCGCGCAGAAGTACGAGATCAACCACATACCGGCCCAGGGCTCCTACAAGAACCTCGGCACGACGGCCGAGCTCAATCCGGGATACGGCCCGTCGGTGCGGATGGAGTACGACGACCACCGCAAGTTCATCAGCACCGGTCGCGGTGCGGGCCCGGACGCCTGGCGGGCGGCGCAGCGCAGCCTGATCCTGCAGGGCAAGTGGGACGAGGCGATGAAGAAGGACATCGACGAGATCCGGCGCGTGCACGGCACCAAGTACGACAGCGCGATCAGGGAGATGGTCGACTCGCTGCCGCACAACGCCGAGTTCCAGAAGTTCCTCAAGGACAACAACTGGAATGTCAGGACCTGCCTCCTACAATGACGGCCATGGAGATCACCCTCGATCCGCCGCACGGCATCACCGGCTTCCCGCTCGGCATGCCCGCGGAGGCGGTCAAGGAGGCGGCGCGCGCGCTGGGTTCCGTCCAGGTCCAGGACGAGGGCGCCGCGGACCGGTTCCGGTACATGAAGGTGCTCGCGGTGCACCCGCAGTTCGAGATCGTCTTGCACCTGGAGGACGGGAAGACGCTGCGGGCGGCCGAGGTCTGGATCCCGCGGCCGGGGCCGGAGCAGGTCACCGTCCGGTTCCGCGGGCTGGACGTCTTCGGCACGCCCGCCCTGCAACTGCTGGACCGGCTGGCGGAGATGGGCGAGACGGTGCTGCGCGACGACTACGGGGCGACCGTCCCCGGGCTGCCGCTCGGCTTCACCCGGGAGGCCGGCCACGAGGTGCCGCTGGACACCGACGGCGAGCCGCTGTACTTCCAGGCGGTGCTGGTCGGCCCGACCGGCTACTACGACTACCTGCTCGCGGAGTAGGCCCCGCGAGCGGCCGAGCGCCCCGCCCGCACCCCGCTGAGGGGGTGTCGGGCGGGGCGCTCGGCGTGTGGCCCCGCGGTCGGCGTCAGGAGACGTTGACGTTGACGTCGTCGAGGACGAACGAGGTCTGCTTGGTGTTGTCCTCGGTGCCGGTGAACTTGATCGTGACGCTCTGGCCCGCGTAGGCGGCGAGGTTGAAGGTGCGCTGCTGGTAGCCGGCGGCGGCGTTGGTGTTGGAGTAGGTGGCGAGGGTGGTGCCGTTGGCGGTGACGGTGAGCTTGTCGAAGACGGTGGTGGTGGAGGCGGCGCTGTCGATGTGCAGCCAGAAGCTCAGGTTGTAGCTGGTGCAGCCGGTCGGCAGGGTGACGGTCTGCGCGAGGGTGTCGGTGTTGGTGGTGCCGTAGCCGTCCAGCCAGGCGTCGTAGCTGCCGCTGTGCGCGGGTTCGCTGGAGCTGGAGTTGATGGTGCTGGCGCCCCCGCTGTTGGTCTCGGTCCAGGACGAGGTGGAGCCCGTCTCGAAGCCGGGGTTGGCGATCAGCTGGGCGGCGGTGCAGCTGCCGCCGCCGGCCGGGTTGACCGTCCAGGTGAAGGTGGCGGTGGCGGTGGGGCCGGTGGAGTCGGTGGCCTTGGCGGTGACGGTGTAGCTGCCCGCGGTGGTGGGGGTGCCGCTGATCAGGCCGGTGGCGGAGTTGACGGTCAGTCCGGCGGGCAGGCCGGTGGCCGAGTAGCTCAGGGTGCCGCCGGCGGTGTCGGTGGCGGAGAGCTGGAGGCTGGTGGCGGTGCCGGCGGTCGCGGTGCGGGTGCCGGGGTTGGCCAGGGTGACGGTGCCGGTGCTGCTGCCGCTGCCCTGGGCGAGCCAGGCGGTGGCGTTCAGCGCGAGGGCGGCGTCGGTGCCGGCCGGGTCGTCCCAGCCGTTGAAGAGGGTGTTGCCGGACTGGCCGGTGCCGTCGTCTATCGGCGAGGAGTCGCCCCAGATCGCCACCCGGCCGCTGCCGAAGGTGGAGGTGGCGAACGCGGCGCCGGTGTTGCCGCTGTAACCGGTCCGGTAGAGCAGGCCCTTGACGGCGGAGTTGTCGGCCGGCTTGAGGGTGAAGGTGGTGCCGTTGCGGATGATCGAGCCGGTGACGGTGCCGAACGGGCCGCCCAGCACCGGGTCGCCGGCGGAGCTGATCGCCCGCGGGTTGTCGGTGGTGATGTTCAGCAGGTCGACCGAGAAGCCGAACGGGTCGGTGCTGTCGACGCTGTTGGTGGTCAGCAGGTCGTTGATGATGGCGGGCGAGTCCCAGCCGTCGTTGTTGCGGTCGCTCTGGGTGTGGTCGGAGATCAGGAAGAGCCCGCCGCCGTTCTGCACGAACGTCATCACGGCGGTCTTCTCGGCGTCGCTGAGCCGGACGTTGGGCTCGGGCAGCACGAACTCGTCGAAGTTGGCGAGGTCGAGCGCGCCGCCGGTGCCGTAGGTGATGGTGGAGCCGGCCGGGAGGGTCTTCAGGCTGTACTGGCCGGTCTTCTGCAGGGCCACGCCCCAGGCGGAGAGCGCGCCGGTCCAGGACGTCTCGGTGGTGGGGTTGGCGTTCTGGGCGAGCGGGTCGGGCTGGCTGGTGGAGATGATCCAGTCCGCGTTCCCGGCGGTCTCGGCCTTGCTGTTGTCGAACAGCACCCGCTTCGGGGCGGTGGTCGCGGCGGCGGCCGCGGTGCTGTGCAGGGGGACGGTGGCGGCCGCCGCGAGGGCCACCAGGGCGGCTGCGGCGAGAGCGGCCGGTCGGGTCGTCTTCCGAGCTCTGATCATCTGTCAATCTCCTCGTGCCGTGGGGGGAAAGAGACGGTGCGCTACGCGCGTAGGTGCGCGGGACACCGTCCCATGGTGGGGTAATCGGAGCTTGAACGGAACACGTCGAGTCGGCGCGGGCCGAAAGTTCTCGCTACGTGCTGGAACCGGGGCAAACTGCTCCCGGAACGGCCCGGATATAACGGTGTTTTGCAACACTGGGGGCATGAGCCCCCGTCGATCCGATCCCAACACCCGTCCCGCACTGGTGGACGTCGCCGCCCGGCTGCTCTCCGAGGAGGGCCCGCAGGCCCTCTCGGCCCGGCGGATCGCCACCGAGGTCGGCAGTTCGACGATGGCGCTGTACACCCACTTCAACGGCATGGGCGGGCTGGTCCGGGCGATGGTGCACGAGGGATTCGCAAGACTGCAGCAGTACTTCACCCGGGTGTCGCGCAGCGACGACCCGGTGGCGGACCTGGCGCTGCTGGGCCGGGCGTACCGGTGCAACGCGCTGGCCAACCCGCACCTGTACGCGGTGATGTTCGGCGGCTCCTCGCTGGCCGGCTTCTCGCTGGACGGCGAGGACCGCCAGTACGGCCGGTACACGCTGGCCGGGGTGGTGGAGTGCGCGGGCCGGTGCATCGAGTCCGGCCGGTTCCAGTCCGGCGACGCGGACCTGATGGCCCACCAGATGTGGTCGGCGGTACACGGGTTGGTGACGCTGGAACTCGGCGGCTACCTGATCGGCCCGTACGACGCGGACCGCTGTCTGGACGCGCAGCTGATCGGCCTGATGGTCGCCGCCGGCGACAACCCGGAGGCCGCCACCAGGTCGGTGGCGGCCTCGGCCCGCCGGCTGGATCCGGAGGTGGTCGCCGCGGGGTGACGGGCGATCACCAGGCGGACTAGAGCGGGATGTTGCCGTGCTTGCGCTGCGGCATCGGTCGGCGCTTGCCCTGGAGCATGGCGAGCGAGCGGGCGATCGCGGCGCGGGTGTGGGCGGGGTCGATGACGTCGTCGACCAGGCCGCGCTCGGCGGTGTGGAAGGGGTGCATCAGGCTGTCGGCGTAGTCGGCCATCAGTTCGGCGCGCAGCAGTTCGGGGTCGGGGGCGTCGGCGAGTTCGCGGCGGAACAGCACGTTGACCGCGCCGTCGGCGCCCATCACGGCGATCTCGTTGGTGGGCCAGGCGAGCGAGACGTCGGTGCCGATGGAGCGGGAGTCCATCACGATGTAGGCGCCGCCGTAGGCCTTGCGCAGGATCACCTGGATCCGCGGCACGGTGGCCTCGCAGTAGGCGTAGAGCAGTTTGGCCCCGCGCCGGATGATGCCGCCGTACTCCTGTTCGGTGCCGGGCAGGAAGCCGGGGACGTCGACCAGGGTGATCAGCGGGATGCCGAAGGCGTCGCAGAAGCGGACGAAGCGGGCGGCCTTCTCGGAGGCGGCGATGTCCAGGACGCCGGCCAGCACCAGCGGCTGGTTGCCGACCAGCCCGACGGTCTGGCCGTCGATCCGGGCGAAGGCGCACAGCACGTTGCCCGCCCAGTCCTGGTGGACCTCCAGGTACTCGCCGTCGTCGACGATCTCGGCGACCACGTCGCGCATGTCGTAGGGCCGGTTCGCCTCGACCGGGACGATCTCGGCGAGGCCGGGCCGCTCGTCGTGGCCGGCCCCGGTGGGCTGGTGGGTCGGCGGCGCCTCGAGGTTGTTGGACGGCAGCATGGACAGCAGGAAGCGCACGTCCTCGAGGCAGGACTCCTCGTCGTCGTAGACGAAGGAGGCGAGGCCGGTGCGGCCGCCGTGCACGTCGGCGCCGCCGAGTTCGTTGTGGGTGACCTGCTCGCCGGTGACGGCGGCGACCACGTCCGGGCCCGTGAGGTACATCTGGGCGGTCTCGCGGACCATGAAGGTGAAGTCGGCGAGCGCCGGGGAGTAGGCGGCGCCGCCGGCGCACGGGCCGAGCACCACGCTGATCTGCGGGATGACGCCGGAGGCCTCGACCATCCGGCGGAAGATGCCGCCGTAGCCGTCGAGGGCGGTGACGCCCTCCTGGATCCGGGCGCCGCCGGAGTCGTTGAGGCCGATCAGCGGCGCGCCGGTGGCGATGGCGAGGTCCATCACCTTGTGGATCTTCGCGGCGTGGGCCTGGCCGAGCGAGCCGCCGAAGACGGTGAAGTCCTGGGCGTAGACGAAGACCCGGCGCCCGTCGACGGTGCCGGAGCCCACCACCACGCCGTCGGTGTGCGGCCGGTTCTTGGACAGCTTGGGGCCGTCCGCCTGGTGCCGGCGGTACATCTCCAGCTCGGTGAACGAGCCTTCGTCCAGCAGGAGTTCGAGGCGTTCGCGGGCGGTGCGCTTGCCGTTGGTGTGCTGGCGCTTCACCGCCTCGGGCTCGCCCGCGAGGATCCGGGAGCGCAGTTCGTCGAGTTCCTCGCGGGCGGTGCCCATCGGCCGGACCGGGCGCGGCGGCGGGACGGTGCGCAGCTTGCGGCCGTCGCCGGGGGCCGGGACTGCGGGGGTGGCGGGGGCGGTTCGGCTGCGGGGCTTGGGCAGGACGATGGGGCCGACCTGCTGTTCAGCGGTGCTCATCGGTTCTTCTCCCCTGCGATCGCGCCGGCCTGTCGGTCGGTCAGCAAGCCCTGGCCGTGGAGCCAGCGCACGGTGTCGGCCATGGTCTCGGCGGCGGGCCGCGGCTGCAGCCCGCCGGTGCTCGCCCCCGGCTCGACCGGCACGGCGGTGGCGCAGGTGTAGACGGCGCCGTACTCGGCGGGGATCTGCCAGGGCCAGGCGCGTTGCAGCAGGTCGGCGGCCGCACCGATCGGCAGCATGGCGCGCGCGGGCAGGTGGAGCGCGGGCAGCGGGCGTCCGGTGACCTCGCGCAGGGCGTCCAGGTACTGACGGGTGGTCAGGTGCCGGCCGGGGCCGAAGTGCCGGTCGGTGCCGGTCGGCTCGGCGGTGAGCAGCCGGGCGTGCAGTTGCGCGGTGTCGCGGACGTCGCCGACCGGGAACCCACCGGTGGGCCAGAACGGCATCAGGCCGCGCAGGGTGTTGCGCAGCCGCCGGGTCTGGTCGCCCAGTCGCGGGTCGGCGGGGCCGAGCAGGGCGGGCGGGTAGCTGATGACGACGGGTGCGCCGGCCGACTGGTGGCTGCGGGCGATGTGTTCGGCGGCGGCCTTGGTGGCCATGTAGGTCTCCCGGGGGCGGCCGACCGGGGAGTGCTCCCCGATCGTCCGCCCGCCGGCGGGCAGCAGCGCGACGATGCTGGAGACGTGGATGATCCGGCCGGCTCCGGACCGCCGGGCGGCGGCCAGGACGGTCTCGGTGCCGTGTTCGTTGGTGCGCCGCATCTCCTGGTGACGGCGGCTGTCGAACGAGTAGACGGACGCGGCGTGCAGCACGGCGTCGGCGCCGCGGACCGCGCGTTCGACGGACGGGGTGTCCGTGGCGTCACCGGCGGCCACGTCGACCGCGCCGGGGGCGATCTCCGCACGGGCCAGGGCCCGTTCGGCGGCGGCCGGGTCGCGGGCGAGCAGCCGCACGCGGTGCCCGGCGCGGACGATCGCCGCGATCGAGTGGATGCCGAGGAATCCGGTGCCTCCGGTGACGCTCACCAACATCGGGGTGTTCTCCTCCGGTTCAGCCGTTGCGGTCGGCCGGCCCGCGGCCGACCCGGTGGAAGCCGCCGCCGTAGAACAGCAGCGCGTCGTCCCCGGTGTTCCAGTCCGAGGCCAGCACCTCGCCGAGGAAGATGGAGTGGTCGCCGCCGTCGTAGGCCTCGGCGAGCTTGCACTCCAGTCGGGCCACCGCCTTGCCGAGCAGCGGGGCGCCGGTGAGCGGTCCCGGCTGCCAGTCGAGGCCGTGGAACTGGGCGGCTCCGAGCGGGCGGTCCCGGCTGGCGAAGTACCGTGCCAGCTGCTCCTGTTCGGCTCCGAGGACGGAGACCGCGAAGCTCCGGGTGGTGGTGATGGCCTGGTGCATGACGGCGGTGCGGGCCACGCAGCACAGCACCAGCGGCGGTTCGAGCGAGACCGACGTGAACGAGTTGGCCGTCATCCCGTGGACCTGTTCGCCGCCGGTGGTCAGCACCGTGATGCCGGTGGCGAACCGGGACATCGCCTCCCGCAGGGCCGCCCCCGAGGTGGCGGGCGGCTGCGGGGAGCGCGGCGCCGGCACGGTGGTGCCGGCCCGGGGATGGCCGCTCATCACGCCCGCCCGGGGGCGGCGGCCGCGGCCAGGGCGCGGGCCGCGGCGGCGTTCTCGGCGTACGGCACCAGGGCGCGGCGCAGTTCCTCCGGGACCCGGGCGGGGACGGTGGCGGTGTTGGGTCCGCGCATGCAGGCGATCCGCTGCCGCCCGCGGGCGACCAGGTTCTCCTGGTCGTCCGCGACCCGCAGGTAGTCGAAGCTGAACTGGATCTGGGTCTGGGTCAGCTCCTCCAGCCGCATCCGGATCGACAGCTCGTCGAACGCGGTGATCTCGGCGAAGAAGTCGCACTCGACCTTGAGGGTGAACAGCTTCAGGTCGTCCTGCAGGTCGGCGAGCACCTCGGGGGCCCGCTCCTTCAGGAACATCTCCCGGCAACGCCCCTGCCAGCGCAGGTAGTTGACGTAGTAGACGTTGCCGACGAGGTTGGTCTCCTCGAAGCCGACGGTGTGTCGGATCTCGTAGTAGCCGGTCATCGGGCCTCCCTTCCGGCGAGCACCGCGAACACGGTCTTCTCGTCCCGGTCGTTGATGGTGGTCACCCAGGTGGCGATCCGGGCGTCCCCTGCGGAGAGCAGGGCCCAGCCGTCCGGGTGGACCTTCTCGACGGTCAGGGCCTGGCTGGTGGCGCCGGCCTTGCGCAGGCACTCCAGCGCGCTCCAGACCCGGGTGGCGGAGATCGCCGGGTCCTCGCCGGCCTCGGCGGCCAGCAGGTCGCGGACCGGGAGTTGGGCGGCGCCCAGCAGTCCGGCCCAGTCCTCGGCGGTGCGGTCGAGGACGGCTTCCAGGTCGCAGGCGAGGCGGCCCTGGCCGACCATGGCGAGGGTCATGCCCTGGGCGTGCGAGGCGGTGACGGTGTGTCCGTCGACCTCGGGCCGCCCGTCGGGCCGGTGGCGCAGTTCGGCGGGCCGGCCGAGGGCCCGGCTGACGGCGGTGGAGGTGCCGGCCCGGCGCTCGTCGGCGGAGGTGATCGGTGCGGCCTGCGGTTCGAGGACCACCGCGCGGCTGCCGCCGAGGACCTTCTCCAGCGAGCGCTCCAGGTAGGAGCCGAGCATCGACGGGACCCAGGGCCCGGCGCCGTCGCGCTTCTGCACGGCGACCAGGGTGAGCCCCTGCCAGCGCTCCACCAGGGTGCCGTCGGGGGTGCGGACGTCCAGGTCGTAGACGTAGGTGTCGCCGTCCTGGGAGCGTTCGCGGGCGTCCAGCAGCACGTACTCGGTGTCCTGGGCGGCCCGTTCGGCCAGCCACAGCCGCTCGATGCGCTGCGGCAGCAGGGTGGCGTCGGGGACGCAGCACTGGATGCCGTGCATCATGGCGTCCCGGGTGCCGGGGTCGGCGAGGCGCTGTTCCTGCGGGAGGAAGGCGCCGAACCAGGGGGCGGGCGCGGCGGTGCCGATCTCGGCGAGGGCGTGCCGGGCGGAGGCCCGCCGGTAGCCCATCACCCGCTGGAACCGCTTGCCCTGGAAGAGCACGCTGCCGTACAGCTCGGTGACCGGGTCGACCGGGACGGGCGGCAGTTCGAACTCCACCGGCACCGGGGTGGCCGCGAGTTCGGGCCGGGGGTAGCGCAGCCGGGCCCGGAAGTGGTCGGCGGCGTACCCGGTGGACTCGGTGCGCAGCACCACGTCGACGGTGCCGGGCTCCTGGACGAGTGCGGCGATCCGCACGGTGGCGGTGGTGCCGGGGCGGACCACCACCGGCCGCTGGAACTCGACGTCCTCCAGCAGCGGCGAGCCCTCGTTGCCGCTGACCGCGGCGGCGACCTGGGCCATCGCCTCCATGCCGAGGACGGCGGGGAAGAGCAGGTCGCCCTGGAGCTGATGGTCGCTCAGGTACGGGTCGCTGCCCTCGGAGAGCTCGGCCTCGGTGATCAGTTCGATGCCCGGGTAGTGCGCGACCACCCGCTCGACGAAGCGGGCGAGCGGCAGTTCGCGGCGTTCCAGGGCGAGGGTGGGCAGGCCGGCGGCGCGGCCGGAGACCACCAGCACGGGGCCAGCGGCGGGGTCGGCGAGGATGTCGCGGAGCACCTGGATGCCGTTCTCGGTGGAGATCGGGGTGATGCCCTCGCGGATCAGCGCCTCGACCACGCCGAGCCGCTCGCCCATGCCGGCGCCGGACCACACCGACCATTCCAGTGCGAGCGCCCGGGAGTGCGGGTTCTCCTGCTGGAAGCGGACGGTCAGTTCGGTCATCCAGTCGTTGGCGGTGGAGTAGTGCGCCTCGCCGCGCAGTCCGGCCCGGCCGATGATCGAGCCGAAGGTGATCAGCAGCTTGATCCGGGCCGGGTCGACCGCGGTGAGCACCGCCTTCAGGCCGTCGATCTTCGGGGCCAGGGTGCGCGTGAAGTCCTCGGCGGTGAGGCTGCCGAGCGCGGCGGGCTCGTTGCGGCCGGCGCCGTGCAGGACGGCGGTGACCTGGCCGAGCTCGGTCTCCAGCCGCTCCACCGCGGCGGCGACCTGTCCGGCGTCGGTGACGTCGGCGCGGTCGTAGCGGAACCGCAGCCCGGCGGCGGTCATCCGGGCCAGGTTGTCGGCGAGTTCGGCGTCGGCGGCCGGGTCGGCGCGGCCCAGCAGGGCGAGCGCCGCGCCGGAGTCCTGGGCGATCGCCATGGCGCACTCGGCGGTGATGCCCTTGCCGCCGCCGGTGACCAGCAGGACGTCCTGCGGGCCGAGCGGGGAGGCGCCGTCCGCGGTGGCGGGCAGCGTCGGCCGCAGCACCGGGACGGTGCGCCGGCCGTCGGCGTCGTAGCGGACCTCGGCGAAGCCGTCGGTGGCGGCGGCCTCGGCGACCACCCGGGCCACCGACTCCTCCACCTCGGTCGTCAGCTCGTCGAGCTCGACCACGGTGACCGGGATGTCGGGGTGCTCCAGGTGCAGGGTCTTGGCGAAGCCGGAGGCGCCGAGCCGGCGCTGGGCGACCACCAGGCGGCTGTTGTGCTCCAGCACCACGCGCCCGGCCTCGACGAAGAGCTCGGCGTGTTCGCTGCCGCACTCCTCGGGCAGGCAGAGCAGCACGCCGTCGCCGAGGCCCGCGCCGGCCAGCGCCGCGCGCAGCGGTTCGGCCAGCGGGTGGCCCGGGGTGCTGACGGCGGTCCACTCGGCGGCCGGGGCGTCCGGCAGCAGGACCGGCACCAGTTCGGCCGGGACGTACTCCAGGGCGAACGGCCGCACCCACGGCGCGACTCCGGGGACCTCCGCCTCGGTCGTCCCTCCGTCCTGTGCGGTGGCCGCCAACTGGTCGATCAGGTCGGCCAGTTCGCCGAGTCGCACGGTGGCGAAGTTCGGCGTGGCGGCGAGCACGGGGTGGCCGAGCGCCCGGGTGACGTCGTTGACCAGCTGGCCCACCGTGATCGAGGACAGGTGCAGGTCGTCCATCGGGTGGGTGTCCGCGGTGACGGACTCCGGCGGCAGTTCGACGCGTTCGGCGGTGAGCCGGCGCAGCAGTTCCAGGGTGGATTCGCCGCCCGCCTCGGCCTGCCCGTCCTGACCGGTCGTCACCTCGACCGCCTCGTAAGCGGCGAGGTCGAGGTCGAGGGCGGGCGCGGTCTCGCACGGGCTGGCGAGGAAGGACATCTCGCCGTCCTCCGGCAGCGGCCGGATGACGCGGTCGGCGTACAGTTCGCCGGCGGCGACCGGGACGCCGAGCACGTAGGCGGCGCCGGCCACCCGCAGCAGCGCGCCGAGCGAGCCGCTGTCGGTGTCGACGGCCAGCACCGGGCGGTCCGGCGCGATCTCGGCCAGCAGGCCGGAGAGCACCCGGCCGGGGCCGACCTCGACGGCGAGGTCCGCGTCGGCGACCGCCTCGGCGGCGGCCTCGTGGAAGCGGACCGGCAGCAGCACCTGGTCGCGCAGCACGGTGCGCAGGTCGGCGGCGGCGTCGAGCCTGGTGCCGGTGACGGTGGAGGCGACCGGACGGTCCGGGGCCTGGAAGTCGACGCCGGCCAGGTGCTCGCCCATCGCGACCGCGGCCTGTTCGACCAGCGGCGAGTGGAAGGCGTGCGAGACGTTCAGCCGGGTCGCGGTGGTGCCCTCCGCGGCGGCCCGGCGGACCACCTCGTCGACGGCCTCGGCCGGACCGGAGACGACGGTCTGCCGGGGGCCGTTGTAGCCGGCGATGACCACGTCCTGGCCGGCGGCGAGCCGCTCGGCCTGCTCGGGCGTGGCGGCGAGGCCGGCCATCGCGCCGCCGCCGCGGCTGGCCTGGGCCATCACCCGGCCGCGCACGGTGGCGAGCTCCAGCACCTGGCGCTCCGTCATGGCACCGGCCCAGTGCAGGGCGGTGAGTTCGCCGAGGCTGTGGCCGACGGCGGTGGCGGCCTGGATGCCGAGCCGGTCGAGCACCCGCAGCGCGGCGAGCGAACCGGTGACGATCCGCGGCTGGGCGAACTCGGTGGCGACCTGGTCGTCGCCGGCGGGCAGTGCGGCGTACAGCTCCTCGGCGGCGGCGAACCGGTTGCGCAGCGCGCCGGTGGTGCCGCGGCCGGAGCCCTGGCCGGGGAACAGGTAGGCGATCTTCGGTGCGGTGCGGGCCCGGCCGAGGAAGACGCCCTCGCCGGTGGAGAACGCCTCGCGGGCGCCGGAGTCCAGCAGGGTGACGAGCCGCTCCAGCCCGCGGACGGCGTCGTCCGGGGAGGTCGCGACGATCGCGGCGCGCACCGGCGCACCGGTCAGACGCTGCGTCAGCTGCGCGGCCAGGTCCGCCAGTTCGGCCATCGCGAGCTTGGCGGTGACGGCCAGCAGGCGTTCCGCGTCGGCGCGCAGCGAGGCCGGGTCGGCGGCGTCGAGCAGCAGCAGTTCGGCGTCCTGCCGGCCGGCCACCAGGCGCTCGGTGCCGGCGTCCAGGCTGGTGCGGCGTTCCGCTCCGGGGGCCTGGGTGACGGCGATGTGGGTGTTGATGCCGCCGAAGCCCATCGCGGACACGCCGGCCCGCACGGGCTGGTCGGCGGGCCAGAGTTCGGCCCGCCGCGGGATGTACATCGCGGCGTCCTCGCCCTGCAGCTTCGGGTGGGTCGCGAAGTGGCCGGTGGCCGGCGGGATCACCTGGTGGTGGACGGCGAGCGCGGCCTTGATCAGGCCGGCGACGCCGGCGGCGGCCTTGGTGTGCCCGAAGTTGCCCTTGACGGTGCCGAGGGCGGCCGGGCGGGCGGTCGGGTCGGCGCCCCGCCGGGCCGAGGACAGCGCCTCGATCTCGGTGGCGTCGCCGAGCGCGGTTCCGGTGCCGTGGCCCTCGAAGTAGGAGACGCTCTCCACGCCGTAGCCGGCCCGGCCGTAGGCGCGGGAGATGGCGAGGCGGTGGCCGCCGGCCTCGGGCCGGGTGATGCCGCCCTTGCCGTCGGAGGAGATGCCCCAGCCGGCGATGGTGGCGTAGATCCGCTTGCCCTGCGCGAGGGCGTCGTCCTCGCGCATCAGGACCAGCATGCCGGAGCCCTCGCCGGGCCAGAAGCCGTTGGAGTCCTTGTCGTAGACCTTCATCTCGCCGGTGGCCAGCGCGCCGGTCTTGGCGAAGCCGATCACCTCGAACGGGTCGATCGACAGGTCGACGCCGCCGGCCACCGCCACGTCCAGGTCGCCGTCGTCCAGCGCCTTGGCGGCGGTGACCACCGACAGCAGCGAGGACGAGCAGGCGCCGTCGACGGTGTAGCCGCCGCCGCGCAGGTCGAAGTAGTTGCAGATCCGGCCGGCGATGGTGTTGGCCAGGCCGCCGGCCAGCGAGTCCTCGTCGATCGCCGGGAACGGCGCCTTGTACTGGACCTCGAGGCCCTTGAGGAAGGTCGCGGTCTCGGTCTCGTCCCAGCCCTGCCCGGCCAGTGCGGCGGCGACCGTGCGCCGCACGTACGGCCAGCGCAGCCGCATGATGTTGGCCCGGGAGAACTCGCCGGTCAGGCTGTTGCCGACGACCACGCCGGTGGCCTGCCGGGGCAGTCCCTCGCCGTCCGGGAAGCCGGCGTCCGCGAGCGCCTGGGCGGCCACGTCCAGCGCCAGCCAGTGCGTCAGGTCGGTCGATCGATAGGTACTTCCGGCGACACTGTATTTGATCCGGTCGAACTCGAAATCCCGCAGAACCGCGGCCTTCGACGCGTAGAAGCGGTCCGGTGCATTGCGGTCCGCCGACCAGTAGTCGGCATGGTTCATGCGTTCGTCCGGCAGCCTCCGGAATGCCCTTCGACCACCCAGAACGTTTTCCCACAGTTCACCCGGAGAATTCGCGTCCGGATAGCGGAGGCCGATTCCGACGATAGCGATCCGCTGACTGCTCATATATTCACCGCCCCCTGGAGATGAATTGCCGGCGGGTCTCACTGCGCCCCTTATACCGATCAAGCCTGCGCCCGACGCCCGCCGGATGCCATCTTCCGGAGTGCTTTCCCCCTCCACCGGGGGGTCTCGCCAATTCCATAACGCCGTGATTCCACTGCGCCGGGATTCCATAACGCCGTGATTCGCCGGGGCCCGGCATTCCATAACGGTGTCATCACGGCCGCCGGGATTCCATAACGCCGTGATTCCCGATTACCCGTCAGGGCGCACACGACGGAGCCCCCGCCGGTCGGCGGGGGCTCCGGGGCCGCGCTGCGGGCCGCTGACGGCCCGTCAGGCGGCGGCCAGCCGGGCGCCCAGCTCGCGGGCGGCCGACAGCGCCGCCCAGGAGGTGAGCTCGATCAGCGGCCGATCGCCGGCGTGCTGCCGCCGGAACGCGGCGATCAGCTCGTCGTCGACCTGGTAGGCGGCGATCGCGGTGAGCAGCGCCAGCCGTCCGGCCGGGCGGTGCTCCTCGGGTAGCCCGGCGACGGCCCGCTCCACCCAGCCGCGGCTGATGCCCGGCGGGCGGCCGTCCCAGGCGGCGAGTTCGGCGGCCAGCAGCTGCCGGACGGGGTCGGCGACGGAGCGGTCCGCGGCCTGCTCGGCGACGGCGGCGGCGCGGGCGAACGCCCCGGCGACGGTCGGGGTCGCGGCGGCCCAGCTCAGGTCGGCGGGGAGCGGCGCGGAGGGCAGCAGGTCGAGCGACCCGCCGGCCACCGGGGGCTGCCGGACGCCCTCCCGGACGATCCGGCCGAGCACCGCGGCGAAGATCCGGCGGGCGGCCGCCGGGGCCTTGTCGGGGACCGGCTGGGCGGCCAGGAACAGGCTGACCATCCGGTTCAGGTAGTGGAAGGTGACGGCGGTGCCGACCAGTTCGGGGGTGTGCGCGGCGGGGAACGGCGGTGCGCCGCCGCCGAGCCGCAGCCACTCGGCCGACCCGTCGAGGGTCTTGGCGGCGTCCGCCTCGGGCAGCAGGGCGGCCAGCGCCGCGCCGTGCACGGTGACGCAGTAGGGGCACTCGTTGGCGGCCGACACGGCGGCGGCCACCGCCTCCTTCTCGGCGCGCCCGACCCGGCCGCCCGCGACCAGGGTCTCCCGCAGGATCACCCAGGCCGCGGCGAGCACCGGCGGGGCGGGCGCGTGCAGCGCGATCGGCGGGGCGAGCAGGCCGAACTCCCGCTCCACGTCCCGGTAGACGGCCGCCACGTCGGGTCCGGCCCGGCCGGGCCGGACCGGGGCGACGTGCCGGATCTGCGCCAGCGCCCGGCGCATGGCCGGCCGCAGCAGGGGTGAGGTCATGACGCACTGCCTTCCTGCGCGGCCGCTCCCGGCCGCACGGGGTCGGGAACTGACGGACCCTCGGAACCGGTCCGCCGGGCCGTCCGACCGGAGCCGCTGGACGGCTCCGGCCCGGGGACGGCCCGGCGGGTGGTGGTGTCGCTGCGGAACGCCGTGCCTAGTCCCGCATCAGCAGCGGGAGCTGGGACTGGACGCCGCGCCGGCCGCTGGTGGAGCCGTCCGGGGAGGGGGCGCCGTAGCTGACCTTGACGCCGCGTTCCTGGGCGGCCTTGACGATGCCCGGGATGGCCCGCTCGGCCAGCGCCGAGATGGTCAGCGCCGGGTTGACGGTGAGCGCGCCGGGCACCGCGGAGCCGTCGGTGACGAAGATGCCCGGGTGGCCGCGGAGTTCCTGGCGGTCGTCGAGGGCCGAGGTGGCCGGGTCGTCACCGATCCGGCAGGAGGCCAGCGGGTGGACGGTGTAGGCGCCGACCACGTCGTTGGTCCAGGGCATCACCTTGGCCAGGCCGTCGCGCTCCATGATGTCCTTGACCACGGCGTCCGACTCCGCCCAGCCGCGCAGGGTGTTGGCGGTCGGCCGGTAGCTGATGGTGCCGCGGCCGAGCATCTGCTGGGAGATCCGGTCGGCGTTGCCGCGGGCCGGCGGCGGGCCGAAGACTCCCTCGTTGTCGTCCTCGACCATGGTGAAGATGGTCAGCCAGGACTGCCACTGCTTGACCAGTTCCTTCTTCTCCTTGCCGAACCAGCTCGGCCCGGTGGCGTCCGGCACCTGCGCCAGGATGGTGCCGAAGCCGGGCGGGAAGTACAGCTGCTCCAGGGAGAAGCGGGAGTGCTCGGGCAGCGAGCCGTCCAGGTTGTCCCAGCTCGCGACGACCGGGCCCTTGCCGATCTGGTTGGCCGCGTAGGCCTGGCCGTTCTCGCGCTTGAGGCCGAGCAGGTTGGCGGCCTTCTCCTCGTCGATGATGGCCGTGTTGAGGCGCTCGCCGTTGCCGGAGAAGTAGCGGCCCACCGCGTGCGGCATGGTGCCGAGGGTCGCCTCCGAGCGCTGCAGGATGACCGGGGTGGCACCGGCGCCGGCCGCCAGGATGACGATCTTGGCGTCGATCGCCCCGGAGTCGGTGTGCACCCGGTAGTCGGTGTCGTCGATGACGTTGTAGTGCACCCGGTAGCTGCCGTCGTCCAGCCGCTCCAGGTGCTGGACCTCGTGCAGCGGGCGGATCTCGGCGCCGTGGGCGAGCGCGGCCGGCAGGTAGTTGAGCAGCAGCGAGCGCTTGGCGTCGAACTTGCAACCGGCCATCATCCAGTTGCAGTTGGTGCACAGGCTGCGGTCGACGGCGGCCGGCACCGGGTTGGCGGTGCGGCCGGCGTGGTTGCAGGCCGCGGCGAACAGGCCGCCGGCGTAGGTGACGTCGTTCCAGTCCTGCTGGGTGATCGGCAGGGCCTCGACGACCCGGTCGTACCAGGGGTCGAGGGTGTCCCGGTTGATGACGCCCGGCCACATCCGGCGGCCGATGCTGCCCTGGCGCTCGAAGACGAAGCGCGGGGCGCGCGGCATGGCCGCGAAGTACACCACGCTGCCGCCGCCGACGCAGTTGCCGCCGAGCAGGCTCATCCCGTCGCCGACCACGAAGTCGAAGATCCGGGTGTAGGAGGAGCCGAGCAGGAAGTCGTGCTCGAAGTCGTCGGCCTCCAGCCACGGCCCGCGCTCCAGCACGGTGACCTTCGCCCCGCCGGCCGCCAGGTGGTAGGCGGCGATGGCGCCGCCGAAGCCGCTGCCCACGATCAGGACGTCGGTGCTGTCGCCACGGGTCATGCGGGGCTCCCTGTGGGTGTGGTGTCCGGGTGGAGGTCGGCCAACTGCCGTCCGTAGGAGAAGGCGGGGAAGCGCCACAGCCCGTCGGTGTCCGGCTGCGAGAAGCCCATCGCGGCCAGGCCCGGGTGGCCGTTCGCCATCGCCTCGGAGGTGTGGATGTGGGCGCCGGTGTCGAAGGCCATGTTGCTGAACAGGGTCAGCAGCACCCAGAGTTCCTTCTCCGGGTGCTCCGGCGCGACCAGCGAGCGGACCAGCGCGGTGCGGTCGTCGAATTCCAGCGCGACGAACGGCGGCACGTCCTGATCGAGCGTCAGCCCGTGCTCGTCGGCGTACGCCAGGGCGTGCCCGTTGAGCGCCTCGGTGTAATTGTCGAGCGCGTCGGAGACTCCGGTGGCCGGGGTTTCCAGCAACGCGACGGCGCCGGCCTCGACCGCGCCGCCGCCCGGGGCGACACCGGCCACCGCACGGTCTTCGGGGGATCGTTTTTCGCCGGGCACGATCGTGTCGGCGAAGGCCTCAAGTGTCATGATCCGGTCAGGCCGGTCATCTGGGGTACCCGCACGCACGGGCGCCTCCTCAGCTCTCGATCGGGTAAGCGGGTCGCATCGCGGGGGCGCCCAAACCGCTGACGCGACTCCAGCATCATGCTGAGCCCGCCCGCCCTGGGGCACCTTCGGCGTTGCTGAGGCTCTTCAAACCTTCCCCCCCGGTATGACCGGTTTTCGAGCATCGGCGGTGAACGCCCCATCGAGCGT
This sequence comes from Kitasatospora sp. NPDC002522, assembly GCF_053595195.1. Lineage (NCBI taxonomy): Bacteria > Bacillati > Actinomycetota > Actinomycetes > Kitasatosporales > Streptomycetaceae > Kitasatospora > Kitasatospora sp. NPDC002522. The sequence continues at coordinate 23,913 of NZ_JBSFXE010000014.1, forward strand.
TGCACTTGGCATGTGCGCCCTGCTACGGTCGTCAATCGTTATCGCCGCGATATCTTCGGCGCCTTTTCCACCCAGAGAGGACTCTCAAGTCGTTCGCTCTGGCATCTCCGACAACAGCCGTCACATGGCTGCGAACCGTGTCCCCCATCCGGTGTCGGAGTGGCACGTCGCCATACCCGTGGAGACCCTGGAGGCGAAATGAAGACAGCCATCGAGCAGGCCGTGATCAGGGCCATCGATACCATGCACGAGAACCTCGGTGAACTGCTGACCATTGACGATATGGCGCAGGCCGCGATGTACAGCAAATTTCACTTCTCCAGAGAATTCCAGCGGGTCACCGGGGTTTCGCCCAGGCGTTTCCTGTCGGCCATTCGCATCGAGGCGGCCAAGCGGTTGCTGCTGGAAACCGATTCCACCGTGACCGAGATCAGCCACCGGGTGGGCTACAACAGCGTCGGGACGTTCAGCTCCCGGTTCGCCAGCAGCGTCGGGGTCTCCCCCACGATGTACCGCCAACTCGGCGGCTACACCGAGCAGATCGTCGTGGACTCGCGCCGCCGCTCGGCCGCCGGGTACTCCACGGTGCGGGGCGAGATCCGCGCCCAGATCGCGGACGAGCTGGGCCGGGTGTTCGTCGGGCTGTTCCCGACCCGAATACCGCAGGGGAGGCCGGCCGCCTGTACCGTCCTGCCCCGCCCCGGACACTTCACCCTCGACCGGGTGCCCCCGGGCACCTGGTACCTGCTCGCCCACTCGGTGCCGGCCTCCTGCGACGAGGTGCTGACCGGGGACCGCGAGGTCTTCGTCGGCTCGATCGGCCCGATCGAGGCCCGGCCGAACGTCCCCCTGCTGCCGATCGAGCTGCGGCTGCGCCCGATCCGCGCGCTGGACCCGCCGGTGCTGCTGGCCCTGCTGGACGTCCGCTCGGCGGCGTTCGAGGCGATCGCCGCCATGGAGCAGGACCACCCGGTGGCGGACGTCGGCTGACCCTCCGTCACAGCTGCGGCGGGACGGGCAGCCGCCGACATCTGCTGACCGGCCGTCGGCCACCCGACTGAGCGTCAGATCCGAGTGAGGGAGCGTCAGAGGCGGGGCCCGTCCGGCCGGTTGGCCGGACGGCCCCCGCCTACGCACTGCCGCATGGCCCTGCACGGGCCCGCATAGCCCTGCAGAGCGCCGCCCGGGCCCCGCTGGGGCCCGGCCCACGTGGAAGCCCCCCGCAGCAGGCTGCGGGGGGCTTCCAGGTGGGCCCGGCGACGGCCGCGCACCCAGCGGCCGCCGGCGGAGAACGGGGCGTCAGCGCGCGGCGTGGACGGTGACCGGCATGCCGCCGCCCATCCGCAGCGACAGCATCGGCTCGGCCACCACGCGGTGGCCGGGGACCTTGGCGAGCCGCAGGTCCCGGGCGATCAGGGCGACCGTGAAGGTGGCCTCCATCAGCCCGAGGTGGTTGCCGACGCAGAAGCGCGGGCCGGCACCGAAGGGGATGTAGGCGTAGCGCGGGCGGTCGTGCGAGCGCACCGGGTCGAACCGCTCCGGGTCGAACTGGTCCGGGGCGTCCCAGAATCCGGGGTGCCGGTGCAGGGTGTAGGGGCAGATCAGCACGTCGGATCCGGCCGGCACGTGGTAGCCGCCGACCTCGTCGTCGGCCTGCGACAGCCGCGGCAGGATCCACACCGGCGGGTAGAGCCGCATGACCTCCTCCAGCACCATGCCGGTGTACTTCAGCTTCGGCAGGTCCTCGAACTCGGGCAGCCGGTCGCCGAGCACCTCGACGGCCTCGGCGTGCAGCCGGTCCATCACCTCGGGGTGACGGTCCGCCAGGTAGAAGGTCCAGCCGAGGGTGGAGGCGGTGGTCTCGTGGCCCGCCAGCAGCAGGGTGACCAGTTCGTCGCGCATGCGCTGGCGGCCGACGGCGGGGTCGGCCTCCTCGCGGGTGGAGACGATCAGCCGGCTGAGCGCGTCGTCGCCCTGGTCGGCGCCGGGGCGTGCCATCCGGTCGGCGACCAGCTGGTCCACCACGACCTGCAGGCTCTCGCGGGCCTGGCGGGAGCGCCGCTGCTTGGCCAGCGGCACCCACTCCGGGACCATGCCCATGGTGACCATGTCGAACATCGCCTGGTCCTGGACGGCCTCGAAGTCGTGGCCGACCGACTCGAAGGCGGCGAGGTCGACGTCGAGCAGGGTGCGGCCGAGCACGCCGAGGGTCAGGCCGGTCAGCTCGGTGGTCAGGTCGACCGGTCCGCCGCCCTCGTGCGCGCGCAGCCGGCTGACCAGCTTGGCGGCCTCCTCGGCGACCACGTCGGCCTGCTGGACGATCCGCTTGTGCTGGAACGCGGGCTGGATCAACCGCCGCTGCTTGCGCCAGAGTTCGCCCTCGCTGGTGAGCAGCCCGTTGCCGAGGGCGCGGCGGGCCTGGATCAGCCCGATGCCCTTGTGGTAGTTGGCGGCGTTGTCGGCGAGCACGTGCTTGGCGTGGTCGGGGTGGTTGAAGAAGTACAGCGTCTTCGGGCCGATGTCGATCTTCACCGCGTCGCCGTACTCGGCCCCGGCGAGGCGCATCAGCGCGAGGCGGTCGCCGGCGAGCTTGCGCAGCAGGCCGAGGGCGGCGGTGCGCGGCGGTCCGGGCGGCACCTTGCGGGTGGCGGCGGCCACGGTCAGCACCCCCCGCGGGCGACCAGCGCGTCGGCGATGGCGCGCCGCCAGACCTCGTAGGCGGGCAGGCCGTCGCGGGTGTCCAGGGTGATGGTCTCCTGGGTGATCCGGGCGGCGTCGGCGGCCTCCAGGCCGCACAGCACCCGGGTGGCGAGCTCGGTGTGCGGCATCATGTTGCCGGCCTTCAGCCGGGCCTCGGCGGCGAAGGCGCTGCCCTGGGCGAGCAGCGGGCGGTACTCGCCGGCCCGCTCCTTGAAGGCGCGCAGTTCGCGCTCGTCGACGCCGCCGGCGTAGGTGGCGGCGAGGCCTGCGCCGGCCCACATGTCGGCGTGCCGGGTGCTCGGGTACTTCTCGATCATGGTGGCGACCAGGTCGGGGTCGGTGCCGCCGACGAACCACAGCGCCCGGCCGACGCCCTGGTCGATGGCGTTGCCGGTGTAGGCCGGGGTGTCGTGGGCGGGCCACGGGAAGTCGGTGTCGCGGTACTGCTCGTGGACGTACTTGGCGGTGCGGAAGTACGCCTGGTGGAAGCCGTAGCCGTCGAGCACCAGCCAGCGCAGCAGCGGGTCGAGGGCGTCGATGTCGGGCCAGCAGAACTTGGGCAGTCGCGCCATCGCCCAGCCGATGCCGACGTAGACCATGTAGACGTGGTCGCCGCCTCGGCCGGCCAGGAAGCGCTCGACGTGGCCGCGGCCCTGGGTGGGCAGGCCGTCGAGCATGGCGAAGCCCATTCCCGCGCCCTCGTAGGCGAAGCCGCGGAAGCGGGCCGGGATCTTCTCCAGGCTCGCCTCGGCCTCGGCGGAGGTGCTGGAGGCCATCGCGTATCCGTAGCCCTCCAGGAAGCGGCTGCCGACGGACTCCAGCAGCTGCTTCGCCTCCGGGGTCTTCTCGTGGAAGCCGCGCTTGGCGAGCAGGGTCTCGGTGGTGCTCGGCGTCAGCAGGCGTCGCCGCAGCGACAGGAGTGCACTGGCCATCGCCATCTCCCCTCGGGTAGTGGTCTGATCGGGTGTCAGTTCGCCAGCCGGGCGTGCAGCCTGCTCCGCCACAGCTCGTAGGCGGGCCGGTCGGCGCTGCCCGCACCGGCTTCGACGGCGCACTCGTCGGCGAGCGCGGCGGCGGCGGGGACGGTCAGCCCGGTGAGCGCGGCGCAGGCCGCCGCGCTGTGCTCGGGGACGTGCCCGGCGTAGTGGCGGGCCTTGGTCGCGAAGACCGAGCCCTGGGCGAGTTCGGCCCGGTGCAGGCCGGCCTCGGCGTGCAGCACGTCCAGTCCGGCGGCGTCGCTGCCGCCAGCGAAGGTGGCGGCCAGGCCGACGCCGCTCCACAGGTCAGCCTGCCGGCTGCCGTCGAACTTCCGTACCGCGGAGCCGACTTGTTCGGGGTTGCCGCCGTTGATGAACCACAGCGCCCGCCCGATGCCCTGGTCGACGGCCCGGTGGAAGTAGCCGGGTGCGCCCTGCCACGGGTACGGGGCGGGGCGGCGCTGCTCGTCGATCCAGCGGCGGGTGTGGAAGTACGCGAGGTCGAAGCCGTAGCCGTCGACCGCGAGCCAGCTCATCACCGGGTGGTAGGGGCTGCTCAGCTCGGGCAGCACCTTCTTCCACACCGGCCTGGGCAGCCGGGCCATCGCGAAGCCGATGCCGATGTACGCCAGGAATATGTGCGGCTTGCCGGGGCCGTCGAGCAGGTCCCGGGTGCGGTGGCCGCGGCCCATGGTGTCGAGGATGGTGAACGCCATGGTCGCGCCCTCGTAGGCGAAGCCGCGCTGGTCGGCGTCGACCAGCTCGAGGCGGCGTTCCACCTCCCACTGGCTGCGCGCGTCGATGCCCCACTCGAATCCGCAGACGACGGCCTGCGGGACGGCCTCCAGCCGCCGGGTGGCGGGGGTCGGCGTCACCGGGAAGCCGCGTCCCTCGAAGGTCACCGATGCGAGCGACGGCGCCAGCAGCAGCCGGCGCAGCGATCCGAAAGTGGTCGGCACAATGCCCTCCCTGCCCGGCCGCCCCGAGTGACGGCCCCTCCATGCTCGCGGAGCGCCGGACGGCGACGCATCTCCGCGGTTGCGCCGGGCGGCCGGGGGCGTCTTCGGGCTTGCCGGGCGGGCCGGGCCGCGTTGTCGCGGGCGGCATGTGCAGGGTGCAATTACTGGCCCGTGGAGCGTTTCTGAGGTGGGATCAGTTCCGCGTTCCCCAACCGTCGACCCTAAGGAGTACGACAGATGACGTCCCGTCAGAGCCAGGCCGAGGCACCGGCGCCGGAGCACTGGGAGCGGGTGCCGGGCGCGCTCGCCTACCGCCGGGCCCGGCAGAACGTGACCGCCCTGCTGCAGGCCCGTCCGGAGGCGGCCGGACTTCCGGTACCCGCCTGCCCGGGCTGGACCGTGTCCGACGTGGTGGGGCACCTGGTGGAGGTCGGCCGCTCGTTCGCCGCCCAGGACCCGGTCGACCTGTGGCTGGTGCCGCACCAGCAGGTACCGGGCCTGGCCGGCCTGTTGGAGGAGTGGGAGCGGCTGGAGGAGCCGATCATCCGGGTGCTCGGCAACGCGTGGGAGCTGCGGCACGCGATGCTCACCATGGACGCGTTCACCCACGAGATCGACGTCCGGTTCGCGCTCGGCGAGCCGGTGCCGGTCGACCATCCGAGCTACCCGACCTCGATCGACCTGGTGGTCCGGGGGCTGGCCAACTCGGTGCGCACGCACGGGCTTCCGGCGGTGCGGCTGGCCACCCCGGGCGCCGGGTGGGTGGCCGGGGACGGCGAGCCGGCCGTCACCGTGACCGGGCACCGGCACGACCTGCTGCGCTCGCTGACCGGGCGGCGCACCGCCGAACAGATCGCCGCGCTGGAGTGGAGCGACGCGCCGGAGGCCTGGCTGCCGGCCTTCACCTGGGGGCCGTTCACGGTGCCGAGCACCGCCAGCGAGCCGCTGGCGACCGGGAGCTGACGGGGGGTGACACGCGGCGGGGCCGCCACCGCTGGAATGCGGTGGCGGCCCCGTCTCCCCTCCGGGTGGCGGTCGGTCAGGCGGCGACGGCGCCGGTCTGGTTGGTGCTCTCGACCCGCGCGGTCTGCTGGGTCGGGGCCCAGGACGCGGCGGCCCGGCGCTTCTGGATCAGGTGGGCGACCCACCAGCCGAGGCCGCGCAGCAGGCAGACCAGGCTGGTGGCGAAGAACAGCGTGTAGACCACGTTGAAGACCATCAGGATGGCGTACACGAAGGCGACCGAGGAGCCGAACATGAACTGCGCCATGCCCTTGGTGGGCGTGGTGCCCGGGTCGCTGATCATGTAGTTGGTGAACAGCACGAAGGCCACACCGGTCATCACGCCGAGCGCGGAGAACAGCGAGACGTCCCAGATCCAGTGGCGGAGGAACGCCTGGATGGCGAACGCGCCGAGCCAGCCGACGATCAGCGGGGTACGCTTGGTGAGCAGCGCGTTGATCACGGTGCCGGCGGTGGCGATGATCAGCGGGATCATCACCCGGAAGTAGGTGTTGGCGTTCTCGGTGAACTGGTACGGCGGGGCGATCGAGAACCACGAGCCGAAGCACAGCAGCAGCACGGTGATCCCGAAGTTGGACGGGTTCATGAAGTGCCGCATCCGGCCGGCCACCGGGGCCTGCAGGGCGTGCTTGCCGCCGACGCCGATGATCACGCCGAAGATGATCGGCAGCAGCTGGTTGTTGCCGTACGTCAGCATGTTGACGGCCAGTGCGGTGATGTGGGCCGGCAGCAGGAACTCGTACAGGCCCCGGAAGCCGCGGCCGGTGAAGCGCGGCGGGCGGCGGTAGGCCCAGGAGCTGATCATCTCGAACACCAGCTCGGCGGTGTAGCCGGTGGCGACCGCGATGAACGGCCACAGCCAGGGCTGCTCGAAGCCGAGCAGCGTGTAGCCGAAGGTGTTGAAGACGCTGATGGAGATGGCGAAGTTGCGCAGCGCCAGGTAGCGCGGATCGGGTTTGGGCTTGGCGGCCGGCGCGGGCGCCGGGGCCGTGGTGGCGGGTTGGGCTGTCGCGGTCATCGGGTCGTAACCTCCTGGGCGGCGTCGCCGTTCAGCATCAGGGTGTGGGTGCCGGGGTCGAGCTTGAGGGTCTTCTCGTGCATCCCGGAGGCGTCCCGCCAGCACACCATCGCGTCGACCGGGCCCATGTAGCTGCCGAGGCCGAAGTGGACGTCGAAGGAGCGGAAGCCGCCGTGGCCGCCGCCGCCGTCGAGCTGGGAGACCTGGGTGCCGTTCGGGGTGGTGACCTTCACCGTGGCGCCGTAGGCGGGGATGCCGGTGCCGGCCAGGCCCTGGCCCGCGGTGCTCTTGTCGGTGGGGTGGAACAGCCGCAGGTTCAGGTAGTCGCCCACGCCCGGCGAGGTGTTGGCGTAGAAGGCGGGCGGGCCCCACTGGCGGGCGACCGCGAAGTCCAGCACGCCCTTGCCGGTGGTGTCGCCGGTGGCCAGCGCCCGGGTCGGGATCTTCACGTCCAGGCCGAGCTGCTCGCCGATGTTGGTGTACTCGCCGCCGTCGGTCTTGGCGTAGAAGGCCAGCGACTCGTCGCCGGCGATGTCGTCGCCGGGCTGGACGTTGGGCCACATCGCCGGGTTGGAGAGCAGGTCGTCGTTCATCATGGCCATCTCCTGCAGCCACGGCCAGCGGTCGATGTCGCCCTTGACGAAGCCGTCGGTCTGCACGACGGACAGGTCGCCGCTGTTGTTGAAGTCGGCCATCTTCACGTCCCAGCCCCAGCCGGTCCAGGCCATGCCGTGCTCCTGGGCCTCCTGCTTGAACGGGGCGACGCCGTCCTCCAGCTTGGCCTTCATGTCCGCCTCGTCCTTCGCCTTGTTGATCCAGACGAAGTTGGACTCCTCCAGGCCCCAGGCCACGGTGATGTTGCTGACCACCATGTCGAAGTTGCCGTTGTGACCGAGGTCGCCGAAGTCGACGCCCATGCCCTTGAACGAGCCGTTGCCGAGCTGGAAGGACTTCGGGGTGCCCGGGTTGCGCTCGCCCTTCGCCTCGGAGAAGCGGATCTTCCCCGGCGTGGAGCGGTTGTACAGCAGGTGGCCGTGGCCGAAGTCGTTGGCGATGTACAGCTCCGGCAGCGCGTCACCGGTCAGGTCGGCGCCGGAGACGGCCAGCGTCCAACCGGTGGACAGCGCGTACGGGATGGCGTCCTTCTCCTCGATGTACGAGGCGGTCGGCGCGGTGCCCGACGTCGCGTCGTACCAGCGCAGCACGTGGTCGCCGCCGGCGTTCTTGGCGTTGGACAGCGAGGTGTTCATCACCACGTTGTTCAGGCCGTGCGGGTCGAGGACGTCGGAGTCCGGGAAGTAGTTGCCGATCACGATCGCCGGGTGGCCGGAGCCGTCCAGGTCGCCGACGTACGCGGCGTCGGTGTTCCACCGCGGGCCGTGGTACTTGCCGTCCAGCGACTCGCTGGCGACCAGTTCGCGCGGCTGGTAGGCGGTCGGGCTGAGCGCGGTCGCGTCCGACTTGGCCAGGAACAGGATCGGGGTGCGGCCCCAGTACGTCACCAGCAGGTCGGTGCGACCGTCACCGTTGAAGTCGCCCGGCGTGCAGCCGGTCGGCGCCATGGTGTTGTCGATCGGCAGCGGCGCCGCGTCCAGCGTGAACGGCGTGAACTGGTCGGCCTGCCGCGCGGTCGGCGTGTAGGTGACCACCACCGCGTTGGTACGGGTGTCGACGATGCACATGCCGTCGGCCAGACCGTGCCCGGTCAGGTCGTTGATGGCGATGCTGGCGCCGACCGAGGAGATCCAGGACCGGATCTTCTGGTACGCCGGATTGACCTCGCGGACCGTCGCCATCGGCCGGTTCTCATAACCCGGCGGCATCGCGATCGGCATTTCCTTGAAACTGTACTTCTTGGCGACCGCGTCCCCGTCGGCCGCCGCCACCGAGGTTCGGACCGTGAAAAACAACGAGACGGCGACGAGAATCACCGCCAGGCCCGGAATCAGTTTTCGGAATCGCTCACGAGAAGCCACCGAGTTCCCCTCTCCACTGGTCAACGTGGTCCATAGCTCGCGCCGTGCGCACGGGCGCGGTGAATCCCTCCGGCTGTCTGGAAATCGACGCACCCCGGGAATCCGCAGCTGCACGACCATGACGAAGGAGAACCGCGACTCCACTCGCCAGGCTCACGGTTGAGGATGCCCGGGGCCCGGGACGGCGGCTTCTTCCGCGTTGCTCACCGGACGCTCCGTGCAGGCAGCGCCCCCTTCTTCAGCACTCGGGAATAAATCCGCGAGCCCTTTGCGCGCCTACGCTCACCAGTGACGAAGGGAGGGCGCGCATCATGGCGCAGCACGCACCGGCCCGCCTCGGGCTGCGGGCAATGGCGGACCTGGCGACCCCGATGGCGGTCCGCACCGCCGCCACGCTGAGGGTCGCCGACCACCTCACCGGGGAGCCGCGCACCGCCGCGGACCTGGCCGCCGCGATCGGCGCGGACACCGACGCACTCGACCGGTTGCTGCGGCACCTGGTCACCCTCGACCTGCTGGTCCGCGACCGCGAAGGCCGCTACGGCCTGACCGACTTCGGCCAGCAACTGCGCGACGACCATCCGGCCGGCCGCCGCAAGTGGCTCGACATGGACGGCGCCGTCGGCAAGGGCGACCTGAGCTTCATCGACCTGCTGCACACCGTCCGCACCGGCGACCCGGCCTACCCGGTCCGCTTCGGCCTCGGGTTCTGGGACGACCTGGCCGCCGACCCGGCGCTGTCCGCCTCCTTCGACGACCTGATGGGTCATCACCAGGAGCTGGACAACCCCGAGTTGATGGACCTGTTCGACTGGGCCGCGCTCGGCCACGTGGTCGACGTGGGAGGCGGCAGCGGCGCGCTGCTCGCCGCCCTGCTCGGCGCGCACCCCGAACTGCGCGGCACCCTGGTCGACCTGGCCGGCCCGGTCGCCGCCGCCCGTCGGCGCTTCGCCGAACTCCGGCTCGCCGGACGGGCCGAGGCGGTCGAGGGCAGCTTCTTCGAGCAGCTGCCGGCCGGCGCGGGCGGCTACGTGCTGTCCGCGATCATCCACGACTGGGCGGACGAGCCCGCGGTCGCGATCCTGCGGCGGTGCGCGGAGGCGGCCGGCGAGAAGGGCGCCGTCCTGGTCATCGAGGCGATCGGCGCGGACGGCGAGTCCCCCAGCACCACGATGGACCTGCGGATGCTCGCCTACTGCGGCGGCCGCGAACGCGGCCTGGACCAGCTGCGCGCCCTCGGCGCCCGGGCGGGCCTCGCGGTCCGCGCCGTGCACCCCTACGGCTACATGTCGGTCGTCGAGTTCCGCGCCGCCTGATCCGCCGAACCGCAACGCGAGAGATGACCGGCCACCGCCGGTCGGACCACGATGCAACCAACCGACCCGCTACGAACGAGAATTGGGGATCCCCATGACGACCACCGCAGACCAGCAGGCCGTCGGCGCCGTCCCGCAGCGGATGATCGCCGCCTGGGCCGACAACGACGCCGTCGCCTTCGCCGCCCTGTTCGCCGAGGACGGGACGATGATCCTGCCCGGCGACATCTTCCAGCAGAGCAGCACCGAGATCGAGCAGTTCATGACCGCCGCCTACGCGGGCCCGTACAAGGGCACCACCGTCTTCGGCGCCCCGCGCTCGGTCCGCTTCCTGAACGCCGACACCGCCGTCCTCGTCACCCAGGGCGGCGTCATCGCCCCGGGCGAGACCGCCGTCGCCCCCGACCGCGAGATCCGCGCCACCTGGGTCCTCGCCAAGCAGCCCACCGGCGAGTGGAAGATCGCCGCCTACCACAACTCGCCCGTCCGCATTCCCTCCTGACCTACACGCCCCGGCAGGGGCGCGGGGAACTGCGCGAGCAACCACTGAACGTCAGAGATCCGCCCGAGGAGGGAACCCCCCGCCTCGGGCGGATCTTGCTGTCGGTGTCCTTCCGCTCCGCGCAGTTCCCCGCACCCCTGACGGGGCACCTCCCGGGGCGCACAAAAGAGCCGGCCGGCCCTCCCCCGGAGGGGAGAACCGGCCGGTCGTGGGCTGTCGTGGGTCAGGCTGCGACGGGGACCGTCAGGGTCTCCAGGACGTGGCCGGACAGCGCGGAGACGGTCGGCTTGGCCCACAGGATCGTGGGCGGGAGGTCCAGGCCGAAGCGGCGCTGGAGGCGCACTCGGAGGGCGACCGTCATGACGGAGTCGACGCCGAGTTCGACCAGCGGACGCTTGAGGTCGACGTCGGCCGGGTCGAGGTTGAGCTCGGCCGCGACCTGCCCCCGCACCTCGTCGGTGACCTTGGCCAGCGCCTCCTCCTCGTCCAGCCCCTCGACGGTGAAGAGCTGTCCGGTCGCGGGCCCGGCCGCGTCGTCGGAGACCGTCAGCTCCCGGAACATCGGCAGCTTCGGGCTGTGCGGCGGGGTCGGGATGACCCGCAGGATCGCCTGGTAGGAGGCCTGGAACCGGTCGCCGAAGGCCCAGGCGCGGAGCGCTTCGGAGGTGGAGACGGCTTCCAGGCCACGGGAGTTGGCCTCGAACATGGTGGTGGCGATGTCGGCCGAGAGGCCGACGCCGCGCCAGGCCGTCCAGCCGAGGCTGACGGTGTCGTTGTGGCCGCCGGCGTTGCGGTGCGCGGCGAGCGCGTCCATGAAGGAGTTGGCGGCCGCGTACGAGGTCTGGCCGGAGAGCCGGGCGAACTGGCCGCAGGAGGAGAACAGGACGAAGAAGTCCAGCGACCCGGGCGGGAACATCCGGTGCAGCACCAGGGTGCCGTCCACCTTGGGAGCCAACACGTCGCGCAGGCCGTCGAGTTCGACCTTGTCGACGAGCGCGTTGTTGACCACGCCGGCGGCGTGCACGATGCCGCGCACCGGCGGCAGGCCGAGCGCGCCGGGGGCGAGCGCGGCGGCGACCGCGTCCGCGTCGGTGATGTCCAGGCCCAGCGCCTGGACGGTGACGCCGAGGGACTCCAGGGCGAGCACGGCGTCGATCTGCCGGCGCACCTCGGGGTTCTCGACGCTCGCCCACTCGGCGCGCGGCGGCAGGCCGCGGCGGCCGACCAGGAGCAGGCGGCGGGCGCCGCGTTCGACCAGCCAGCGGGCGACCTCCAGGCCGAGGGCGCCGAGACCGCCGGTGATCATGACGGTGCCGCCCGGGTCGCACTGCAGCGGGGTGCCGTCGGCACTGCGCTCGATCCGGCTGAGCCGGGCCGCCTGGGTGCCCTCGGCGGTCAGCGAGATGACGTCCTCCTGGCCGGCGGCGGTGCGCAGGACGGTGAGCAGCTGGCTGCCGGTGTCCTCGCCGAGGTCGGTCAGGTCGACGGTGCCGCCCCAGAGTTCGGGGTGGTCGCCGGCCACGATGCGGCCGACGCCCCAGAGCGGGCCGTGGGCGACGGTGGCCTCCTCGCGGGCGTCGCGGACGCCGTTGGTGATGGCCCAGATCCGCTGCGGGGCGAGCTCGGCGTCGGCGTGCAGTCCGGCGAGCCGCTGGACGGTGCGGATCAGCGTCCAGGTGGAGCGCTCGGTGGCCCGTTCCAGGCTCTCGTCGCCGTCGACGAGCGACGGGGCGACCAGGACCGCGCCGGGCCGGGAGAACAGGTCGGGCCGCAGTTCGCCCTCGGCGTCGGGGCCGAGTTCGACGCTGGGCACGCCGGCGATCTCCAGCTGCTTGGCGAGTACCGCGGTGACGTCCGGGTCGCCGATCAGCACGGCCTGCTCGACGGCGGCCAGCTCGGCGGCCTCCTCGGGCAGCGCGCGCCAGACGATCTCGTGCACCAGGTCGCGCGGCAGCACCGCGGTGCCGAGGTGGTCGACGGCCGCGAACTTGAGGCCGAGCACCTCGCAGATGATCTCGCCGTGCTCGTCGCCGACGTAGACGTCCACGGTGTCCAGCGGGGAGCGCGGGGAGCGGACCGAGTAGACGGTGACGGTGGCCGGCGGCTCGCCGCGCCAGGCGACCTTGTCGATCGCACGGCTCATCCACAGCGTGGTGGCGTCGCCGGGCGAGACCACCATGGCGCTGATGGTCAGCGCGCCGTCGATGACGTGCGCCCAGCTGGTGGCGCGGGTGGCGGGGGCGGGTTCGATGGTGAGCAGCGAGAACTGCTCGCGCTCGTCGTAGCGCAACTCCTGGAAGTCCCAGGGGAAGGCGTAGCCCTCGACGCCCATCCGGGCGAACATCTCGTCGGCCTTGGTCAGGGTGCCGTGCGGCAGCCGGCTGCGGATGCCGGCCATGTCGATCCGGCCGGTGGGCTGCGCGGCGGAGAAGTCGAAGGCGGCGGTGGTGTGGGTGATCCACTCGTCGCCGTCGGCGTCGGCCGCGTCGGCGAGCCGGGTGGACAGCGACAGCGCGCGGCCCTCGCGGACGATCTGGACGATGCGCGGCGGCTGCACGGCGAGCGGGGTGCGCAGCACGATGTCGGTGAGCGCGGGCGGCTCGTCCTGGCCGGCGGCCAGGGCGAAGGTGTTGATGATGGAGGCGGCGGGGGTGACCTCGACGCCGACCAGGCCGTGGCTCTGCGGGTAGGGGCGGACGTCCATGTCGAGGCGGGTCTGCCAGACCTGCCGGGCCGGGGAGCCGCTGACCGTCATCCGGCCGCCGAGCAGGCTGTGGCTGAGCGGGTCGTGGCCGGCGCCGAGGCCGGCGGAGCCGGTCTGCTCGGGGAAGATCCAGTACGGGCGGTGCTGCCAGACCGCGGCGGGCATCTCCAGCGGAAGGCCGGTGCCGTGGTCCGCGGTCCAGTCGAACTCGGCGCCGTGGCAGTGCAGGACGGCCAGGTTGCCGAGCAGGGTCTCCACCTCGTCGAGGCCGCGGCGCAGCGTGCCGGCCACGGCGGCGTCCTCGATGCCGTGGTGCAGCAGCGTCTCGGTGACGGAGTGGGAGACCACCGGGTGCGAGGAGATCTCCAGGAACAGCCGGTAGCCGTCGGCCGCGGCGGCCTCCACGGCCTCGGTGAAGCGGACCGGGCGGCGCAGGTTGGCGGCCCAGTAGTCGCCGTCCCGGAGGTCGGCGCCGCGCGGGTCGTCCAGGGCGGTGGAGTAGAGCACCACCGCGGGCTGACGCGGAGTCAGCTGCCGTGCGGCGGCCTCCACTTCGGCCAGCACCTCGTCGACCTGGCTGCTGTGGAAGGCGATGTCGGAGTCGACGCTGCGCACCCACAGGCCGGCCTCGCCCCATTCGGCGACCAGCCGTTCGACGGCGGCGCGGTCGCCGGAGACGACGGTGGAGTCGGGGGCGGCGGAGATCGCGGCCTCGACACCCTCGATGCCGGTCAGGCGCTGCGCGGCGTCGGCGAAGGACAGGCCGACCATCGCCATCGCGCCGCGCCCGTCGAGGCGCTGCAGGGCGGCGGCCCGGCGGCAGGCGAAGCGGGCGGCGTCCTCGAGGTCGAGGGCGCCGGCCGCGACGGCGGCGGCGATCTCGCCGACCGAGTGGCCGATCACCGCGGCGGGTTCGGCGCCGCGCGAGCGCCACACCTCGGCGAGGCCGATCTGGACGGCGAAGGTGAGGGCCTGGATGTGCGCGGCGGTCCACGGGCCGCCGCTCTCCAGGGCGGTGCGCGGGGTCCAGCCGAGCTCGGCCTCGAAGACCGCGCCGAGGGCGTCGATCGCGGTGGCGAACACCGGTTCCTCGGCGAGCAGTTGACGGCCCATACCGGACCACTGGGCGCCGTGGCCGGAGAACACCCAGACGGTCCGGCCGGTGTTGGCGGTGGCGGTGCGGGCGGTGGCGATGCCCGCGGCGCTGCCGCCCTCGGCGAGGGTGCGCAGGCGCTCGGCGAGCTGCCCGGTGGAGGCGGCGGTGATCGCGGCCCGCTGGGCGAGGTGGGAGCGGCGCACCGCGAGGGTGTGCCCGATCGAGGCCAGGTCGGCCTCCTGGTGCTCCGTCAGCCAGTCGGCGACCGAGCCGGCCAGGTCGCGCAGACCGGCCTCGGAGGCGGCGGAGAGCGGGAAGACCGCGGGCACCCGACCGGCGCGGGCGGGCGGCTCCGGCGCGGCGACCGGGCTCTCCTCGAGCACCAGGTGGGCGATCGAGCCGCCGACGCCGTAGGACGAGACGCCGGCCCGGCGGGTGCGGCCGCCGGCCTGCCACGGCTTGACGCCGTCGATCAGCCGCAGGCCCACGCCCTGCCAGTCGACGTCGGAGCGCGGCGCGGTGTGCAGGCTGGGCGGCAGCTGCTCGTGCTGCATGGCGAGCACGGTCTTGATCACGCCGGTGATGCCGGAGGCGCCCTCGACGTGGCCGACGTTCGGCTTGACCGAGCCGATCAGGCAGGGGTCGGCGGTGTCCCGGCCCTCGCCGAACACGGCGGCCAGCGCGACGAGTTCCTCGCGGTCGCCGGTGGGCGTGCCGGTGCCGTGCGCCTCGATGTAGTCGACGGTCGTCGGGTCGACGCCCGCCCGGGAGTAGATCTGCCGGAGCATGTGCTCCTGGGCGCTGCCGTTCGGGGCCATCATGCCGTCGGAGCGGCCGTCCTGGAACACGCCGCTGCCGCGGATGATCGCCTTGACCGGGTTGCCGTCGCGCAGCGCGTCGGAGAGGCGCTTGAGCACCACCACGCCGGCGCCCTCGCCGCGGCCGTAGCCGTCGGCGTGCTCGTCGAAGGCCTTGCTGCGGCCGTCGGGGGACATCGCGCCGGCCGCGTAGAGCGCCACGTTCAGCGCCGGGGTGGCCATGATGTTGAGGCCGCCGACGATGGAGATCGGGGTTTCACCGGACATCAGGCTCTGCGCGGCGATGTGCAGCGCGGTGAGCGAACCGGCGCAGGCGGTGTCGACCGCCATGCTGGGTCCGCGCAGGTCCAGGAAGTAGGAGACCCGGTTGGCTATGCCGTAGAAGGTGGTGCCGTTCACCGCGTAGGCGCCGGTGAGCGGGATGTCCTCCAGCAGCCGGCGGCCGTAGTCGTTGGTGTTCGCCGCGACGTAGACGCCCGCCTCGCTGCCGCGCAGGGTGTGCGGGGCGACGCCGCCGTCGGCGAGCGCCTCCCACGCCAGCTCCAGCATGAACCGCTGCTGCGGGTCCAGGAAGTCGGCCTCCCGGGGGGAGATCCCGAAGAAGTCGGCGTCGAAGCCTTCGATGTCGTCGAGGAACGAGCCGCGCTTGACGGTCTCCCGGATGATCGCGGTCGCCTGCGGGCTGCCGGCGGCGTAGGACTTCCAGCGCTTCTCGGGCATCTCGCCGACGGTGCTGCTGCCGTTGACGAGAAATTCCCAGAACTTCTCGGGAGAGTCGAGGTCCGGGGCGTACCTGCAACTCATGCCGATGATGGCGATCGCTTCTTCGAATTCTGCTTTCTCCGCCAAGTCCTCGCTCCTCTTCAGCTCACCGAACGGAAACGACGCGAATCTGAATCGGCGATCGCCACATCCGGCATGTAGCCCGTGGCGGAATTCCCGCCCTTCGCGTGTGCTTGGGAAGAGCCCACCCGACGGCGATCGGCCCCCCGCTGAGTGACAGGTTCTGCCTGACGGGGCCACGCTGACAACTTCCGGCGTGCGGGTGCCCGGGCCGGGTACGGGGCGGGTGGTGGTGAACAGGCGGGGTGGGCGCATACTGGTGCTCGACCGACGTAAAGTATGCACTGTCCACATCGACGATGTTTACACCGTAAACCCGAGCAGGAGGCATCGCGACCATGGCCGCCGGTACGCGCTCGTATCATCACGGCAATCTGCGCGCTGCTCTGGTGGAGGCAGGCCTGCGCCTGGCCCGGCAGGGCGGCGAGGCGGCCCTGGGGCTGCGCGAGGTGACCCGGTCCGTCGGCGTCACGCCGAACGCCGCCTACCGGCACTTCGCGGACCGGCGCAGCCTGGTGATGGCGGTCGCCGCGGAGGCCCACGAGCGGCTCGCCCGGGCCATGTTGGAGCAGATGCACGCCGCGCCGCCGGACGACGACCCGGCCGAGACCGCGCTGCGGCACCTGCGCGGCGTGGGCCTGGGCTACATCCAGTTCGCGCTCTCCGAACCCGGCTGGTTCTCGCTGGCCATCCTCACCCAGGAGGAGCGCGGCGAGGGCGACCCGTCGGCGGTCGGCGAGCACGTCCCGCCGCCGTTCCAGCTGCTGCTGGACGCCCTGGACGGGATCGTGGACGCGGGCGCGCTGACGCCCGAGCGCCGCGTCCACGCCGAGTGGGCGTGCTGGTCCGCCGTGCACGGCTTCGCCGACCTGGCCACCCGCGGACCGCTGCGCTACCAGGACCGCGCGGTGATCGACAAGCTGGCCGAGCACGTGGTGGAGACCATCATCGACGGCATCCGCAAGGTGGGCTGACGGCCCATCAGGAGGCCCGGCCGCGCCGCGGTGGGCCCGGCCGTGCCCCCGCACCGTGGTGAGGCCCGGCCGCGCCCCCGCGACGGCCGGCCGCGCCGCCGGCCCGGGGGCAGGCCGACGGCCCGCCGGGCGGATGCCTGACGGGCCGTCACAGGGTCAGCGGGCGGGCCGCAGCACCCGCGCCATCACGCGCGGCCGCATCAGCGCGGTCGGCGGGTCGACCAGCCCGGCCGCCCGCAGGAAGGCCTCCGACAGCTGCTCGTCCTTGACCGCGGCGGCCTGCAGCCGCGGGATGTACTGGTTGCCCAGCCACCACTTCAGGTCGCGCTTGCCCTCCACGCCGTCGAAGCCGAGGTCGGCGCCGGCCGCCATGTCCCACGGCCCGTCGACCACCTTCGCCAGGTCGCGGAAGAACGCGGCCGGCTGCGGCACGCCCTGCTCCAGGTGCCGGCGCAGCACCAGCGACTCGATCGAGGCGACCGTCATGCCCTGCCCGTACACCGGGTTGAAGACGCTCGCCGCGTCACCCATCACCAGCAGCCGCTCGGGGTGCCGGGCCTGCCGCTCGTAGCGGCGGCGGATGCTGGCCGGGAAGTGGAAGGTCATCGCCTCGCCGATCGGCTCGACGTCCTTCACCGCCTTGGCGATCTCCGGGACCGGCAGCGACTCCACGTACGCCATGAACCCGGCGTAGTCGGTGGGCGGCTTGTCGCCGAGGATGCCGGTCAGCGAGATCGCGTACGAGTCGGGCATCCGCGCGAAGATCGCGCCGCGCCGCATCGCCGGGGTGGCGACCGGGATCAGCGCGATGTCGTCGCCGATCGGGTCGAAGCTCAGCGGGCCCTTGAACCACATGGTGGTGTAGGTCAGGTCCATCTTGACCCGCTCCTCCTGCACCTGCGGGTACCCGAGCTCGGTCAGCCAGCGCGGGGTACGGGTGCCGCGGCCGGTGCAGTCGACCACCAGGTCGGCCTCCAGCCGCTGCTCCTCGGAGCCCTCGGCGCGGGCCTGGATCCGGACGCCGGTGATCCGGCCCCCGTCGGGGGTCGCGGTCAGCCCGAGCACGTCGGTGTGCTGAAGGTACGTCACGTTGTCGAAGGCGTTGACCCGCAGCCGGATCCGCTCCTCCAGCAGCGGCCGGCCGGCCGCCACGCAGACCAGTCCGGTCTCCGTCTTCTTCATCATGGAGCCGTTGAAGTACCAGCTGAGGCTGGTGCCGAAGTCGCCGACCGGGACGCCGAGCGAGACCAGCTCCTCGGTGAAGCCGGGGAAGACCTCGTCCAGGATCTGCTTCCCACGGGCCAGCAGCGCGTGGATGTGGTGGCCCTGCGGGATCGCCCGGCGCGGACCGGTCGGGCCGAACAGCTCGTCGCGGTCCACCACCGTGACCTTGCGGTAGGCGTCGGCGAGCATCCGGGCGGCCAGCGACCCGCCTATGCTCCCGCCCAGAACCACCGCGTGATCGCCGACGTAATTGCCCACTGCACGGCCCTCCGAATCGGCTGGAAACCCTCGATGTGGTTTCTCAAGGTACCGGCCGCCGGGCGGAGGCAATTCTTCCAGAATGCTCACTGGACCGACCGCTCTTGTCACCCCGTCAGGCCACTCCATACCGTGGCCCGGGGACGGCGCGGCGGCATCCGGGAATTCCCCGTGAACGGCCGTTGAACCGTCATTTTTCCGTGGGTGCATTGACGATGGAAGGGGCTGTTGGTGGAACCGTTCCGCATCGAGATCCCGCAGGCCGACCTGGACGACCTGCACAGGCGTCTGGACTCGGTCCGCTGGCCGGGCGAGCTGCCGAACCAGGGCTGGAGCCGCGGCGTGCCGCTCTCCTACCTCAAGGACCTGGTCGGGTACTGGCGCACCGGCTACGACTGGCGCAAGCAGGAGGCGCGGCTGAACTCCTTCTCCCAGTTCACCACCGAGATCGACGGGACCCGGGTGCACTTCCTGCACGTCCGCTCCCCCGAGCCGGACGCCACCCCGATGATCGTCACCCACGGCTGGCCGGGCTCCTTCGTGGAGTACCTGGACGTGATCGGCCCCCTGACCGACCCGCGCGCGCACGGCGGCGACCCGTCCGACGCGTACCACCTGGTCATCCCCACCCTCCCGGGCTTCGGCTTCTCCGGCCCGTTCCCCGAACCGGGCTGGAACCTGCCCCGGGTGGCCGGCGCCTGGGCCCAGCTGATGGCCCGCCTCGGCTACGACCAGTACGTGGTCCAGGGTGGCGACCTCGGCGCCTGGACCAGCCTGGTGCTGTCCGCCATCGACCGGCCGCACGTGCTCGGCACGCACGTCAACTTCCTGATCACCCCGCCGTCCGACGACCCGGCGGACCTCGCGGACCTCACCGAGGCGGACTTCGGCCGGCTGGGCCTGCTCGGCCGGTTCGCCACCGAGCTGTCCGGCTACATGAAGATCCAGTCCACCCGCCCGCAGACCCTCTCGTACGCGCTGACCGACTCCCCCGTCGGCCAACTCGCGTGGATCGTCGAGAAGTTCATGGAGTGGGCGGAGACCGAGAAGGTCCCCGAGGACGCGGTCGACCGGGACGCGCTGCTCACCAACGTGATGGTCTACTGGCTGACCAACACCGCCGCGTCGAGCAACAACTTCTACGTCGAGATCGCCGACATCCTGCCCACCGCGCCGGTCCCGCCGGCCGCGCCGCCGCCGCTGGACGTCCCGTTCGGCGTCGCCGTCTACCCGGCGGACCCGGCGCAGCCGATCCGCAAGTTCGCCGACCGCGGGTTCCCGAACATCATCCACTGGGCCGAGTACGACCGCGGCGGCCACTTCCCCGCCCTGGAGGAGCCCGACCTCTTCGTCACCGACCTCCAGGCCTTCAACCGCGCCCTCCGCGACACCCACTGACCCCGCCCACCGAAGAGCCCGCGCAGCATCCCACCCCTGCGCGGGCCCTTCGCCGTACCTCCGTCAGCTCCCGCGCAACGCCCCATCTCCCCGAAACCCCCAGGCCCGCGCAGCGGCACACCCGCGCAGCGAAAAGCCCGCGCAGCGGCACACCCCTGCGCGGGCTCCTCGCCGTATCTCCGTCAGCTCCCGGGCAGCGCCCCCATCTCCCCAAACCCCCAAAGCCCGCGCAGCGTCCCACCCCTGCGCGGGCCTTTCGTCGTACCTCCGTCAGCTCCCGTGCAGGGTGCGGTGGTACGCGGTCGGGTACGTGTAGTCGACGCCGCCGAGCCGGCGGACCGTGGCGCGCAGTTCCTCGTTGCCCAGCCGCATCCGCTCGATGAGCTCCGCATCGCCTGGCGGGGCGGTGCGCTGCAGGCCGAACAGCCAGGTCACCGGGTCGGCGGCCTTCGGCATGCCGGGTGCGCCGAGCAGACCCGTCGGCACGGGGTAGAGCAGCACGTTGCCGCCGAGCCCGAGGTCGCGTTCGCGCAGCCCGGCGAGGCTGTCGGCGATCACCGCCTCGGCGTGCCGCCCGGGCAGCAGCACGTTGCACCGCGGGTGCGGATGGTCCTGCCAGGAGCCGAGCTCGCGCAACTGCGCCTCGAACGGGACGAGCCGGTACAGGAACTGACGGAGCGTCATGTCCTGTCGTTCGAGGGCCTGGTGGGCGAGCCCGTCGAGCAGCGTCGCGTCGTCGGGCTCGTCCGGCGGGTCGTAGGCGGCGAGCGCCTCCAGGGTGTAGCTCCAGCCGTCGGCCTCGGTGTGCCGGGCCTGGCCGATCGTCTGGTCGAAGCGGCGGTCGGCCATCACCCGCAACTGGTCGGCGAGGAACGGCCCGAGCTCGCGGTAGGTCAGCACGTACCGGCGGGCCAGCACGCGGGCCGGGGCGAGGGCGACGGTGGCGCGGGTGATGATGCCGTGCTCGCCCTGGGTGCCGCGCACCGCGTCGAACAGCTTGTCGTTGTGCTCGGCCGAGCAGCTGGTCAACTCACCGTCGGGGGTGACCACTTCGAGTTCGAGGACGCGGTCGGCGATGGCGCCGTGCCGGTGGCTGGCGCCGCCGAACCCTCCGGCCGAGAGGATGCCGCCGACGGTGAGTTCCAGGTAGTCGGGCAGCACCGGCGGGACCAGGCCGACCAGCAGCGCGGCGTCCACCACGGTGCTCCATCGGGCGCCTGCGTCCACCTCGATGCGGTCCGCGCCGATCCGGTGGACCGCGCGCAGCGCGGTCAGGTCGATGACGATGCCGTCGGTCTGCGCCTGCCCGTCGACGGCGTGCCCGGCTCCGCGCGGCACCACGGGGATCCCGCAGCGCCGGCCGAACCGGACCATCGCCGCCACGTCGGTGGCGCCGCCGGGCCGCAGCACGGCCAGCGGCCTGCGGTGCACCCGGTTGCCGAAGTCGCGTGCGGCGGCGTCGAGTTCGGCCTCGCCGACGGACAGTTCACCGCGCAGCGGGGGCAGCTCGACGACGCCCGGGCCGGGCCAGTCGGCCCAGGCCCGGGCGGCGGGCTCGAACCCGATGATCACCTGTCGAACCCGAACGAGCCCAGCAGCGTGGCGCCGCTGGCGTCCGGCGCACCGGCGGCCCGGTCGCCGAAGCCCTTCTGGAACTCCTGGAACGCGGCGGTCTCGGCGAGTCCGTTGCTGCCCTCGTCGATCATCCCGACGTGCACGAAGGTCACGCCGTCGTCGAGCCGGAAGGAGGCGTAGCGGACGCCCTCGGGGTTGTTCTCGGCGAGTTCGGCGAAGACGTTCTCGATGATGCCCTGGTTCTGGTCGGCGGTCTCCGGGCGCATTTCATAGCGGATGACGAATGCCTTGCCCACGGTGGCTCCTGAAGTCGCGAGTAATGGGTCCATCGGATACGCGGTGCCGCAGGGGTATTCCCGCCCCATGCTCGCCGTTCCGGCCGGGGGCGGGAATATCCGGAATTGCTGGGCCGCGAAAACGGCCCGGGGCGAGCCGGGCCGCTTTCGTGACGGGGTGTCAGGAGTGGCGCTCCTGCAGGTGGACGGTCACCTCGGCGCCCGCGTCCTTGCCGACCTGCTTCTTCAGGGCGGCCTTGACGGGCAGCCAGTGCGGTCCCTGGCCGGAGGGCATCAGCGTGGCACTGAACGGGTGGCCGTCGATGGTGCCGGAGACCTTGACCGGGCGGCGGGTGCCGAGCAGTTCGGCGGAGCCGGGAACGGTCACGTAGGTCGGGTAGGCTCCGTCGACCTCGATCGGCGCGGTGAAGGTGGTGTCGAGCACCTGGGCGGGCTTCTCGGTGGCGGCCATGGGTGTGTCCTCCAGGGTGTGGCAGCGGTTCGGGTGGTACGGGGGTTCGTCCCGGCCGGGGGCCGGGACCGGTCAGGCGGCCTGCTTCTCGACCATCTCCGCCATCGGGTTGCGCAGCGTCGGGTCGACCTTCTCGAACAGCAGGAACACCAGGATGCCGCCGATCACCATCAGCGCTCCGCCGACCGTGAAGGCCAGCGTGTAGCCGGAGGTGAACGCGACGTCCGGCGCGGTGCCGTCCATGATCGCGCTCTTGGCGTGCCGGAAGGCCAGCGTGACCAGGGTCGCCAGACCGAGCGCGGAGCCGACCTGCTGCATGGTGGTCTGGACGCCGGACGCCAGGCCGGAGTCCTGGGCGGTGACGCCGTGCAGGGCGGCGTTGGTGGCGGCGGGCATGGTCGCGCCGGCGAAGACGCCGAACACCAGCATGCCGGGCAGGATCCCGCCGGCGTACGAGGAGCTCACGGCCAGGTTGCTGGTGAGGAACAGGCCCACGCCCGCGCCGATGAAGCCGACGCCGACCACCGCCTTGACGCCGACCTTCTGCACCAGCGCGGTGCCCGCGCCGATGCCGATGCCGATGCCGACGCTCAGCGGCAGCCAGGCCAGGCCGCCCTGGAGCGGCGAGTACTTCAGCACCTCCTGCTCGAACAGGGTGAGCATGAAGGTGTAGGAGATGAAGGAGGCCATGAAGAACAGCGAGGTCAGGTTGATGACCGAGCGGGTCCGGTTGGCGAAGAACTCCAGCGGGATCAGCGGGTTCTCCACCCGGCGCTCGATGATCAGCATGGCCAGCAGCAGGGCGACGCCCGCCACCAGCGGGACGACCACCCGCGCCGAGCCCCACGGGTGGTCGGCGGCCTGGAGCAGGCCGAAGACGATGCCGAACAGGCCGAGGGTGGAGGTGATCGCGCCGCCCGCGTCGAGTCCGGTGGAGGCGTCGCGCGCCATCCGGCTCTCGGCGACCATCCGCGGGAGCAGCAACAGGACGACGACGGCGACCGGCAGGTTGATGTAGAAGATCCAGCGCCAGCCGCCGAGGTCGGTCAGCACGCCGGAGAGCACGTAGCCCAGGGTGCCGGCCAGGGCCGCCAGGCCGCCCCACAGGCCGAGCGCCTTGGTGCGCTCCTTGGGGTCGGTGAACAGCAGGGCGAGCAGGCCGAGCGAGGCCGGGGCGGCGATCGCCTCGGCGAGGCCCTGCCCGAACCGTCCGGCGATCATCATGCCCTGGTTGGTGGCGGCGCCGCAGACCGCGGAGGAGACGGTGAAGATCACGACACCGGTGAGCAGCAGCCTGCGCCGACCGTAGAAGTCGGCGAGCCGGCCGCCGAGCAGCAGCAGGCCGCCCGCCATCAGCAGGTAGCCGTTGACCACCCAGGCCAGGCCGGACTGCGAGAAGCCGAGCGACGCCTGGATCTTCGGCAGCGCCACGTTCACGATGGTCATGTCCAGCAGGATCATGAACTGCAGCCCGGCGAGCAGGCCGAGGGCCTTCCACCGCCGGGGGTCTCCGGTGGTCTCCGCGGCGCCTGGCGCCGTCACCTCGGCCCCTTCCGCGGCCGAGCTGGAGTCTACGGTGGACACTCTTGTCTCCCTTGGGTGTGGAATGGGCGTGCCGTCTGCCGGCAGGGCCCGCGCCCGGCGGGCCGGACCTGGATGGATCGGATCAGGGGCCGGTGAGACCGACGGTGTTGCCGTCGGGGTCGTCGAAGACGGCGATCCGGCCGCGGCCGGGCACGGCAACCGGGTCCAGCCGGCGGGTCCCGCCGAGCTTCACCGCCTGCTCCAGCGCGGCCTCGACGTCGTCGACCGGGAAGTACACGACCACCCCGGTGTACGGGCTACCGGGGCCGGCCTGGCCGATGCCGCCGCTCAGCGTCCCGCCCTCGCCGCCGACCAGGGCGTAGGTGTCGTCCAGGACGTGCACCGTCCAACCGAGCAGCTCTTGGTAGAAACCCCGGATTCGCTCGGAGTTCGGAGTCGAGATGTCGAACCACGAAGGCACGTGCGAGTGACTTCCCGGCGCAGTGTCTACGCTGTCTACATTAGCCATGTTCACACCGTATACGCGGGTGCGGCAGTGCGCAACGACCGAGGCCGGCCACCGGTTCCCGCGGCGTGTCGCCCCCGGGCCGGGACCGCCCCGAGTGACTGACGATCAGTCAGTCTCCGTGTCCCACGCCCGCTTCGCGCCCCGGGGACCACTCTCGCACCGAAGGTCAGCAACCCGGAAGGTGCCCGGGATCGACGCGGAGTGATCGGATCTCGCTGATTTCCGCACACACGGATGGGGCACGACATGACGGGTACCTTCTCGCCGCCGAAGCAGCTCAGACCGGAGCAGGTCGCCACCCGGCTGCCGTCACTGACCGGCCTCCGGTGGGTCGCCGCGTTCGCCGTCTGGATCTACCACTCCACCCAGAACGTGGAGAAGCTCACCCTCTTCCGCGACGGCCACTTCAACGACCGACTGCACGCCCTCGCGCTGCCCGGCGGCGGCATCGGCGTCCAGACCTTCTTCGTGCTCAGCGGCTTCGTGCTCACCTGGTCCGCCCGGCCCGGCGACACCGCGCGGGCCTTCTGGCGCCGGCGGCTCGCCAAGGTCTATCCCAACTACCTGTTCACCTTCGCGCTCGCCGCGCTGATGTACGCCGCGGCGATCACCCCGCTCTGGGTGCTGCTGCTGAACCTGGCGATGCTCCAGCCCTGGGTGCCGGACATCAACGCCTTCTTCAGCGTCAACATGCCCAGCTGGTCGGTCGGTGTCGAGGCGCTGTTCTACGCCTCCTTCCCGCTCCTGTACGCCTTCCTGCGCCGCGTCCCGGCCGAGCGGCTGCGGCACTGGATCACCGGCCTGGTGGCCGCCAACGTCGCCGTCCCCGTCCTGCTGTCGCTCTCGCTGCCGAGCAGCCCGCACGTCATCACCGGCCCGGCCTCCGAGCTCCAGCTGTACCTGGCCTACATCTTCCCGCCCTCGCGGCTGCTGGAGTTCGCCCTGGGCATCCTGGTCGCCCGCGCCGTCCAGACCGGGCGCTGGCGCGACATGGGCACGCTGCCGGCCGGTCTGCTGATGGCGGCGAGCTACGTCCTCGCGATGTTCGTCCCGTACCTCTACGGCCTGCGCGCCGTCAGCGTCCTGCCGATCGCCCTGCTGATCGCCGCCGCCGCCAACGCCGACCTCCGGGGGCACCGCACCGTGCTGCGCAGCCGGGTGATGGTGTGGCTCGGCAACATCTCCTACGCCTTCTACCTCTCGCAGTTGCTGGTCTACATGACGGTGCGGTTCTCGCTCGGCCCGGACACCTTCTCCACTCCTGTGAGCTTCGGCATCCTGGCCTTCGACCTGGCCCTCACCCTGGCCGTGTCCACGGGCATGTACTACGGCATCGAGCGCCCGCTGATGCGGCGCTTCGCCCGCCCGCGGCCACGCGCCGGACGGTCCGTCACCGCCTGACGGACCGTCATCGGACGCGCCGGGCAAGGGAATCGGGCGCCCGGCGCGAGCCGGGCACGTAGGATGGCGGCATGGCTGATGGAAACAGCGTCGACGCCACGTCGACCGGAAATGTCCCCGTTCCCGTGTGGTTCGACCTGTCGACCCCCGACTCGGAGCGCGCCCGGAACTTCTACCAGGAACTGTTCGGCTGGCAGGTGAACGCCCTCGACGAGAACTACGCCCTCGTCAGCGGCACCAACGCCCCGCCGACCGGCGGAATCGGCCAGGCCGGCCCCGGGGCCCCGTACACCGGGCTGGTCGCGTACTTCCCGGTCGCCGACGTCGAGGCGGCACTGGCACAGGCCGAGAAGCTGGGCGCCACCCGCACCATGGAGCCCACCCCCACGCCGATGGGCAAGATCGCCGCCTTCACCGACCTCGACGGGAACGTCGTCGGCCTCAAGAGCGCCTGAACCACGACACCGGGGCGGCGCACTCCTCGTCGAGTGCGCCGCCCCGGTGTTGCGTCGCCGCCCGCGCCGAGCACGGTCGCGGGCCTCACCACGTCACGGGCAGGCTCCGCAGCGCGTAGACCACGGTGTCGTCCGCGAACTCCAATTCGCTCTCCGGAACGGCCAGTCGCAGCTTCGGGAAGCGCCGGAGCAGCGCCGGAAAGGCCTCCCGCAGCTCCAGCCGGGCCAGCGGGGCGCCGATGCAGAAGTGCACGCCGTGCCCGAAGGCGAGGTGGCTGGTGGGCGGTCGGGTGACGTCCAGCCGGTCGCCGTCCGCGAGCAGCCGCGGGTCCCGGTTCGCGGTCGCGAGCGCGGGGATGACGAGTTCGCCGGCCTGGATCTTGTGGTCGCCGATGACGGTGTCGCGGGTGGCGATCCGGACGAAGCCGCCGTGCAGCACGCCCACGTAGCGCAGCAGTTCCTCGACCGCCCCGGGGACGGCCGCGGGGTGGTCCCGGACCAGGGCGAGCTGCTCCGGGTGGCGCAGCAGGGCGAGGGTGCCGAGCGAGAGCATCTGGGTGGTGGTCTCGTGGCCGGCGATCAGCAGTGCGTTGGCGAGGCCGACCAGTTCGTCGTCGGTGAGCTCGTTGCCGCCGGTGCCGGGGCCGTACTCGCGCAGCAGCATCCCGATCACGTCGTCGCTGGGGTTCTCGCGGTGATGGGCGATCAGTTCCCGGTTCACCCAGCCCGCCTCGCCGAGGCGGCGCAGCTCGTTGAGCGGGCTGGACGGGCCGTCGGGCGGGGAGTAGGTGGTCCAGAAGCGTTCGCGCTCGGCCTCGGGGACGCCCAGGAGTTCGCAGATCACCATCACCGGGACGACCTTGGAGAACATCGCGACCAGGTCGACCGGCGGGCCGGCCTGCTCGATGGCGTCCAGCGCGGTGTTGATGATCTCCACCACGCGGGGGCGGAGCCGCTCGACCCGCCGGGAGGTGAACCAGGCGGTGACCATCTTGCGCAGCCGGGTGTGCTCGGGCGGGTCCAGCATGATCAGGTTGCCGACCTTGCGGCGGCGGTTGACCTCGTCGAGGTCGAAGCCTCGCTCCAGGAGCACGGGCGGGAGCGGCACGGTCCCGACGTGGAAGCCGTCGGTGTCGGAGAGTTGGGCCCGCACGTCGTCGTAGCGGGTGATCAGGGTGGCCTCCTGGCCGAACGCGTCGACCACCTGGCCGAGTTCACCGCCGTCGCGGAGCCGTGCGACCTCGTCGGCGAGGTCGAGTCCGCGGCGGGTGCCGGACAGCAGCATCGGGCATCCGCCCGTCGGAGCGGGTGCCCCGCTGTCGCCGTCGGCAGTGTCCTGGAGCTGTGTCATGCCGTTCATGGTGTGCGTACCCCTCGATCGCGCCGTGGTGCCCGGTCGTGCGCGGATGCGTCGGCGTCGGGCCGCACGTGCGGCCCGACGCGGTCGCTCCGTCCCTCAGGCGGCCTCGCCCGAGAAGAACTCCGTGTAGACCGGTGCTCCGCTCTTCTGGTTGAACAGGTGGCCCTCGCCCTCCATGACGATCAGCTTGGCGCCCGGGATCTCCTTGGAGACCTCGGCGCAGGCGTTGCGGATCGCGGCGGAGGAGTCGGTGCCGGTCAGGATCAGGGTCGGGACCTGGACCTTGGGCAGGATCGCGTGCGGGACGTCGTTGTACTCGACGCTGATGATGGCGTCGTAGAGCGCGGACGGCGCCATCGACTCGAAGGCGGCCCACGCCGGGTGCTGCTTGAAGTAGTCGAGGCGGTCCTCGGTGATGAACCGGACCATGTCCTTGGCGAAGATGGTGACCGCCTCCTCGCGGCGGTCCTCCTCGATGTACACCTTGAGCTGGGCGATCTGCTCGGGGGTGGCCTTCGGCGAGTTGTACGGCGGCTCGTACAGGCCGAGCTTGGCCATCGGCACGCCCTGGGCGGCGGCCTCGATGGCGATCATGCCGCCGGTGCAGTTGGCGAAGACCGAGGTCGGCTCGCCGGTCTCGGCGATGACCGCGGCGAGGTCCTCGATCTCCTTCTGCATGCTGAACTGCTCGGGGTCGCCGTACTCGCTGTCGCCCCGGCCGCGGCGGTCGTAGTTGTAGACCGTGAAGTGGTCCGACAGCAGCGTCGCGAACGGGGTGAACATGGCGCGGTCGTTGAGGCCGCCGCCGATCACCACGACGGCGGGGCCGCTGCCGGACTTCTCGTAGGCGATGGTGGTGCCGTCGGCCGACCGCACGGTCCTGACCTCGAGGTCGCGCGGGCCCATGTAGTCGTCGTCGAGGGGCAGGCCCTCGGGTGCCACGCCGTGGTCTTCCGCCGTCTCGTCAACTGCCATTGCCGGTCTCCTTCGTGGGTGCCTGACCTTCGTGGACCTATGCGGGCCCGGGCGCCCCGCGGGTGCGGGGCGCCCGGGCCCGCCGGGGGTGTTACGCGGCGCTCGGAACCTTGGCCCGCAGGCGGACCGGGATGTTCGCGTGGCCGTTGACGACGAAGCTGCCCTGGCCGACCAGCTCGTCGCGGGAGACCGCGAGCTGCATCTCCGGGAAGCGGCGGAACAGCTCCGGGATGCCGATCATCCACGCGTGCTTGGCGAGCCGGGCGCCGAGGCAGTAGTGGACGCCGTGGCCGAAGGACAGGTTGGTCTTGTCCTCGCGCATCGGGTCGAACTCGTCCGCGGTGTCGCCGTGGATCGACGGGTCGCGGCCGATGCCCGCGAAGTCGACCAGGATCGGGTCGCCCTTGGCGATCTTCATGCCGCCGAGCTCGAAGTCCTCGGTGGCGTAGCGGAAGGGCAGGTGGGCGACCGGGGACTCGACCCGCAGGGTCTCCTCCCAGACGTTCTCCCACGGGATCTCGCCGGAGACGACCTTCTCGCGCAGGTCGGCGTCGGCCAGCAGGGCCACGGAGGCGTGGGCGAGCGCGTTGACCAGGGTCTCGGAGCCGGCGCCGAGCAGCAGGTGCAGGGTGCCCAGCAGCTCGGAGTGGCTGAGGCGGGAGTCGTTGTCGCGGGCGGCGATCAGGCCCGACGTCAGGTCGTCGGCGGGGTTG
Source organism: Kitasatospora sp. NPDC002522 (assembly GCF_053595195.1). Taxonomy (NCBI): domain Bacteria; kingdom Bacillati; phylum Actinomycetota; class Actinomycetes; order Kitasatosporales; family Streptomycetaceae; genus Kitasatospora; species Kitasatospora sp. NPDC002522. The sequence continues at coordinate 52,978 of NZ_JBSFXE010000014.1, forward strand.
GCCCGCTTGAAGTCGACCAGGTTGGAGATGGCCTCCTGCCACTGGTACAGGTTGGCCTCGGCCTCCTCGGGGCTGATCCGGGTGTCGATGTTCTTGTGGCCGCCGACCAGCACCTCGGCGCGGGTCTCCTCGGGCACGCCGAAGAGGTCGCACATCAGGCGGGTGGGCAGCTCCGCGTGGAACCAGCCCTTGAGGTCGAGGATCTCGTCCTGGTTGGCCTCCATCGCGTCGAGAAGGTCCTTGACGGTCTTCTCGATGTGCGGCTTCATGGCCTCCACGCGGCGCTCGGTGAACGCCTTGAGGAGCAGCCGGCGCAGCCGGCCGTGGTCCTCGCCGTCCTGGGTGGCCATGGTGTCCATGGCGATCCAGGTGATCAGCGGCCAGCCGTTGGAGATCTCGCCGTTGATGTACTTCGGCCAGTTCTTGCGCGGGTTCTTGGAGAACCGCTCGTCGCCCATGATCTGCTTGCCGAGCGCGTAGTCGTGGACGGACCACGCCTTCACGCCGTCGGCGAGCTCGACCAGCGCGATCGGGCCCTGCTCTCGCAGCGCCTTGGTCTCCCCGTGGGTGTCGGCGCCATCGGGGTCGAGGCGATAGGGGCACACATCGTTGGACATGGAACGCGACCTCCACCAGCAGTCTTCGGAATGATGGGCTGTCAGTGGACCGGCTGGGCACGGGAGTTGCACCGCGCGGTGCCGAACAGCCTGGTCCAGCACTCGAGTTGTTCGATCCGCTGCTCACGCTAGCCGTCCCCCGGGGGCGGAACATCTTCGCGATTGCGCACCGGACGGGCGCCGGGGCGGCCGGAGCGGGCAGGTCGGATCGGCAAGAAGGGAGAAGCCGCACCTGATCACCGCGTGCCACCGTATGGGCAGCTTCGATCACGAAGGAGAACGGATGTCTACCGTCAAACCGGCCCCGGTGCCCACCACGTCCCCCGCGCCCGGCGAACCGGCCGACCTCGGCACGGGCGCCGCTCACCGCTGGGCACTGGGCGGGATTCTTCTGCTGGCGCTGCTGTTGTACGTGTGGGCGATCGATGCCGGCGGGTTCGGCAACGCATACTACTCGGCGGCAGTGAAGTCGATGACCCGTTCTCCGGGCAATTTCCTCTTCGGGGCCTTCGATCCGGTCGGGGTGGTCTCCACCGACAAGCCGCCGATGTCGCTGTGGCCGCAGGCGCTGACGGTGCTGGTGTTCGGCTTCCACTCCTGGACGGTGCTGCTGCCGCAGGCGGTCGAGGGGGTGGCCGCCGTGTTCCTGCTGCACCGCACGGTGCGCCTGTGGGCGGGTGAGCGGGTGGCGCTGCTGGCCGCGCTGATCCTGACCCTGACACCGGTGACGGTGGCGATCGACCGGGACAACAACACCGACGCCCTGCTGGTGCTGCTGCTGCTGGCCGCGGCCTACGCGTTCACCCGGTCGGTGCTGGCCGCAGCGATCCGCTCACGGCGCAACTGGCTACTGGCGTGCGGGTTCTGGATCGGCTGCGGGTTCTCCACCAAGTGGTTGGAGGCGTGGATCCTGCTGCCCGGGCTGACGCTCGCCTTCCTGGTGTGCACGGCCGGCCCGGTACGACGCAGGGTGCTCGACCTGCTGGCGGCGGGCGGGGTCCTGCTGGTGTCCTCGTTCTGGTGGCCGGTGCTGCACGACCTGTGGCCGGGCCACACGCCGTTCGTGGACGCCTCGACCGACGGCAGCGCGCTCCAGGTGATCTTCGGGTACAACGGCTTCGGCAAGATCTTCGACTTCGGCCAGGTCTACAACGGCGGCGGCATCAACGTCGCGCTCGGCATGGTCGGCATGGGCGGCGGCGAGCCGGTGGTCACCCGGATGTTCTCCCCGGAGGTCGGCGGGCAGATCTCCTGGCTGCTGCCGCTGAGCCTGCTGGCGCTGGGGGCGGTCGGCGCGTCCGGGTACCGGCGGCTGTGGTTCCGGCAGCCGGGTGACGCGGCGGAGCGGGCGGGCTGGCTGTTGTGGGGCAGCTGGCTGGTCGTCACCGCCGCGGTGTTCAGCTTCGTCCAGGGCATCTGGCACCCGTACTACACCGCGATGCTGGCCCCGGCGGTGGCCGCCGTCTCGGCCGCCGGCCTGGCCCGGCTGTGGCGGGACTACCGGGAGGCCTCGGGCCGCGGCTGGACGCTGCTCCCGCTGGGCGTCGCGCTGACCACGGCCTGGGCGTTCGTGCTGGTCTCCCGGGACACCTCCTGGTACGGTTGGACCCGCTGGGCGGTCGCGGCGCTCGCGGCGCTCGCCCTCGCCGGCCTGCTCCTCGGTCGCCTCGCGCCGGGCCGAGCCCGCTCCCTCGGGCGTCCCGCCATGGTGCTCGCCGTGGTGTCGGTGCTGTTCACCACCGCGGTCTGGTCGGCGGGTACCGCCCTCGAACACGGCACCAACGGCGGCTTCCCGTCCGCCGGTCCGCCGAACCGGAAGCTGGACGCGATGCTGCACGGACGGCTCGCGTTCGTGGTCGAGCTGCCCTCCGTGATGTTCGAGTCCGGCGGGACGGGCGCGGCGGCCGCGGCCGGCATCCAGCCCACCGGCGGCGGCAACCTGCCCGCCGGCGCTCCCCCGAAGCTGGACTTCCGCCTCGCCCCCGAGCAGTACCGCCGCCAGCCCGCCCGCGGTGCGGGCCTCGGCGGCGCGGAACTCTCCGGCGAGAACCGCAGGGCCCTGGACTACGCGGTCGCGCACGCCGACGGCGCGCAGATCGCGCTCGCCGTGGAGGGCGGCGGGATCGCCGCCGCGCAGTTCATCGTCGACTCCGACGCCACGGTGGTCGGCATGGGGGGCTACCTCGGCGCCGACAACGTCCCCTCGGTCGACCAGCTGACCGGCTGGATCGCTGACGGCAGGCTGCGGTTCGTCCTGTCCGCGGCCCCCGGCGCGCCCCGGCGGGGAGGGATCGCCGGCATGGGCGGCGAGGCCCAGCGCCGGCGGGTCGCCTTCGTCCAGCAGCACTGCCAGGCCGTCGACCCGGCCGCGTACGGCGGCACGGCTCCCGACACCGACGGCAAGCTGCCCTTCCCCAGCTTCGCCGACTCCGTGCTGTACCGCTGCGGCTGAACGGCCCCGATCGCCCACCCCGGACCCCCGCTGAGGAGGCGCCAGCCATGGATTTCCCGCCCACGCTGTCCGTCGTCGTCCCGATGTACGACGAGGAGGACGCCATCCCGGCCCTCGTCGCCCGCCTGCGCCCGGTCCTCGACGGCTGCGGCGTCGACTACGAGGTGGTGGCGGTGGACGACGGCAGCAAGGACCGCACTGCCTCTGCCCTGCTGAAGGAGCGCCACCGCTGGCCGCAGCTGCGTCTGGTCCGGCTGCGCCGCAACAGCGGCCACCAGGCGGCACTGACCGCGGGCCTGCACCTGGCCCGCGGCGCCTGGGTGGTCAGCATCGACGCCGATCTGCAGGACCCGCCCGAGGCGATCCCCGAGATGCTGGCGCTGGCCCGCGGCCGGGGCGTCGACGTCGTCTACGGGGTGCGCTCCGACCGCAGCACCGACACCGCGTTCAAGCGGCACACCGCAGGCGTCTACTACCGCCTGATGGGCCGTCTGCTGGACATCGAGGTGCCCGCGCACGCCGGCGACTTCCGACTGCTCAGCCGCGCCGTGGTCGAGGTGCTGCGCGAACTGCCCGAACGCACGCCGGTGTACCGGCTGCTGGTGCCCTCCCTCGGGTTCCCCAGCGCAGAACTGCGGTACGCCCGGGAGGAGCGGGTCGCCGGGCGCACCAAGTACCCGCTGCGCCGGATGATCGCCCTCGCCTGGGACAGCACGGCGGGCTTCTCCTCGGCGCCGCTGCGGATCGCCACCTGGCTGGGCGGGTTCAGCTTCACCGCCTGCCTGCTGCTGGCCGCCTTCGCCCTGGCCGGGTTCGCCGCGGGCGCGGCCATCCCCGGCTGGACCTCGCTGTTCCTCGCGGTGCTGCTGCTGTCAGCCTTGCAGCTGATCTGCCTCGGCCTGCTCGGCGCGTACGTCGCCCGGATCTTCGCCGCCGTACAGAATCGCCCCGTGTACCACGTCGGTTTCGACTCCGCCGAGAAGTCGCCGCGCCCCGCCGGGCTGCCGGCCCGGCGGGCCTCGTCGTGAACGGGTGACCCGGGTGTGCACGCCAACCGATCCGATGGAACGTCATGTCCCCCCACCTGAGAGGACGCACTGATGCGAGCCGCTGAGATCCGCCGGATGACCGAGGTCGAGGAGCGGCACTGGTGGTTCCGGGAGAAGAGACGGCTGCTGGCCCGCGAGCTGCGCGGGCTCGGTCCGGCCGGACGGGCGCTGGACATCGGCGCCGCGGGCGGTGGCAACAGCCGGGTGCTGCTGGAGCACGGCTGGCGGACCGTGGTCGCCGACCTGTCCGAGACGGCGGTGCAGATCGCCCGCGAGCGGGGCCTGGACGCGCACCGCGCGGACGCCCGCGAACTCCCTTGGGAGGACGGCTCGTTCGACCTGGTGACGGCGTTCGAGATCCTGGAGCACATCGAGGAGGACCACCTCGCCGCCGCCGAGATCCTGCGGGTCCTGCGCCCCGGCGGCACCGCGCTGCTGACCGTCCCGGCGGACATGCGGCTGTGGTCGGCGCACGACGAGGCGGTCGACCACGTCCGCCGCTACGACCGCGCGGGGCTCTCCGCGGTGCTGACCGGCGCGGGCCTGGTGATCGACGAGCTGTACAGCTGGAACGTGCTGCTGCGGCCGCTGGTCGCACTGCACCGCCGGCGCTCCACCTCCAGCGACATCGACGCGCCGCCGCCCGCGCCGATCAACGCGCTGTTCGGCGGCCTGGTGGCGGCCGAGCGGTACCTGCCGGTGCGCTCGCTCAGCGGCGTCTCGCTGATCGTCCGCGCGCACCGCCCGACCGCGCCGCACCCGCGGGTCGCCACCGCCTGAACAACCGTCAGGACCCGCCTCCCCGAAGGGAGGCGGGTCCTGACGCGTGGTCGGAGCTCAGAGCGCCTCGGTGGCCTCGGCGTCCAGCAGGCGGGCGATCTGCGAGCGCAGCGCCTTCTTGTCGACCTTGCCGATCGGGGTGGCGGGCATGGTGTCGGCGAGCACCAGCCGCTCCGGAAGCTTGAAGCGGGCCACCCCGGCGTCCAGCAGCACCGACCGGACCTCGTCCAGGGTGACCCTCCGTCCGGCCTTCGGCACCACGAACAGGCAGACCGTCTCGCCGAGTTCGGCGTCCGGCATGGCGACCGCGGCGGCCTGGTCGACGGCGTCCAGTTGGTGCGCGAAGTTCTCGATCTCCTCGGCGTTGATCTTCTCGCCGCCGCGGTTGATCACGTCCTTCTCCCGGCCGGCCACGATCAGGTTGCCCTCGGGGGTGCGGCGCACCACGTCGCCGGTGACGTACCAGCCGTCCTCGGTGAAGGCGCGGGCGTTGAGGTCCGGCGAGGCGTAGTAGCCGCGCAGCGTGTAGGGGCCGCGGGTGAGCAGCAGGCCGGGCTCGCCGGGCGGCACCTCGACGCCCGTCTCGTCGACGATCAGCACCTCGTCGTCGGGGCTGACCGGGCGGCCCTGGGTGTGGTGCAGCACCTGCTCGGGGTCGTCGAGGCGGGTCAGGCAGAGCAGGCCCTCGCCCATGCCGAACACCTGCATCAGGGTGCAGCCCAGCTTGGGGCCGATCTGCCGGGCCACCGCGGGGGCCAGCCGCGCGGCGCCGACCTGGAGCAGCGTCAGCGCGGACAGGTCGAGGTCGGGGTGCTCGTCGCGGAACTGCAGCCAGCGCTGCACGATGGCCGGGACGGCGGCGGTGGTGGTGACCCGTTCGCGGGCGGCGATGGCGAGCGCGGTCTCGGGGGCGGGCGAGGCGGTGATCACCACCCGGCCGCCGTTGATCAGGGCGCCGAGCACGCCGGGGCCGGTGTTGGGGAAGCCGTGGCCGAGCGGCAGGGTGGCCAGGTAGACGGTGTCCGGGCCGTAGGCGCAGATCTCGGCGGCCTGCCCGATCATGTAGCACAGGTCGTTGTTGGTCCGGGGTATCACCTTCGGCAGGCCGGTGGTGCCGCCGGACAGCAGGAACATCGCGACGGCGTCCCCGGCGGGCGTCGCGGCGTCGAGTGCGGCGGCCGCCGCCTCCGGGTCCTCGGCGGGCGCCAGCAGTGCGTGCAGGTCGAGGCTCCCGTCCCGCAGTTCACCGCCCGCGACCAGCACGTGGCGCACGCTCGGCACCGCCGCGGCGACCTCGTGCGCCATCGCCTGGTGGTCGAAGTCCTTGACCGCGCCGGGCACCACCAGCACCCGGGCCTCGGTGTGCGCGGCGACGCCGGCCATCTCGTGCCGGCGGTGCTGCGGCAGCGTCCACACCGGCAGCGCGCCGAGCCGCAGGCAGGCCACCGAGAGCACCACGTGCTCCCAGCAGTTGGCCAGTTGGACCACGACCCGGTCGTCGGGGCGCACCCCGAGTCCGGCCAGCCGCTGCGCCGCGCCGTCGGCCCGGGCCAGCAGTTCGCCGAAGGTGATCCGCAGCTCGCCGTCGACCAGGCAGACGGCGTCCGGGGTCCGGCGCGCCGCGGCGGCCAGCAGCGCGCTCAGCGAACCCCCGGCCCACAGGCCCTTCGCGGTGTACCGGGCGGCGAACTCGGCGGGCCAGGGCACCGACCCGGCGCGGCTCGACCGTACAGCTGTCTCGGACATGACTGCTCCTCAACTCGTCGGAAACTCGCCGGACGGCTTCGACACCGGTGCGGCTCCGCGCTCGCAGCGACCCGGCCGACGGTGCCCTCGGGGCAGCCTAGGGAGCCCGGCCGGTGTCGGGCGTCTCGGCGCTTGCTGATCCCGGAGCGGCCGGCCCGCGCGGGCGGCCGGCCATGCCGCACGACGGGAGTTGTCCGCCCCGCGCACCGGACCGGAGGCTGGGCAGCACGCACCCGAACGCGCCGCCGAAGACCGTCCGCTGACGGTCCGTCACGACGCGGCCCCCAGTCAGAAAGGAAGCCTCCGTGGCCGACTCCCAGGACGTCTTCTCCGACCTGATCGCCGAGGGCAAGGACCTCGACCGGCTGGTGGCCGGCCTGGACGAGGCGGGCTGGGCGACGCCCACCCCGGCGGAGGGCTGGACGGTCGCCCACCAGATCGCCCACCTGACCACGATCTTCAAGATGGCCGCGCTGTCCGCGACCGACGCCCAGGCCTTCGTCGACTACGTCACGCCGCTGGCCGGCGACTTCAACGGCTCCGTGAACAAGATCCTGGTGCCCTACCTGGAGCTGGGCAACGAGAAGCTGCTGACCGCCTGGCGCGAGGAGCGGGAGGCCGCCGAGCAGGCGCTGGTCAAGGTGCCGGCCGGCCAGGTGGTGCCGTGGCTGGTCCGCCCGCTGCCCGCGCCGGTGCTGGCCGCGGCCGGCCTGATGGAGCTGTTCGGGCACGGCCAGGACGTCGCCGACGCGCTCGGCGTCAAGCGCGAGTACACCGACCGGGTCGGGCACCTCGCCTGGTTCGCCGTCCGCACCTGGGACTTCGGCTACCAGGCCCGCGGCGAGGCCACCCCCGAGGTGGAGTTCCGGTTCGAGCTGACCGGCCCGTCCGGCGTCGAGTGGAACTTCGGCCCGGAGGACGCGGCCCAGCGGATCACCGGCTCCGCCGCCGACTTCTGCCTGCTGGTCACCCGCCGCCGCCACCGCGCCGACCTCGACGTCACCGCCGTCGGCCCGGACGCCGACCACTGGCTGGACATCGCCCAGGCCTACCGCGGGCCGGCCGGCCCGGGCCGCCGGCCGGGGCAGTTCGCCCACCTGCACTGACACCCCGTCATCCGGCGGGAGCCCAACGGCGGCTCGGAGGTCTCCTCCTGACCCGCCGTCGGGCTGCCCGGCGAGCGGGGGCGGTCTGGACACCGGAGGTGCACAACCTATGCTGGTGGCCGCCGAACCCTGATCGCGTCGCCCACCGCCCGACCGCGTCCGCCCAGGGGGAGGTTCTTCACGGGGGAAGGGCCACTCTTGACCAGCAACGACCAGCTCAGCGACGACCGCTACGCCGCGCCCGCGGACGGCCGGCCGCCGCGGTACGCCGACACCACCGACCGCCCGGTCGACTACCTGCCCGCGGTCAACGACGGCGGGGACCTGACCGGCTACCTCTGGTACTCCGAGGCCGACCACGCGGCGGGTTTCCAGCCCCGCACGGCCAGCACCGCCGACCACGCCCCGCTGCACTGGGCGGCCCGGCTCGCCGACGCCCGCGAACGGGGACTGACCCCGGCGCAGGCCGTCGAGCGCTTCCTGACCGAGCCGGGCGACCCGCTGGACGGCACCCTGCGCGCCGACGCCAGGGCGACCGCCGACTCGCTGCGCCGGCTGCTGCTGCTCGCCGCCGAGGGCTCGGACGAGTCGCCGCCGCCGGTCGAACCGCGCGGCTACCGGCCGTTCCCGGAGATGACCCAGCAGCAGTGGGAGCAGGCCAGGACCGCGCCCGGCTGGCTGTTCCACGCCGACCCGGGCCACCACCTCGACGGCCCCGTCCCGCCGCACGCCGTCCAGGGCGCCTGGCAGCTCGACCGGGACGGCACACCGCTGCGCTTCTGGCCGAACCCGCGCCACGGCGTCCCCGCCACGCCCGAACCGGACGGCGAGGCCGCGCCCGTGCCGCCGCTGCGGGCCGGCCGCCGACCGGCCGGGCTGGCCCTGTTCGGCTGGCTGGAGGACGCGCGCTCGCCGCGCCTGTGCCGGGTGGCCGGTTCCTCCGGCAGCGGCCGGACCCACCTGCTGAACTGGCTGGCCGCCGCCTGCCCTCCGGACAACCCGCGCCCCGCCCGCCGGGTCCACGCGGCGCTCTCCGCCCGGGAGTTGACGGTCGACAGCGCCGTCTGGCTGCTCGCGGACCGGCTCGGCGTGACCGCCGGCACCCCCGAGGCGCTGGTCCGGGCGCTGATCGACGGCGTGCCCCGGGTGCTGGTGGTCACCGACCTCGACCGGGCGGGCCACGGCCTGCTGCCCGGCATGCCGGAGCAGATCGCCGCCCGGCTGCTGCTCCCGCTGCTGCGGATCCCGTGGCTGCGCCTGGTGGTGGAGTGCGCCAACGGCACCCCGGCCGCCGAGCTGCTGGACTCCGCGCTGCCGGCCGCCGCCGTCCTCGACCTGGACGAGCCCCGCTGGACCGACCCGCACTCCTTCGCGCTGTGGTGCTCGGCCCTGACCGGCCATCAGGTCGACCAGGCGGCCGTCCACCCGAGCCCCGCCCTGGCCCTGCTCGCCGCCCGCACCCCGTCCGCGCCCGTCCTCGACCCGGCCACCCCGCTCGCGGACCGGGCCGCCGTCCTCGCCGACGCGTGGTGGGACGCCCTCCCGATGGACGTCCGCCCCGCCCTGGCCGCACTCGCCTCGGTCGGCGGACACGTCGACGACAGCCTGTGGGCCGAGCTCCCGGGCGTCGGCATGCTCGACGCCGTCGACCGCGCCGCCACGCACCTGCTGCCGCCCGACCGCGACGGCGCCTGGCGCCTGTGGCCGGACCTCCTCACCGAGCGGCACGGCGGCTACGGCGTCGACGCGCTGACCCTGCGCCAGGTCCTGGTTCCCCCCGACCCCGCCACCGCCGACCCCCGCTTCCTGGGCCTCGCCCTGCGGCAGTCGGCCCTGGCCGACGACGCCGCCGAACTCCTCGCCGACCCGAACGTGCTCACCCACGCCGACCCGCTCGCCGTCACCGCCGCGTTCGAACACGCGAGCGTCGCAGCGGCGGAGCGCGACCGGGACGGTGCGGCGGGGCAGGGCGAGGTGAGCGGTCCGCACTCGGCAGTCGACGGCGCGGCTGTGGCTGCACCTGTGACGCCGGATCAGGATGCGGCGGTGGGTGCGGAAGCAGGGCCGTCCACCGAGTCGGCGTACGCCGCTCTCGCCGAGGCCTGGTGGCTGGCCGGGCCGCTCGCCGTGCCGAGCGCCGATCCGGCGATCCGCGCCGAGGCGCTGTGCACGTGGCTGGCCGGGCGGGACGACCGGGCGACCGCGCGGCTGCCGCAACCGACGGGCCGGAACTGGCGCCTGCGCTGGTCGTTCGACCACGACCGCGAACCGGTGCACCGGATCGCCGAGGCGCACGGTCCGCTGCCCGGCCGGCTCGCGGTGGCCGTGGGCTCCTCGATCCTGACGGTGGACCAGGAGTCCGGCGCCCTCGCCGACGGCACCGCACCGGCCCCGCTGGAGGACCGCGCCCTGGTCGCCCTGGCCACCGGCGCCGACGGGACGATCCTCCGGCTGCGCCGCGACGGCTCGGTCCAGGCGTCCGCCGACCGCCTGCCCGGCGCCGTCACCGCCCTGCTCGACCACCTCCAGGACGGCGCCACCGCGCTGGCCTCGCTCGGCGGCGAGCAGGCCGTGCTCGCGGTCGGCGATGCCGGCGGCCGGGTGCACCACCTCGCCGACGCGGACGGCGGCGCGCCCCGCTCCGCCGACCAGCCGCTCCACGACGGGCCGGTCACCGCGCTCGCCCTCGCCCGCACCGACGGCGAGATCCTGACCCTCAGCGGCGGCCGCGACGGCGCCGTCTGGACCTGGATGCACGGCCGCAAGCCGATGCCCGACCCGCTCGCCGCCCGCGACGTCCCCGTCACCGCCACCGCCGTCGCCACCACCCCCCGCGGCATGATGATCGCCGCCGCCTGGTCCGACGGCCTCACCCGGGTCTGGCGCTGGGGCGACACCGCGACCACCGCCGACCTCGACTTCGGCGCACCCCCCACCGGCCTGGTGATCACCCCGACCGGCCGCCTCTGCCTGGCCCTGCCCGCAGGCGTCCTCGCCGTCGACCTCGACTGACCCCTGACGCCCCGTCGGATCCCGCCCCGGGCCGCGGGTCCGACCGCTCCCGCTACGGCCGGAGCGGTTCGCCGCAGCGCAGGTTCCACCGGCCGGCGCGGCCGGTCAGGTGGGTGGCGGTGAGCGGGCGGACGTCGAGCCGCCAGAAGCTCGCGGGCGGGAGGGCGAGCGCGTGGACGACGGTGGCGCGGATCGCGGCGGGTTCGGCGACCGCGAGGAGGGTGCCGCCCGCGTCCGGCAGCGCGTCGAGCCACGTGCCGACCCGGGCGCACAGGGCGCCGACGGACTCGCCGCCGGGTGCGGGCGCGTGCGGATCGGTGAGCCAGGAGGTGAGCGACTCCGGTTCCCGCTCGGCGACCTCGGCGAGGGCGCGACCGCGCCAGCGGCCAGGGTCGAGGTCGCCGAGGGCGGGTTCGACGGCGGCGTCCAGTCCGAGCGCCTCGGCGGTCTGCCGGCAGCGCGGGGCGGGCGCGGCGACGACCCGGCCGCCCGCGGGGAGCGGGAGTCCGCGCGCGGGGGCGAGTTCGGCGTCGGTCAGCGGCCGGTCGTCGCCGAACGCGGCGCTCCGCTGCTCGGCCCCGAACGCCGGTGCGACCAAGATCACGCGAACCGTCACCGGCCGTCCCCTCCCGGCGCACCACCGCAACCGTTCGCCCACCAACGCTACCGCCGGTACTGCTGCGCCCCTTGGCGGGGCTCCCGCGAAACGGTACCGTCTCGGCGGACAAGTTCATACGACGGTCGTGGAAGTCCGGTGAAAGCCCGGCACGGTCGCGCCACTGTGTACCCGCCATCGCCCTCCAGGCTGACGGGAAGTCAGACCCGCCCCGTCGTCCGTGCTCCATTCGACCGGGACGCGAGTTCCCGCAAGGAGGTCAAAGGCCATGGCTCTTCCCATCGCCCCCGCCGCCACGCCGGCCATCACCCCCATCTCCGTCAAGGCGATCGCCCCGTGGGCGCTCTTCTTCGGCATCCTGCTGCTCACCCTGCTCTACTTCGTCGGCGCCGAGCAGGGAGCCACCTCCCTGATCTCCGGTGAGAGCGTGCACGAGTGGGTGCACGACGGCCGGCACCTGCTCGGTTTCCCCTGCCACTGAGCGCGGGAAGCGAACACCTGCAGATGAACTCCGCAATCGTCAGAAACCTGCTGGTCCGCGGCATGCTCGCGGGCCTCGCCGCGGGCGTCGTCGCCCTGGTCGTGGCGTACTTCCTCGGTGAGCCGAGGGTGGACGCCGCGATCGCGTTCGAGGAGTCCCACAGCCACGAGCACGGCGAGGAACTGGTCAGCCGCACCCTGCAGTCCACCGCGGGCCTGGCCACCGGCATCCTGATCTACGGCATCGCGCTCGGCGGGATCGCCGCCCTCGCCTACTGCTTCGCCCTCGGCCGCATCGGTCGCTTCGGCCCCCGGGCCACCGCGCTGCTGCTCTCCGGGGCGGCGCTGGTCGCGGTGTACGTGGTGCCGTTCCTCAAGTACCCGGCCAACCCGCCGTCGGTGGGCGACCCGGACACCATCGGGCGACGCACCCTGCTCTACTTCCTGCTCATGGTGCTGAGCGTGCTGCTCGCGGTCGCCGCGGTGACCTTCGGCAAGCAGCTCGCCCCGCGCCTCGGGACGTGGAACGCGACCGTGGCGGCCGTCGTCGGCTACCTCGTCGTGGTCGGCCTCGCCTACGTCCTGCTCCCCGCCGTCAACGAGGTCCCGGAGGACTTCTCGGCCACGCTGCTCTGGCAGTTCCGCGTCGCGGCGCTCGCCATCCAGCTGACCATGTGGGCCTCCTTCGGGCTGATCTTCGGCCACCTCGCCGAACGCCGGCTCCTCCCCAAGCCCGCCAAGGCCCCGGCCGCGGCGGCACCCGTCTCGCACTGAGACCACGCTCCGCGCGAACCCCGGCCGCAGGCCGACGCCCCGCCGCTCCGGCGGACGCGTCGACCTGCGGCCGGCGCGCTTCCGCCTGACGACCGGTCAGCCCGGCACTCCGTGCCGCTGACGACTTGTCAGGCAACCTGACGGTCAGGTCGAGGGTGGCACCGGCCAGGCGTCGGGCGTCCCGGCGGCCCCGCCGGTAGCATCGTCGGCATGCCGCACCGCAGCCCGGACGAGGACGCCCCCTCCGGGGACGCCGGTGCGCGGCGCACCGTGCTGCTGGCGTTCCGCTCGGCGGGTGCGCTGCACCGGCTGCTGGACGTCCTGCCGGTGTTCGAGGGCGACCCGCGGATCTCCCGGCGGTTCACCCTCGTCCCCGGCTCCCGCTTCGACGTGGAGGCGCTGGCGGCGCTCGACCGCTCCGGTGCCCGCCTGGTCGACTGGGAGCAGGCCCGCACCGGCGCCTACCACCTGGTGCTGACCGCCAGCCCGAAGGGCGAGCTGCGCAGCCTGTCGGCCGGCCGCCGGGCCCTCCTGCCGCACGGCGTCGGCTTCAACAAGGCGCTCGGCGACGAGGGTTCGCCCGAACTGCCGTCCGGACTCGACCCGGCCTTCCTGCTGGACGAGGGCGAACCGTGGGCCGACCTGCACGGCCTGGCGCACGACGACGAGCTGGCCCGGCTCGCCGAGGCGTGCCCGCCCGCCGCGCCCCGCGCCGTGGTGGTCGGCGACCCGACCCTGGACCGGCTGCTGCGCACCGCCGACGCGCGCGAGTCCCGCCGCGCCGCGCTGGGCGTCGGCGACCACCGGCTGGTGGTGCTGCTCTCCACCTGGGGCCCGGAGAGCCTGCTGGCCCGCCGCCCGGAGCTGCCGCAGCAGCTGGTGCTGGGCCTGCCGGTGGACCGCTACCGGGTCGGACTCGCCGTCCACCCCAACGAGTTCAGCGAACGCAGCCCGCTCGACCTGGCCGAGCAGTTCCGCCCCGCCACCCGGGCCGGCCTGCTGCTCGCCTCCCCCTACCAGGAGTGGGCGGCCCTGCTGGCCGCCGCCGACGCGGTGATCACCGATCACGGCTCCTCCGCCCTGTACGCCGCCGCGGCCGGCTGCGCGGTGATCAGCGCCTACGACGGCGGCAGCGAACTCCTCCCCGGCAGCCCGATGGCCGAACTGCTCGCCGCCGCACCGCAGTTCACCGGTCTCGAGGAGCTGCCCGGCGCACTCCGCACCGCGGCCGGCCAGGACGCCCGGAAGATCGCCGCCACGGCGTTCGCCCGGCCCGGCGAGGCACTCCCCCGGCTGCGCCAAGAGCTGTACCGGCTGCTGGAGTTGACGCCGCCGGCCGGTCCGCTGGAGGCCGAGCCCTTCCCGCCCCCCGCCCACCGGGTCGCGCCGCCCGACACCCTCGCCGTGGGCGCCGAGGTCTCCGGCACGCGCGTCCGGCTGGACCGCTACCCCGTCCAGACCACCCGCCCGGTCCACCACCTCGCCGCCGACCACCCCCGCGCGGGCCTGCGTGCCCGGCAGAGCTCGGCGGTGCTCTGGCGGCACGCCGACTCCCCTGTCTCCTCGGCTCCCTGGACGGCCGACGGCTGGCTGTCCCACGTCCTGGCCGAACACCCCGGCTGCCGCACCGCCGCCGTCGTCCTCGCCCCCGACCGCTGCCTGCTCCGCCACCGCCGCCTCGGCGCCCTCACCCTCCGGGCGGCCGCCGTCCACGACCTCGGCCGCATCCGGCGCGCCGACCCCGCCGCGCTGGTCTCCGCCGCCCACGCCTGGTTGGACGGCCGCACCGAGCTGCGGCTGCCGGTGACGCTGCACTGCGAGATCGGCGCCCTCACCGTGGACGTCGACCTGGTACCGGCCGAATCGGCGGACGGCGAACGCGAGGTGTGAGCGGCCCGCCACAGTCCCCCCGGGGTCGGTTCACTCGTCCGGCAGGCCGCCGTTCTTCCTCGTCAACTCGGCTGCCAGGTTCCGGTGTTCAGCCGCCTCGGCAGCACGTCCCTGTCCCTCGGCGAGCGCCGCGAGCTCCTTGCGCACCCGGACCTGCTCGCGCTCCGACCCCCGCCCCTCGGCGTCCCGCAGCGCCACCTCCAGCAGCGGCCGCGCCTCGTCGAACCGCCCGAGGCGGCGCAGCGCCTGCGCCCGGCCGAAGCCCGCGCGCGCGGCCATCCGCGGCCGGTCGACGCCGACCTGCCGGTGGGCGTCGGCGAACAGCTCGGCGGCGCGCGCGAGTTCGCCCGCACCGAGGGCGGCCTTCGCGAGCTGGTAGGTCTGCAGCATCGCGCCGTACCCGTTGCCGATCGCCAGGTGCACCGCCCGGGCGGCCTCGAAGTCCTCCGCTGCGACGGCGAACTCGCCTCGGGCGAGCGCGAGTTGTCCCCGGAAGTCGATGGCGGAGGCGGCCAGCCTGCGGTCCTCGTCCTGGTCGCCCAGCAGTGGCGTCGCGCCGACCGCCTGCCGCAGCACCTCGGCGGCCTCCTCGTAGCGCTGCTGCTCCCAGAGCGGGCGGGCGAGCTGCGAACGCATCCGGATCCGGGACTTGAGGTCGTCCAGCCGGTCGGCGGCGGCCACCCCGGTCCCGAACGCGTCGGTGACGTCGGCGAGGTGCGGGTGGTCGAGGTAGTGCGTCCAGAGGGCTTCGCAGAGCGCGACGGCGTCCGCGTCGGCCCGGTCGGCGTAGGCGGTGGCGACGGCGGCGTGCAGGGCCAGGCGGTGGCGCTCCAGCCAGGCGTAGCCGCGGGCCGCGTCGGCCTTCCGCTGCTCCTCGGACGCGTGCGGCGTGCGGTCGAGCGCGGGTTCGGGGAGACCGGGCACCGCCTCCGGGAGCGGCTGGACGGTCAGCCGGCTGCCCGCCGCCAGCAGGTCGGCGCGGCCGGCCTGGCGGCGCAGCCAGTGGACGGCGCGGCGGCGGGCGGCGGCGCGTTCGGTGCCGTCCGGGTCGGCTTGGCGGGCGCGGCGCTGGGCGTGGCTGCGCAACAGGCCGTGCAGGCGGTACTGGTCCGCCTGGTGGAACGTCAGCAGTCCGGCCAGTTCCAGTTCCTCGACAGCGTCCTCGACGGTGTGCTCGGTGGGGTCGTCGCCCGGGTGGCTGCCGGGGCCGAGCAGGACGGCGGCGGTCTGCACGGTGACGACGGGGCCCGGGAGTTCGGGCAGCAGCCGGTAGAGCCGGGCGGCGTCGGGGCCGAGTTCGCCGTAGGCGGCGTCCCAGATCGCCTCGACGGGTGCGAGGCCCTGCTCGTGCAGGTCGGCGGTGAGCCGGTCGACCAGGCGGGCCAGGGTGCGGCGCGGGTGGCGGGCGGCGAGGCGGCCGACCGCGTGGGCCGCTCCGGGCAGTCCGTCGCAGCAGCGGGCGAGGGCGCGCAGCGCGTCCGGCTCCTCGGCGAGCCGCCGGTCGGCGGGGAGCAAGCGTTCCAGCAGCTCGACGACCTCGTCCAACTCCATTGGCCGGAGCGGGAGTTCCAACGGCGCGGCATCGACGAGGCCGGGCAGCTGGCCGTGGCTGGTGACGATCACCAGGCTGTCGGCCGAGGCGGGCAGCAGCGGGTCGACCTCGGCGCTGCTGCGGGCGTTGTCGAGGACGATCAGCAGCCGTTTGCCGTTGGTCCGGGTCCAGTACTGCTTCACCCGGCGCGGGTAGCCCGACTCCAGCCAGGCCGGGCGGACGCCGAGGCCGCCGAGCAGGTCGGCGAGCGCGTCGGCGACCTCGACGGTGCCGTCGCGCCGCAGGTCGTCCAGGTCGACGTAGAGCACCCCGTCCGGGTAGTCGCCGCGCAGCGTGCGACCCAGGCGGAAGCTGAGCGCGCTCTTGCCGATGCCGCCCATCCCGCTGACCGCCACCACCAGCGGCCCGGGCCGGCCGGACGGCCGCCCGGCGGCGGCCAGCACCTGCTGCTGTTCGTCCTCGCGGTTGACGAAATTCGCCCGTTCGGGCGGGAGTTGACACGACGTCGGGCCGGCGGGCGCGGCCGCCTCGTGGACGTGCACCGCGTTGATCACCCCGGCCTGCACCGAGATCCCGACCCGGGCGTTCCCGCTCACGACGTTCCGCGTCTCATCGGCCACCCGGCAACTCTACGTCCTCGGTGCGGATCTGACGGCGGACTACGGGCCCCACGGCGCCGGGCACGGGACTCCGTCCGGTGGTGTCGACCGGCCTGCGGGACAGGTGGGGGCGGCGGCCCGAAGATGGAGGCGGCCACCCCTGGAACGGAGAGACCTCATGCTTGCGTCCTGGTACGACGAACAAGGGCCCGCCGCTGACGTGCTGCGCGTCGGCGAGCTGCCCGACCCCGCTCCCGGCCCCGGCGAGGTCCGGGTCCGGGTCACGGTCTCCGGCGTCAACCCCGGCGACGCCAAGAAGCGGCGCGGCTGGACCGGCTCCGCGATGCCCTACCCGCGCGTGATCCCGCACAGCGACGCCGCGGGTGTCGTCGACGCCGTGGGCGACGGCGTCGACGCGCGCCGCACCGGGCAGCGGGTGTGGGTGTACGGCGCCCAGTCCTACCGGCCGTTCGGCACGGCCGCCCAGTACACGGTGGTCCCCGACGGCCTCGCCGTCCCCCTGCCCGACCACCTCACGGACAGCCTCGGGGCGAGCCTCGGCATCCCGGGGATCACCGCACACCGTGCCGTGTTCGCCGACGGCCCGGTCGACGGGAAGCTCCTCCTGGTCCACGGTGTGCTCGGCGGCGTCGGCTCACTGGCCGCCCAGCTCGCGCGCTGGGCCGGGGCCACCGTCATCGGCACCGTCCGCCACGGCTCCGACCTGGACCGCGTCGACCCGGCGGTCGTCTCCCACGCCGTCGCCCTCGACGGGGGTGACCCGGCCGCCCTGATCCGCGCGCACGCGCCCGACGGCGTGGACCGGATCATCGAGGTGTCGCTGTCCGACAACGCCGACCTGGACAACGCCGTCGCCACGAACGGCGCGGTCATCGCCGCGTACGCCACCCGGGCCGACCGTACCGAACTCCCGTTCTGGCCGCTGCTGTTCAACAACGTCACGCTCCGCCTGCTGGGCAGCGACGACTTCCCCGCCGAGGCCAAACGGCAGGCCGCCCGCGACCTGACCGCCGCCGCCGCGGTCGGCGCCCTCACCCTGGAGGTCGGCGCGCGCTACCCGCTCGCCGACATCGCCAAGGCTCACGACCACGTCGACGCCGGCAGCCGAGGCCGGGTCCTGCTCGACCTCCCCGACTGACCTCCCACAGCCCATGCCGGCCCCCGCGGCCCCGGGTCGGCCCTCACGTCGCACTCGGGGCCAGGGCCGCCTGGCGGCGACGACGGGCCGATGGCCATCCCGTCCGCCTCCGGGCAGACTGACGCCATGGAGGACGAGGGCGGCGAGGCCGCCTGCTGGTTGAGCCTGGTCTGCCCGGAGTGCGGCAAGGTCCGCGAACGGGACGGCAGTTGCGCCTGCCCACCCGCAGCGGAGGACCCCACCACCAGCAAGCCGTCCGCCTGACCAGGAGCCTGCCGCGGGCGGCTAGGGCTTGTCTGACAAGCCCTAGCGCACCAGCCCGTGCAGCAGCAGCTCGGCGAGGTGGCCGTAGGCCTCGGCGTCGGCGAGGCCGGTGGCCTCGGCGACCTGGCGCTGCTGGATGCGCACCATGACGGAGCTGATCACGTCCGCCGCGAAGGCCACGTGGGTCTCGCGGAAAGCGCCTTCCGCCACGCCTTCCTGGATCAGCCGCTGGATCCGCCGCGCGGCGGCGCGGGTGTTGCGGCCGTAGACCTCGGCGGCAGGTTCGAAGGCCGCGACGTCGTCGAAGAACCGCGCGGAGCCGGGGGCGAGTTCGGCGGAGACGGCGCGCAGGTAGGCGCCGAGGCGGGCGGCCGGGTCGGTCTCGGCGGCGAGTGCGGCCTCGACCCGCGCGGTGGCGCTGCGGAAGAAGTGGACGACGACCGTGCGGACCAGCTGTTCCTTGGAGCCGGCCAGCCCGTAGAGGGTGCGCTTCGAGCAGTGCAGCCGGGCGGCGAGGTCGTCCAGGGTGAACTGGGCGAAACCCTCGGCGACGACCAGGGCGACCAGTTCTTCGAAGAGGGCGGACCGGCGCGCGGCGCCCCGTCCGGTGGGCTGGGGGGCGGCGGCACTGTCGATCACCCGGTCAGTATGACAGTCGGTCTCCGACCTCTCACCGATGTCCGGTCTCCCAGGTCGGAGGCGGTTGCGCTACGCTAACCGGTACTGACGTACCGCTTTGCGTACCGCTTGGAGCCGGAACATGGCTGTGGATCGCTTGCTTCCCACCGAAGAAGCCGCGGACCTGATCGCGTTGACCCGCGATCTCGCCGACAAGGAGCTCGCCCCGAAGGTCGACTCGTACGAGAAGCAGGAGCGCTACCCCGAGGGGCTGTTCGCGCTGCTGGGCCAGGCCGGGCTGCTCGGCCTGCCGTACTCGGAGGAGTTCGGCGGCGGCGGCCAGCCCTACGAGGTGTACCTGCAGGTGCTGGAGGAGCTGGCCTCCCGCTGGGCGGCCGTCGCGGTGGCCACCAGCGTGCACACGCTGGCGTGCCACCCGGTGAACGCGTTCGGCACGCCGGAGCAGAAGGAACGCTGGCTGCCGAAGATGCTGGCGGGCGAGCTGATCGGCGGCTACAGCCTCTCCGAGCCGAACGCCGGCTCGGACGCGGCGGCGCTGACCTGCAAGGCCGAGCCGGCGGACGGCGGCTACCGGATCACCGGCACCAAGGCGTGGATCACCCACGGCGGCAAGGCCGACTTCTACGCGCTGTTCGCCCGTACCGCGCCCGGCCCGCACGGTGTGTCGTGCTTCCTGGCGCCGGGTCAGGTCGACGGTCTGACCTTCGGCGCGCCGGAGGAGAAGATGGGCCTGAGCGCGGTGCCGACCACCGCCGCGTACTGGGACGGGGCGCTGCTGGAGTCCGAGCGGCTGGTCGGCTCCGAGGGGCAGGGCCTGCCGATCGCCTTCTCGGCGCTGGACTCCGGCCGGCTCGGCATCGCGGCCTGCGCGACCGGCCTGGCGCAGGCGGCGCTGGACACCGCCGTGGAGTACGCCAACCAGCGCACCACCTTCGGCCGGAAGATCCTCGACCACCAGGGCCTGGGCTTCCTGCTCGCCGACATGGCGGCCGCGGTGGACTCGTCGCGGGCCACCTACCTGGACGCGGCGCGCCGCCGCGACCTGGGCCGACCGTTCAGCCGGCAGGCCAGCGTGGCGAAGCTGATCGCCACCGACGCGGCGATGAAGGTGACCACCGACGCGGTGCAGGTGCTCGGCGGCTACGGCTACACCCGGGACTTCCCGGTCGAGCGGTTCATGCGCGAGGCGAAGATCATGCAGATCTTCGAGGGCACCAACCAGATCCAGCGGCTGGTGATCAGCCGCCAGTTCGCGCGCTGAGTCCGGCAGTTCGGCCGCTCCGGCCGCCACCTGGTACTTCGACGGTTCGTCAGATTGGGAGTTCGACCATGCAGCTCACCGGTATCGCCGCCCTGGTCACTGGCGCGGCCTCCGGTCTCGGGGCCGCCACCGCCGCACACCTCGCCGGGCGGGGCGCGCACGTGTACGGCCTGGACCTGCCGAAGGCGGTGGAGTCCGCGCCGACCCCGCCGGAGGGCGTGACCCTGCTGCCCGCCGACGTCACCGAGGAACAGCCGGTGCGCGACGCGCTGGCCCGCATCGCGGCGGACGGCCGGGAGCTGCGGATGGCGGTGAACTGCGCGGGCATCGCCCCGTCGGCGCGGATCATGGGCCGCCGCGGGCCGCACGACCTGGACCTGTTCCGCACGGTGCTGAACGTCAACCTGCTCGGCACCTTCAACGTGCTGCGGCTGGCCGCGGAGGCCATGTCGGCGCTGGAGCCGGACGCCGAGGGCCAGCGCGGCCTGGTGGTCAACACCGCCTCCATCGCGGCGTTCGAGGGCCAGGTCGGGCAGATCGCGTACGCGGCGTCCAAGGCGGGCGTGGCGGGCATGACCATCACGGCGGCGCGCGACCTGTCGCAGTACGGGATCCGGGTGGTCACCATCGCCCCGGGCATCGTCGACACGCCGATGATGGCGGGCTTCTCCGACGAGGTCCGGGCGGGCCTGGCCGCGACCGTCACCTTCCCGAAGCGCCTCGCCCAGCCGGAGGAGTACGCCCGCCTGGTGGGCATGGTCGCCGACCACGACTACCTGAACGGCGAGACCATCCGGATGGACGGCGCACTGCGGATGTCCGCCCGCTGAGCAGAAGATCGGCGAAGGTTCGACAACGAGCTGAGGGCGACGGCTGCGAGGCAGTACCGTCTGGTGCGGCGCGGCGTCGGGTGAGGTGACGTCAGGCGCACACGGAGGCGTACGGGCCAGGCTCGCAGGGGGCGGTTTTCGCATGGGCAACCAGATCGTCAAGGCGCTCGAGCACGCCGCCGAGAAGCTCGGCACCACGCTGGCCAAGGACGCCGGCAAGGCGGTCCGGGACTTCTACCACTCCGCCGGCCAGAACATGAAGAAGGTCGCGAAGAACGTCCGCGACCTGGAGGAGAAGCACGCCAAGGACCTGGCGAAGATCTTCGAGGGCGGCGAGAAGGGCCTCCCGCACCCCCGCTGACACGGCGGCGGGGGCGGGGGGCGCGGCCGCACGTTCGGCGGCCGGGGCCGCGACCAGGTCCGCTCGCCGCGGCACGCGGGCCGTCGTGAGGACTCGATCTGCCCGGGCGGTGAGCCGGTCGACATGGCGACCGGCCGGATGTTCATCAAGCAGGTCGACGTCAACCTGCCGGGATCGCTGCCGCTGCTGTTCGTCCGGAACTTCGAGTCGGGCTACCAGGCCGGGCGGTGGATGGGCCCGCGCTGGACCTGCACCTTCGACGAGCGCCTGGAGATCGACGCCGAGGGCGTGGTCTACCTCTCCCCGGACCTGTTCGCCCAGGCCTACCCGCACCCCGAGCCGGGCGATCCGGTGCACGCGAGTGCCGGCGTGCGCTGGGAACTGGCCCTGACCGACCGGGGCGACTACACCCTCACCGACCCCGCCACCGACATCGTCCGCGAGTTCAAGCTCCAACCCGGCGGCGAAGACGCCCTGTTGACGAAGGTCCGGGACCGCCACGGCCGCCACTACACCCTCGCCTACGACGAGGACGGCACCCCGCTGTCGATCACCCACTCCGGCGGCTACACCCTCCTCGTCACCACCGACAACGACCGGATCACCGCCCTGCGCCTCGCCGGCGCCGGCGAGGACGGCCGCGACGCGCTCCTGCTGCGCTACGGCTACACCGACGGCCACCTGTCGTCCGTCTACAACTCCTCCGGCAAGCCCATGCGGTTCGCCAACGACGCCGGCGGCCGCGTCCTGTCCTGGACCGACCGCAACAACTCCCAGTACCTGTACGCCTACGACGCCCACGACCGGGTCGTCGACGAGGGCGGCGCCGACGGGGCGCTGCGCTTCCACTTCGACTACGCCGACCCGGACCCCGTCACCGGCATCCGCGTCCACTCCGAGACCAACGCCCTCGGCCACACCACCCGGTACCACGTCAACGAGCACGCCCAGATCGTCGCCCAGGTCGACCCGCTCGGGAACACCGTCCGCCACGAACGCGACGACCACGACCGACTGCTCGCCGAGACCGACCCGCTCGGCCACACCACCCGCTACGCGTACGACGGCGCCGACGACCTGATATCCGTCACCCGGCCGGACGGCGAGCAGGCCGTCGTAGAGTACGGCCCCACCGTCGGTCTGCCCACCCGGGTGGTCGAACCGGGCGGTGCGACCTGGCTGTTCACCTACGACGAGCGCGGGCACCGCACCTCGCTGACCGACCCGAGCGGCGCGGTCACCTCCTACGGGTACGACGAGCTGGGCCATCTCTCCACCGTCGCCGACGCGTTGGGGCACACCACCCGGATCCGCTGCGACGCCGCCGGGCTGCCGGTGGAGATCACCGACGCGGGCGGTGCCGTCACCCGGTGCGAGCGGGACGCCTTCGGCCGCGTCAGCACGGTCGTCGACGCGCTCGGCGGCGTCAGCCGGTTCAGCTGGACCGTCGAGGGCCGGCCGGCGTCCCGCACCGCGCCCGACGGCAGCACCGAGAGCTGGACGTACGACGGCGAGGGCAACCTGCTCACCTCGACCGACCAGCTCGGCCGGACCACCTCCTTCGAGTACACCCACTTCGAAGCGCTGGCCGCCCGCACCGACCCCGACGGCGCCCGGACCACCTTCACCCACGACGCCCACATGCAGCTCGTGGCCGTCGCCGACGCCCTCGGCCGGCGCTGGGAGTACCGCTACGACGCCGCGGGCCGGCTGGTCGGCGAGAGCGACTTCCAGGGCCGACTGACGGCCTATCAGCTCGACGCGGCCGGTCGGCCGGTCGTGACGACGAACCCGCTCGGCGAGCAGATCCGCTACACCTACGACGAGTTGGGCCGCACCGTCGCCAAGGACGCGGCCGGGCGCGTCACCAGGTACGCCTTCGACCCCGCGGGCCGCCTGGTCCGCGCCGTCGGCCCGGACGCCGAGGTCACCCGGACCCTCGACGCGCTCGGCAACCTGCTGACCGAAACCGTCAACGGCCGCACCACCAGCCACTCCCGGGACGCCCTGGGCCGCCGCACCGGCCGCACCACCCCCAGCGGTCACACCAGCACCTGGACCTACGACGCGGCGGGCCGCCCCAGCGCGCTGACCGTCCCGGGCGGCGGCCTGGCCTTCCACCACGACGTCCTCGGCCGCGAGCTGGAGCGCACCCTGGGCGAGAACCTCACCCTCGCCCGCACCTGGGACCCCCGGCACCGCCTCACCTCCCAGACCCTGCGGACGACCGCCCCCGCCGGCCCCGCCGTCCTGCAGCAGCACGCCTACGCCTACCGGCCCGACGGTCACCTCACCGGCGTCGACGACCTGCTCACCGGCCCGCGCACCTTCGACCTCGACCCGGCCGGACGCATCACCGCGGTGCACGCCGCCGGCGCCCCCGAGCGGTACTCCTACGACCCGGCCGGCAACCTCACGTCCGCCGAATGGCCGGCCACGTCCGCCACCGGTGCGGCCCTCGGCGACCGGACCTACATCGGCACGCAGCTCACCGCGGCGGGCGGGATCCGCTACGAGTACGACGCCGCCGGCCGCACCGTGCTCCGGCAGCGGGCCCGGGAGTCCCGGAAGCCCGACACCTGGCACTACACCTGGGACGCCGAGGGGCGCCTCACCGAGGTCACCACCCCCGACCGCACCAGGTGGCGCTACCGGTACGACCCGTTCGGCCGCCGCATCGCCAAGCAGCGCCTGGCCGCGGACGGTGCGAGCGTCGCGGAGCAGATCGACTTCACCTGGGACGGCACGCTCCTCGCGGAGCAGACCACCACCGCCCCCTACCTGCCCGGTCCGCACACCCTCAGCTGGGACTACCACGGCCTGCACCCGATCGCCCAGAGCGAGACCATCACCACCGCCGGCCCGGACGCCTCGCAGGAGCAGATCGACCGTCGCTTCTTCGCGGTCGTCACCGACCTGATCGGCACGCCCACCGAGCTCGTCGACCCCGTCACCGACACCATCGCCTGGCGCGCGGTCCCCACCGCCTGGGGCAACACCACCTGGCCCGCCGACAGCACCACCTACACGCCGCTGCGCTTCCCGGGCCAGTACTTCGACCCCGAGACGCGCCTGCACTACAACCTCAACCGCTACTACGACCCCGAGACCGCCCGCTACACCAGTCCCGACCCGCTCGGTCTGGTCCCCTCCCCCAACCCCGACGGCTACGTCCGCAACCCGCACACCTGGTCCGACCCGCTCGGTCTCTCGCCGCACGCCCACTCCCGCCCCGCGCTGCCCCCGGCGCTCCGTGAGCCGCCCAACCTGCCGGGCTCGCCGATCACTTCGCGGCTCGGCCGGCCGGGAGAGACGTTCAACATGGTGATCTCGCGCGGCCAGCCGGTGTCGCGGCCCGGTGGCTTCGGCACCTTCGACGACGTGCCGAACCAGGACTTCGTCCGCCACCAGCTGGCGATCCGCACCGACTGGAAGTCGGACGTGTCGCTGGTCCAGCGGTACGCCTTCCCCATGGACGGCGAGCCGATCCGGATCCAGGAGAGCGTCATCGGCCCCCAGCACGACCCGCTGCTCGGCCACCTCCCGGGCGGCGGCGCCACCCAGTTGGAGATCTTGAAGTTCGAGGACCGTGCCAGACTGATCCCCGTTGGCGATCCCTTCGAGATCTCCTGACCGCGGGAGATCGAGGAGAGCGGACACACCGAGAGAGGCACGCCGTGGACATCGACTGGCAGAACGGATCGCGCACCGTGCGCTGGGGCACGGACGGCGCCGCGGAGCGGACGTTCGACCGCCCGCCGGTCTCCGTGGTCGGGTTCGACGACCCGCCGAGCATCCTCGTCATCGAGGACCCCGAGGACCCCGCGGGCGGCACGGCGCAGCCCAGCAACGCGCTGGTCCTGAACCCGGACGGCACCGAACGGCTCCGGCTGGCCGTGCCCGACGTCCCGGAGCCGTCCTGGCGGATCGGCTACTACACCGCCTACCCGGACGTCGACGGCGGGATCGTCGCCGTCTACGCGACCCGGGTCGGGGACCTGCAGGGCCGACCGGACCTGACCACGGGAGCGTTGCACGACGTGCGCGAGTGGCGCTGACCGCACGTCAGCTGACGGGCCGTCGACCGCCGCCGCGAGCGCTCAGCGGCGCGCGGGCCAGCGGTCGACGGGCAGCGGGCCGCGGCTGAGCACGGTGCGGATGGCGAAGGTGGAGCGGGCGTCGCGGACCGGGCCGATGGACAGGATGTCGTCCAGCAGCACCTGTTCGTAGGTGGCGAGGTCGGGCACCGCGACCTCGACCAGGAAGTCGGCCTCGCCGGACACCACGTGGCAGGCGACCACGGCGGGGATCGCGGTGAGGGCCCGTTCGATCTGCCGGGAGGTCTCCCGGGAGTGCTGGTCGACGGTCAGCGCGATGAACACCGTCAGGCCCAACCCGACCTTGTCGCGGTCGAGTTCGGCGCGGTAGCCGGCGATGACGCCGTCCGCCTCCAGGGCCTTGGTGCGGCGCAGGCAGGAGGACGGGGAGAGCCGGACCGCCTCGGCGAGGTCGACGTTGGCGGTGCGCCCGTGGCGCTGCAGGTGTTCCAGGATGGCACGATCGATGCGGTCGTACTGCTGGTTCGGCATGCTGTGCACCCTAGCGGGCCGATCGCGGTGGAATGTGCCGTTCCGGAGCCGGATCGGGGCTGGATTCGCCATCGCGTGCCGCGCGATCGGGACCATGATCGAGCCATGACCGAGACCTCCCGTCCGAAGACCGACACCTCCGGCTCGTACCTCTCCACGACCGGCGCGTCCGCGCTGTACATCGGCGCGCTGCTCGGCCCGAGTCTGCTGCTGCTGCCGGGCCTGGCCGCCCGGCTGGCCGGACCGGCCTCCCTGCTGCTGTGGCTGGCGCTGCTGGTGCTCTCCGGCCTGATCGCGGCGGTCTTCTGCGGCCTCGGCACCCGCTTGGGCTCGACCGGCGGGGTCGCCCGGTACACCGCGGCGGGGCTCGGCGAGCGGGCCGGGGCGGCGGCCGCCTGGTGCTTCCTGGCCGGCGTGGTGCTCGGCGCGCCGGTGGTCTGCCTGATCGGAGGCCGGTACGCGGCGGCGATGCTCGGTGCCGGGGACGGGGTGGCGATCTGGGCGGCGCTCGGCCTGCTGGCGGTGGTCCTGGCGGTCCGGCTGGCCGGGGTGCGGACCGGGGTGAAGCTGCAGCTCGTCCTCGTCGCGGTGCTGGCCGCACTGGTGGTGCTGGCGGTGCTCGGGGCGGCGCCGCACGCGCGGGCGGCGAACTGGCACCCGTGCGCGCCGCACGGCTGGTCGGGGATCGCACAGGCCGCGCCGCCGCTGATGTTCGCCTTCGTCGGCTGGGAGGCCGCGGCGCCGCTGACCACCCGGCTGCGCGACCCGCGCCGGCAACTGCGCCGGGTGGTGCTGGCCGCGTTCGCGGTGACCTCGCTGGTGTACCTGGGGCTGGCGGCGGCCACCGTCGGCGTGCTGGGCGCGGGAGCGGGCGGGCCGGTACCGCTGGCGGACCTGCTGCGGGTGGCGATCGGCGCCGCGGGCCCGACGCTCGCGGTGGTGCTGGCGCTCGCCCTGACCCTGGCGGCGACCAACGCCTACCTCACCGGCGCGGCCGCGATGGCCGAGGCCCTGCTGCCGCGGAAGGCCCGCGGTGCGGTTCCCGGCGGCGGCGACGCGGCCGGTGGCGGGCGACGTGGCACGGTGGGGATCGTCGCGGTGACCGCGCTGACCGGTGGCCCGATGATCCTGCTGGTGGGCAACGGTGTGCTCGGCACCGACCAGCTGGTGTCGGTGCCGACGGCGCTCTTCCTGGCGGTCTACCTGGGCTGCACGGCGGCCGCGGCGCGGGTGCTGCCGGGCGCGCTGCGGCTCGCCGCGGCGATCTCCGCCGTCACGGTCCTGGTCCTGCTGGCCGGTACGGGCTGGCCGGCCCTGGCCGCGGCCGCCGTGGCCCTGCTCGCGGCCGCCCGCACTCCCGCGGCCCGGCCGGTGCCTGCGGACGCGACGACGGACGTGGCGACCGACGCGGCGGCGACGGCGCGGTCGGACCGTCAGCCGGCCTGAGTCGGCGGGTCACCAGTCGGCGACCTGATAGTCCTTCAGGAAGACGCCGGAGAGCGGCTCGCCGGCCTCGCCCCGGACGATCGGGTCGTACACCCGGGCCGCGCCGTCGACGATGTCGAGCGGGGTGCGGAAGCCGGCGGCGGCGATCCGGTTCTTCTTCGGCGCCGGGTTCTCGTCGGTGATCCAGCCGGTGTCGACCGCGCACATGTGCACGCCGCGGGCGGCGAGTTCGGCGGCACTGGTGCGGGTGAGCATGTTCAGCGCGGCCTTGGCCATGTTGGTGTGCGGGTGTCCGGCGGTCTTGTTGCGGACGGCGAACCGGCCCTCCACGGCGGTCACGTTGACGATGTACCTGGCCGGGTGCGGGGACGCCTCCAGCAGCGGCAGCAGGCGGTCGCAGAGCAGCGCCGGGGCGAGGGCGTTGACCAGCTGGGTCTCCAGCACCTCCGCCGGGTCGAGGCAACCGAGCGTCGCCGACCAGGAGTTGGCCGCGGCGGTGTCGGGCAGCAGCCCGGCCTCGTCGGCCACCGGCCGCAGCCGGACCGGGAGTTCGCCGGGTAGCAGGTCCGCCGGGGCCAGTTCGGCGGCGGGCCAGGCCGCGGTGAGCGCCGGCAGCGGACGGAACCCGGGTGCGTGGCCGACCTGTGCGGGCACCGGTCCCCGCTCCCCGGCGGCCAGCAGGGCGTACGCCTCGGGCAGCCGGCGGACGGTCTGCGCGGCGTTGTTCACCAGGATGTCCAACGGCCGGCCGTCGGACCGCAGTTGCCCGCAGAGGCCGAGAACCTGGCGCGGGTCGCGGAGGTCGATGCCGACCACGTGCAGCCGGTGCAGCCACTCCGCGCTGCCGTCGGCGGCCCGGAAGCGGCGCACCGTGTCGTGCGGGAAGCGGCTGGTGACGGTCAGTTCGGCGCCGTCGCGAAGCATCATCAGGGCCAGCTGGAAGCCGATCTTGACCCGGCCGCCGGTCAGCAGCGCACGGCGGCCGCGCAGGTCGGTGCTGAGCCCGCGACGGGCGGTGTTGTCGGCGGCACAGCCCGGGCAGAGCCGGTGGTAGAACGAGTCGACCCGCCGGTAGCGCTCCTTGCAGACGTAGCAACGCTGGCTGCGGCCGAGTTCGCCGAGCGCGAGGGTCGCGGGAGCGAGGGTCGCGGGAGCGAGGGTCGCAGGCGCGAGGGTCGCAGGCGCGAGGGCGGAGGCGGTCGCGGAGGCGGCGTGCTTGGTAGGGCTGGGTGACCCGGGGTCCGGTGCGGCGGCGGTGGTCGGTGCGGGGCCGGGTAGCGGGGCGTCCTCGCGGCGGTCGGTGGCGCCGGTGGCGGTGGCGGCGAGCAGCTCGGCGTCGGCGCGGGCGGTGGCGGTGCGGCGTTCCCGACGGCGGCCGGTGCGACCGTCGCGGACGAAGGACTCGGCGACGCGTTCGGCGCGCAGCCGTACCGGGTGGTCGGCGGGGAGCGCGCGCAGCCGTCCGAGGGTCCGGTCGAGGGCGGCGAGTTCCGTCTCGTCGGGCACGGGCGTGCTCATCTGGTCCCCTGGTGCGGCGGGTTGTGGTCCCGCCGCTGTCCGCGGGTGACTGTGCCGAAGCAGGGTGGGCCCGGCCGGATTCGAACCGGCGTGTTCCGGTTTTACAGACCGGCGCGTCTGCCTCTGCGCACACGAGGCCCACCCCTACTGCCTCCCGGGGGCCGGATTCGAACCGGCGTGCTCCGCCTTGCGAAGGCGGCGGCGGCTGCCTCTGCGCCC
This sequence comes from Kitasatospora sp. NPDC002522, assembly GCF_053595195.1. NCBI lineage: Bacteria > Bacillati > Actinomycetota > Actinomycetes > Kitasatosporales > Streptomycetaceae > Kitasatospora > Kitasatospora sp. NPDC002522. The sequence continues at coordinate 81,937 of NZ_JBSFXE010000014.1, forward strand.
ACGCCCGGAAGTGAAACGGATGCTACCGCCCGCCGGGGGGCACTCAGCAAACGCTTTCCGAGCGCCCCCTCCGGCACGTCACCGGCCCCGCCCTGGCTTGCCGTTCGGCCTCGCCGACAGACGCTGGCGCTGGGCCCTGCCGTTCGGCCTTGCCGACAGGCGCTGCCGCCAGGCCTTGCCGATAGGCGTGCCGTTCGGTCTTGCCGACAGGCGCTGCCGCTCGGCCTTGCGGATTGGCGCTGGCATTAGGCCGTGCCGCAAGGCCCTGCCGGCCGACCTTGCCAGGGCGCTGCCGCAAGGCCTTGCCGTTCGGCCTCGCCAATTGGCGCTGCCGCCAGGCCGGCCCTGCCGTTAAGTCTTGGCCCGCCCGGCCGGCCGCTAGGCCTGTCGCAGGTCGGGGAAGTCGCTGTCCCAGTACTCGTTCGGGTGGCGTTCCTCGGTGCGCTGTGCCTCGTGGGTGCGCAGTTCGACGCGGCGGATCTTGCCGGAGATGGTCTTCGGCAGGTCGCCGAACTCGAGGCGGCGGATCCGCTTGTACGCGCTGAGCTTCTCGCGGGTGAACGCGAGGATGTCGCGGGCGAGTTCGGGGCTCGGGGTCTTCCCGTCGACCAGCAGGACGTACGCCTTGGGAACGGCCAGGCGCACCGGGTCGGGTGACGGGACGACCGCGGCCTCGGCGACGGCCGGGTGCTCGATCAGGACGCTCTCCAGCTCGAACGGGGAGATCCGGTAGTCGCTGGCCTTGAAGACATCGTCGGCGCGGCCGACGTAGGTGATGTAGCCGTCGGCGTCCTGGGCGGCGACGTCGCCGGTGCGGTAGTGGCCGTCGCGCATCGCCTCGGCGGTGCGCTCCTCGTCGCCGCGGTAGCCGGTCATCAGGCCGAGTGGGCGGCGGGCCAGGTCGAGGCTCAACTCGCCTTCCTCGGCGGGCTTCCCGTCGGCGTCGAGCAGTGCGACGTGGTAGCCGGGCAGCGGCCGTCCCATCGAGCCGAGCCGGACGGGCTGGCCGGGGGTGTTGCCGACCTGGGCGGTGGTCTCGGTCTGGCCGAAGCCGTCCCGGATGGTCAGGCCCCAGGCGGCGCGGACCTGTTCGATCACCTCGGGGTTCAACGGCTCGCCGGCGCCGACGAGTTCGCGCAGCTCGGTGCGGTGCGAGGCCAGGTCGGCCTGGATCAGCATCCGCCACACGGTGGGCGGGGCGCAGAGCGCGGTGACCCGGCAGCGGGTGATCACGTCGAGGAGCTGGGCGGCGTCGAACCGGGCGTAGTTGAAGACCAGGACGGTCGCGCCGGCGTTCCACGGTGCGAAGAAGTTGCTCCAGGCGTGCTTGGCCCAGCCGGGCGAGGAGATGTTGAGGTGCACGTCGCCGGGGCGCAGGCCGATCCAGTACAGGGTGGAGAGGTGGCCGACCGGATAGGAGGCGTGGGTGTGCTCGACTAGCTTCGGCTTGGAGGTGGTGCCGGAGGTGAAGTACAGCAGCAGCGGGTCCGTGGCCAGGGTCGGGCCGTCCGGGGTGAAGTCCGCGGAGGCGCCGTCGACCGCCGTGTAGGGGTGCCAGCCTTCGGGCGTGTCGGTGCCGACGGCGATCCGCAGCGGCGCGCCCGGGAGGCCGGTGAAGCGGTCGGCGACCTCGGCGGCGGCGATCACCGACCGGACCTCGCCGCGCTCCAGCCGGTCGGCCAGGTCCTCGGCGGAGAGCAGCAGGGTGGCCGGGATCAGCACCACGCCGAGCTTGATCGCACCGAGCATCACCTCCCAGAGTTCGCTGACGTTGCCGAGCATCACGAGGACCCGGTCGCCGCGTCGCAGCCCGAGGTCGCGCAGGTGGTTGGCGACCTGGTCGGAGCGCTTGGCCAGGGCGTCGAAGCTGTGGATCCGCTCGCCGCCGTCGCCGTCGACCACCCACAGCGCCGTCGCGTCGTTGCCGCGCGCCATCGGGTCGAAGTAGTCGAGCGCCCAGTTGAACTCGCCCAGCTCCGGCCAGCGGAACTCCTCCCGCGCCGCCTGGTAGTCGGTGCGGTGCCGGAACAGCACCTCCCGCGCCGCGAGGAAGTTGGCCGCGGACTCCGCCCGCCCCGGTCCGGACGCGGCACCGCCCGTCCCCCGTCCCGACTGCCCTGACCGCCCCGACTGCCCCGACTGCGCCACGGTGCCTGCGTTCTGCGCTGAACCCATGCCTGTCCCCTCTGTCTCTCGGTACCTCCGCCCCCGCACTCCCCGCTCCGCGGGGGAGTTCGCCCGGATGGCGGACAGCTCCACTGCACGTACCGTACGGGTCCGGCTCGCGGCGGGCCATGAGGCCTCACCCGCACCGCCGAACGGCCGTGCCTCCGGACGGGGCCGGTGGCCGTTCGGCCCGGCGTGGCGCGTTGGACCGGTGGTGTCCGCGGGTCATGCTGGGCCCTGGCCGGGAGTTGCCGTTCCGAAGGGGGTCGTCCGGACATGGCGACGCGAGTTCCCGGCCGGGCGGCGACGGCCACCGTGGACGGCCGGGGCAGGGTGACCGGCTGGTCGGCGGCGGCCGAGGAGTTGCTCGGCCTCTCCGCCCGACGGGCCCTGGGGCGTACCGCGACCGATCTGTTGGCGGGCGACCCCCCGCCGGAGCTGCTGCACGCGCTGTCCCGGCAGTCGACCTTCACGGGCATGGTCCGGCTCGGCCGGAGCGGCGAGGAGCCGGTCGCGGTGGAGCTGGGCGTCGTTCCGCTGCGGACCCCCGAGTCCGGCCTCGGCTGGGTGCTGACGGCGCGTCCGCTCTCCGCCGACGCCCGGTCGGCTCCGGTCGCCGCAGCGCCCGGTGGGACCGCGGCCGGTGCCGAGGACCGGGCCAGGAGGCGGCTCGCGCTGCTCTCCGAGGCCGGGCTGCGGATCGGCTCGACCCTCGAAGTCGACCGGACCGCACAGGAGTTGGCCGACGTCGCCACCGAGGGCTTCGCGGACTTCGTCGGCATCGACCTGCTCGACTCGGTGTTCCGCGGCGGCGCCCCGTCGCACGCCGGGCTGGTCTTCTACCGGGTGGCGCAGCAGTCGGTCCTGCCGCACTGCCCGGAGTCCGCGGTGCGGATCGGGACCACCGACGCGATCGGCCCGGACTCCCCGATGTCGCAGGTGCTCACCTCGGGCCGGCCGCTGCGCACCGACTACCGCGACCCGGCGATCCGCTCGTGGCTCGTCCAGGAGCCTCAACGGGCGGATCTGGCCGACGAGTTCGGCATCCACTCGGCCCTGCTCGCGCCGCTCACCGCGCGCGGCACCACGCTGGGCGTGGCGATCTTCCTGCGGCATCGGACGCCGGACGCGTTCGACGACGACGACCTGCTGCTCGCCACCGAGTTGACGGCGCGGGCCGCGCTGTCCATCGACAACGCCCGCCAGTACACCCACCAGCGCGAGACCGCCCTGGCCTTGCAGCGTTCGCTGCTGCCGCGCAGCACGCCGCGGCAGGCCGCGGTGGAGGTGGCGTTCCGCTACCTCCCGGCGAACGGCCGGGAGGGCGTGGGCGGCGACTGGTTCGACGTGATCCCGCTGTCGGGCGCACGGGTGGCGCTGGTGGTCGGCGATGTGGTCGGGCACGGGGTGGCGGCCTCCGCGGCGATGGGCCGGCTGCGCACCGCCGTCCGCACGCTGGCGGACATCGACATGCCGCCGGACGAGTTGCTGACCCACCTGGACGACCTGGTGCTGCGGGTGGACCGCGACGAGCTGCCGGAGGGCGGCGCCAACGACTGGGCGGGCGGCAGCGTCGGCGCGAGCTGCCTGTACGCGGTGTACGACCCGGTTTCGCGGTCCTGCGCGTTGGCCCGGGCCGGGCATCCCGGCCCGGCGCTGGTCACCCCGGACGGCACCGTGATCTTCCCCGAGCTGCCGCCGGGCCCGACCCTGGGACTCGGCGGACTCCCCTTCGAGGCCTCCGAGTTGGCCGTCCCCGAGGGCACGGTGCTGGCGCTGTACACGGACGGGCTGCTGCGCGCCTCCGAGCTGCGCGGCGATCCCGGGCTCGGCCTGGACCGGCTCGCCCGGGCGCTCGCCACCCCGGCCGCGTCGCTGGAGGATCTCTGCGACCGGGCGCTGTCGGCCACCCTGGCGGGCAGGCCGCCGAGTGACGACGTGGCGCTGCTGCTGGCCCGCACCCGGGCGCTGCACGAGGACGACGTGGCGGACTGGCCGCTGGAGCGCGACCCGTCCGAGGTCGCGCGGGCGCGGAAGCTGGTGACCGCGAAGCTCGCCGACTGGGGTCTCGAAGAGACCGGTTTCGTCACCGAGTTGGTGGTCAGCGAACTGGTCACCAACGCGGTGCGCTACGGTCTGGCGCCGATCGGGCTGCGGCTGATCCGGGACGGCGGAATGCTGCTCTGCGAGGTCTCCGACGGCAGCAGCACCGCCCCGCACCTGCGCCGGGCCCGCACCTACGACGAGGGCGGGCGCGGCCTGCTGCTGGTGGCCCAGCTGTGCCGCAACTGGGGCACCCGGCACACCCCGCGCGGCAAGACCATCTGGGCGGAGCAGGAACTGTGAGCCGCCGGACCGGAACTGACGGATCGTCAGCTCCGGTGCCGGGGGCCGGGGTTCAGCTGCTCTGGTAGTAGCCGAGCAGGTCGACCATGAAGTCGGTGTCCTGCCAGCCCTGGTTCCAGATGTCGACGATGCCGCCCTTGCCGCCCGGGGTCTGCGCGACGTTCGGGACGGTCGCGCCGGCCGTCCAGTTCAGCGTCGAGGAGACCGGCCGCGGCGGCGTGAGCGCGGTGCCGTTCTGGTAGTCGGACCAGAAGTTGGGGTCGGGGGTGACCGACAGGAAGCCCGGTCCGCCGGTGTTGGTGACGGTGGTGTTCAGCGCCCACCCGTCCACCTCGGGGGTGGTGGTGTCGCTCTCCAGCCGCATCGCGAAGTAGCTGCGGGCGGGCAGCGGCCCGGCCGGCCGGCCCCAGCTGGTCTTGCGGCTGTCGACGATCCGGAACGGCACCCAGGTCGGGACGAACGCCGCGCGGCTGTCGGGCGTGTAGTAGCCGACCACGTCGACCACCACGTCCGCCGGGCGCCAACTTCCGTTGCGCACCGAGATCTTGCCGTCCTTGCCGATCGGCACGATCACCGCGTTGGCGACCGTCTGGCCGGCCGTGAAGTTCACGTTGGAGGCGTTCGGCACGCCCTGTCCGGCCGGGTAGGCGGTCAGGTGACCGGCTTCCTGCGGGTTGGTGACCGTCAGGTTGAGCGCCACGGCGGTGGCGCCCGCCGGAACGCCGGTCGCGCCGGCGATCTGCACGTCGAAGGAGTTCCCGCCGGCGACCTGCCCGCGCGCCGTCCCGAGGCCCTCGCGGGTGTCGACGGCGCGGGTCTGCGGCACCGCCCGGTACCCGGCGGCGCGGGCGGGCGCGAAGTAGCCGGTGATGTCGGCGATCAGGTCGACCGGCTCCCAGCCCGCGTTGAACAGGTACACGAACCCGTTGTCGTCGAGCCTGCTGAGCACCAGGTTGGGCACGGTCTGCCCGGCCACGAAGTTCAGGTTCGAGGTCTCGGCGCTCTCGGCGAGGGCCTTCTCGGACTCCACCGAGATGTGGCCGGGCCCGGTGGTGCCGGTGACCGTGACGTTCATCGCGACGGCGGTGGCGCCCGCCGGGACCTGTCCCGCACTGGTGATCTTCAGCGCCACCGTGGTGCGCGCGGGCACCTTGGCCCGGCTGTAGCCGGTGCCATCGCGGGTGTCGAGCACCCGGGTCGGCCGGTGCGGGGTGAACTCGGCGCCCCCGGTGGTGACCGCGACCTGGTTGCTCGCCTCGACCCCGTTGGTGGTGTCCTTCGCGGTCACCGTGACGCCGAAGATCCCCACCCCGGGGTAGCGGTGCCGGGTGGTCCGGCTGTCGCCGCCGTAGGCGCGGGCGTCCACCGCGAAGGTCTCCGACGTCCCGTCACCCCAGTTGACGGTGATCTCCAGCGCGCCGTCCTTGGTGTCGAGGACGGAGGTCCGCAGGTCGATGTCGTGCGCACCCCAGGTGGTGGCGGACAGGCCGACCGTGACGGACGCGTCGCCGGGCGCGCTCTGCGGCTGCGCCTCGCCCTGGCCGCGGGCGGCCGCGCCGGCCTTCGGCGCCACCACGGTGCGATCGGCGGGGCTGCTGTACGTCTTGCCCTGCAGTGCCCGGCCGAGGTCGGCTCCGGCGCTCCCCTGCCCGGCACTCCCCTGCCCGGCGGACGCCGCAACCGCTGCAACCGGCGCTACCGGCGCAGCGGGTGCCGCGCCGGGACCCGCCGCCACGGCGACGCCGGGAGTCAGACCAACACCGGCCGCCACCAGGGCAGCCGGAACCACGAGTCGGCGATTGCGCACCGAAATCCCCCAACGTACATCGGTCAACACTCGAACTGCTGTCCACAGTTCGCGTACCCGCCCACAGTACCCGTCACAGCGCGGCCCGCAGCGCCTCCCGGAGCCGGCCGTGGTGCTCGGCGAGCAGCCGGGCGGCGGTCGGGGCGTCGCAGCCGGCGAGGATCAGCAGGATGGCGTCCTTCACCCGGCCGCCGGTGGCGTCCAACGCGGCGTCAACGGTCGGCGTGTCGGCGTCGGTTGCGAGCGCGACGATCCGGCGGGAGCGGACCCGGAGCTTCTCGTTGGTCGCGCGGACGTCGACCATCAGGTTCCCGTACGTCTTGCCGAGCCGGATCATGGCGATCGTCGAGAGCATGTTGAGCACCAGCTTCTGCGCGGTGCCGGCCTTCAACCGGGTGGACCCGGTGAGCAGTTCCGGTCCGGCGACCACCTCGATGCCGTGCTCGGCGGCGGCCGCCAGCGCGGAGCCGGCGTTGCACGAGAGCCCGACGGTGAGCGCGCCGAGCGCCCTGGCGTGCTCGACCGCGGCCAGCGCGTACGGGGTGCGGCCGGAGGCGGAGATGCCGACCACGGTGTCGTCGGCGGTGAGCCGCAGCGCGTCGAGGTCGGCGACGGCCGCGTCCCGGTCGTCCTCGGCGTTCTCCACGGCGGCGGTCATCGCCCGCTCGCCGCCCGCGATCAGTCCGACCACTTGGCCCGGCGCGGTGTTGAACGTCGGCGGGCACTCGCTGGCGTCCAGCACCCCGAGCCGCCCGGCCGTCCCGGCGCCCGCGTAGACCAGCCGCCCGCCCCGGCCCATCCGTTCGGCGATCGCGTCGATCGCCGCGGCGATGGCGGGCAGCGCCTCGGCCACCGCCGCCGGCACCTGCCGGTCCTCGCCGTTCATCAGCGCCGCGATCTCCACCGTCGGCAGCCGGTCGATCCCGGCCAGCTCCGGCCGGTACGCCTCGGTGGCCAGCCGGTCCAGCTGGGCGAACAGGTCTTCGTCGTGCTGCGGGCTACTCGTCACAGCCTCCGAGCCTAGGGCCTGTCGTCAAACTGCCGTCGCAGCCCCGCGTCGTCTGGTGCGTGCTCTCGGCGTGGGGCAGACGGGAGCTTGAAGACAGGCCCTGGTACCGCGGCAGCCTTCGCCCCGTCAGGCAAAGATCGCCTACCACGGCACCAATGCTGCGACTCGCCGCCGCCCACCCGATCGGAAAGCGTTTGCCGACCGCGTCGGCCGACCCGCGCATCGAACGGGCACCCTGTGGCGTCCGGCCGTCCCCGGCGGGCTAGTATCCCGGCTGCTCGACCCGCCGATCATTGCGGGCCCGTCACCTCTGGGGGATTCCATGGCGCCTCGCGTCATCCGCTGCACGTCGCTGTCCGCCGCCGCCCTGCTGCTGGCCGCGCTGCCCGCGGCCACGCCGGCCGAAGCGGCGGGCAACGGCACCGCCACCACCACCCTCGGCGGCGTCCCGTCCCGGGTGGCGACCGGCGACGGCTTCACCCTCTCCTTCACCGTCAAGTCCACCTCGCCGTACCGGATCCAGGTCGACACGCTCTACCTCAGCTTCTGGAACCGCACCGAGCGCGACGCCGGCCACCGCGGGGTCGACGCGCAGTGGCAGGACCCGGCGACCGGCGCCTGGCGCGCCTCCGACTTCAGCGACGGCATGGGCTGGAGCCTGTACGAGCGCGGGGCCGCGACCATCCAGCCGTACGGCTCGCTCACCGTCCACGTCCGCATCGCCATGGGCCCGTCGGCCCCCGCGGGCACCTACCAGGTCGGCACCAACGGCGTGTCCGCGTACAGCCTGGTCGACCAGGACGGGCACGGCGCCGGCAGCCTCGACTCGTACAACTACCCGCAGACCACGTTCGTCTACGGCGGCGGCGCCGCTCCCGCCACCCCGACCCGGACGACCGCCGCACCGTCCCGGACGGCCATCGCCGGTCACTCCTCGTCCCCCGTCGCGGACGACACCGCCGCGCGGGCGAGCGCCACGGCCGACGCCCCGTCACCCGTCGACTCGCCGACCCCGGCGCCGTCGCCCTCCGAGACGCCGAGCAGCTCTCCCACCGCGAGCGGCTCGCCGTCCCCGTCGGTGTCGGCGAGCACCACCGCGCTCTCCACCACCGGCGGCTCCGGCTCCGCCGCGACCCCGCTGGCCCTGGGGGCAGGCGCCGTCCTCGCAGGCGGGGCCGCCCTGGTCGTCGCCGTCCGCCGCCGCCGCACCGGCCCGTCGCAGGACGCCGGCTGACGCTCCGCCGGCCCGCTCGGTCACCGCTCGGCAAAGGCACCGCCACGGGGCCTGCGCCGGGCCGGGGTGTCTGCCACACTCCTCGCATGGACGTTCGGGGGGATGGCCACCGGCAGGTCGGCCGTGCGGTTCCAGCGGTGGACGGCCCGGGTGCGCTCGACCCGACCGCGCCGCGGGCGCGGTTCGCCGCCCGCGAGGTGCTGTCGCTCGCTGCGGCGGTCGGCGCGGTGCAGGTGGCGCTGGCGGGGCGGTACGGGTTCCACCGGGACGAGTTGTACTTCCTGGTCGCGGGACGGCACTTGGCGTGGGGGTACACCGACCAGCCGCCGCTCACCCCGCTGTTGGCGCGGGTGTCCACGGAGCTGTTCGGCGACGGGCCCACGGGGCTGCGCGCGGTCGCGGCCCTGCTGTGCGCCGCGACCATCGTGCTGATGGCCGTGGTGGCACGGGAGTTGGGGGCGGGCCGACCCGGCCAGGTGCTGGCGGCGGCGGCCGGGGCGGTCTCCTCGATGGTGCTCGCGGTGGGCCACATGGTGACCACCGTGACCTTCGACCTGGTCGCCTGGCTGGCCGTCAGCCTCCTGCTGCTGCGGCTGCTGCGCACCGGCGACGGCCGCTGGTGGCTCGGCGTCGGCGCGGCCACCGGTGTGGCGCTGCTGAACAAGGACCTGGTGCTGCTGCTCCTCGCGGCGCTGCTCCCGGCGGTCGCGGCTGCCGGTCCGCGCCGGGTGCTGCGCGGTGCGTGGCCCGTGGCGGGGGCGCTGCTCGCGGGCGTGCTGGTGCTGCCGAACCTGTACTGGCAGGCCCGGCACGGCTGGCCGCAGCTGACGGTGGCGGCGGGCATCAGCGACAAGGACGGCCTGGCCAACCGGCTGACCTTCGTGCCGATGCAGGTGCTGTACCTGTCGCCGGTGCTGGTCCCGGTCTGGGTCGCCGGCTTCCGGCGGCTGCTGCGCGAACCGGAGCTGCGGTGGGCCAGGGCGGTCGCGTTCGGGTATCCGGTGCTCTGCGTGCTGGTGGTGGCGCTGGGCGGCAAGCCGTACTACGCGCTGCCGCTGCTGCTGGTGGTGACGGCCGCCGGGTGCGAGCCGGTCGCGCAGCGGGTGTGGGGGCCGGGCGGGGGTGCCCGGGCCCGGGTGCGGCTGCTCGGCTGGCTGCTGGTGGGCGCGCTGGTGAACGCCGTGATCACGCTGCCCGTGCTGACGGAGCGTCAACTCCCGGCGGTGACCTGGATCTACCCGGAGCAGGGCGAGCAGGTCGGTTGGCCGGAGCTGGCCGCGGCGGTCGGCGCGGGCTGGTCCGAGGTGCCGCCCGAACTGCGGTCCCGCACGGTGGTCTTCGCCAGCAACTACGGAGAGGCGGGCGCGCTCGACCGGTTCGGCGCACGGTACGGCCTGCCGCAGGCGCACTCGGGGCACATGTCCTTCGCGGACTGGGGCCCGCCGCCGGACTCGGCCACCGGCCCGGTGCTGCTGCTCCACCCGGCGCCGTACCCGCAGGTGGAGCGGTACTTCACGGACTGCCGGGTGGTCGCCCGGGTGGACAACGGGCACGGCCTGGGCAACCAGGAGCAGCACGCCCCGGTCCTGCTGTGCGCGGGCGCCGTCGCCCCGTGGTCGCAACTCTGGCCGCAGCTACGGCACTTCTACTGACGGACCGACAGGAAGGGGCACCGGCACCAGCGGCGGCTCAGTCCTGCGGCAGGGTGCGCAGTTCGGCGTCGGTGATGCCACCGGGGCACTCGCGGCTGCGCTCCCAGCCGGCCAGATCGGCGCCGGCCCGGTAGGCGGAGTCGAGGAACTCGCGGGCGGTGCGCCACGGGTCGGCGGCGGCGCGGACGTCGTCGTACGGCAGGAGGGCGAGGTGGCTGCCGTGGGAGGCCGACCACCGGGCGGCGGCGGGGCGCAGCGGGCTGGTGTCGAGTCCGGCGGGTTCGGGCGCGGTGTAGGAGTAGAAGGCGGGGGCTGGCACCTTGTCGTCGCCGAACCAGAAGCCGGCCGAGACGACCTCGCGGGAGTAGGCCTCGCGGGTGACTGCGTCGGCGGCCGGCTGGGAGGTCTCGCGGTCGGAGAAGCGGGTGACGGCGAGGTCGAAGCTGTGCCAGAACAGGTGGACGGGGCTGGTCTTGCCGGAGTAGCCGCTGGCGTACTCCTCGAGCAGCAGGCCGACCTGGCTGAGGATCCGCCAGCAGGTGGTGACGGCGGCCGGGTCGTAGCTGCGGTGTTCGTGGTCGTCGGCGAACGGCCGGTGCGCGTCGGGAAGGTCGTACGGGTAGGGGTGGCCGGGGACGATGTCGATGTCCAGGGAGATCAGCGCCCGCAGGGTGTCGCGGTAGAACGCGCCGACGGAGCGGCCGGCCAGCGGGAAGGACACCTCCCGGCCGCCGAGGGTGCGGACGTACAGGCGGTGGTCGGTGAGGTCGAAGTCGACGGTGAAGGCGTCACCGCCGCGGGTCGGGCCGGTGGGGCGGGTGGTCAGGCCGCGGCCGGTGAGGTGGAAGGCGACGTTCCACCAGTGGTTGCGGCGGGCGCTGCCGGCCAGCCGGATCTTGCCGATGATCTGCGCGAAGCGGTGCAGGGTCTCCTTGGTGTCCCGCCAGGTTTCCAGCGGCAGGGGCGGGAACAGTTCCACGGTGGCCTCCGGGTGCGCGGGCGGCGGGGGTGTCAGGGGACATCCTCGCCGCCGCGCGAGCCGCCGGGCGGCTGCGACCCGCCGGGCGGCGACTCGCCCGGCGGTTCGGGTCGGTTCTCGACGGGCCCGTCGCGTCGGTTCCCGGCGGGTCCGTCGTGGCGGTTCCCGGGCGGGGTCAGTCGCGTCCGCTGCCGGTGCCGGCCGGCAGGACGTAGCGCTGCGGGGCGGTCACGGTGTCGCGCCAGGAGAGCGCGGCGACCACCGCGGCGTGCGCCTCGGTCGGCGTCAGCTCGCAGCCGGACTCCACGGTTGCCGTCAACTCGCCGTTCTCCCAGGTGACTTCGACGTCCTTGACGGCCAGGACGGTGCGCAGCAGGTCGGCGACGGCGTCCAGGTCGACCCAGTTGCTGCCGACCTGCTGCCAGCGGCCCTTCTCGCGGCGGCCGACCGGCAGGCCGCTGAGGGCGGCGAGTTCTCCGTCGGGTCCGAGGGTGACGTTGCGCTGTCCGGCGAGGTCGATCAGGCGGAGCAGGGCGCGGGCGAAGTTCTCGGTCTCCTCGCGGTCGAGGATGTCGGGGTGGGCGTGCAGGCTGATCTCCAGGCAGCCGCTCGTGCGCCAGATGTTGATCATCAGTCGGGTGGGGAGCGGTTCGGTGGGGTACCAGACCAGGTCGGGGTCGACGGCCGGGTCGGGGCGCAGGGCGGCGATCTCCTCGGGGACGGTGCCGCTGACGTCGTTCAGGACGACGTCGCGGACGAACCGGGCGCCGCGCTGGAGGGCGGAGTCCTCGATCAGCTGCCAGATCCGTTCGGTCGCGAAGGTGGCGTGCCAGTAGCCGGAGAGGGCCTGGCCCTGGGTGCGGCCGATCAGGGTGTCGAGGTCGGGGCAGTCGGTGTCGAGGACGAGCAGGGCGTCCTGGGCGAGGGTGCCGATGTGTTCGGCGAGGCCGGGGCGGTGCCGGTTGGCGGAGAGCGCGGCCATCACCACGGTCGACCGGGCCGCCCGGTGGGCCGCCAGGGCGGCGTAACAGGCGAGCAGGACGGCCGACTTGGAGCTTCCGGTGCGCTGGACGGCGCGCTCCAGGGCGGCGGCGCCGGCCGGGGTGCGGAGGGCGAGGGTGTGGAGCATGGTGTCGACGGAGCGGACCCGGTCGTCGGCGAAGACGGCGGTGGGCTCCTCGCCGAGGATGCGTTCCCAGTGGCGGACGGCGGCGCGGGCGCGGCGCTGTCCGCCGGTGGAGCGCTCCTGCTCGGCGACCTCGATCGGGGTGGGCCCGGTGGCCGGTGGCAGTTCGCCCCCGGAGGTGAGGGTCAGCCACTCCTGGAACAGCAACCCGGTGGCGACGCCGTCGAGTTGGGCGTGGCAGACGACCACGGCGAGCAGCACGGGGCGGCCGTCGCGGGTGAGCAGGCCCAGGCGCAGCGGGAAGTCGACGGCGAGGTCGTACGGGTCGCAGCGGTTGTCCCAGCAGAACGCGTCGGCCCGGGCGGCGGCGTCCTCGTCCGCGTCGAGGGCGATCACCTCGACCGTGAACTCGCCTTCCTGGAGCTGCTGCTGGGTCTCCGGGAGCCGGTCCTCGGGCCCGGGGAAGACGGTGCGCAGGGCGGCGTGCCGCTCGGCGAGGGTGCGCAGGGCGGCGAGGCAGCGCGCCACGTCGGCGCTCTCGGGGATGATCCAGGCCGCCTGCTTGTTCAGCGAGGAGGGTTCGTTCCTCTCGCGCGAAGGCTGTTCGTTGCGCAGGCAGCGGAGCATGTTGTCCTGCCCGAAGGTGAGCGGCCCTTCGGCTCCGGGCGCCTCGGCCCGGTACCGCACCACCGTGGTGTGCATGTCCGACACTCCGTCAGTCTCCGTTCAGGGCAGTGCTGATGTACTCGGGCCAGTCGACCGGCCGGGGGCCGTGGGTGTGCAGCAGGGCGAGCGCGATCCGGTCCAGGCCGAACGCGGTGCAGGCGGTGTTGCCGCGTTCGCCGCCGGCGGTGAAGTCGAAGGCCTCGCCGAAGTGGTCCTTGTGGATGTTGGCGGAGGCGATCGCCTGCGGCAGGCCGTCGGCCACGGGCACCCGCAGTTCGAACTTCAACTCCTGGGCCCGCTGGGCGGCCTGGTAGAGCTTGCGGCCGCCGCCGAAGAACGGGTCGTCGGCGAGTTCGACGGAGGGCTTGAGGCCGAGGCCGTCCAGCCAGGCGGCGACCCGCTGCAGCCAGTGCTCGCGCCAGGCGGCGCAGTGCTCGGCGGTGCCGGCGGTGACCAGCTCGGCCATCCGGAAGGTGCGCAGGCGGCCGGGTTCGGCGGTGGCCTCCTGGCGGAAGCACTGCGCCTCGACCGAGTAGCGGACCGGCTCGGCGAGGTCGCGGCCGGTGAGCCCGGCGTAGACCGGGTAGCAGGCGGCAGGCAGCAGGACCAGGTCGGAGATCTCCTGGTCGGCGTGCCAGGCGCCGGACTCGGCGACCAGCGGGGCGAGCCGGCGCCAGTCGGCGGCGCTGCCGGTGTAGCTGTGCACGGTGCCGAGCAGCTGCGGGAAGGAGGCGGCGTAGCCGGCCCGTTCGATGGTGCGGCGGGAGATCACCGGGGGGATGGCGAGCCGGACGAAGGGTTCGTCCGCGGCCAGCCGGGCGATCGAGTCGCGCAGCGCGAGCAGCAGCTTCTCGTAGGCGGCGGGCTGGAGTTGGACGCCGGGGACATCGGTGGGGAGCGGGGTGGCGTCGTCGGGGTGGCGGTTCATGGTCTGCCTCAGGGTCGGGGCCGGCGGGCGGCGTTGGCGGGTTGCGCCGCCGGGGCGGAGGGCGCGGTGGCGTGGTCCGGCTCGGTGCGCGAGGTGGCCCGGGGGTCGGTGTGCGGCCGGGTCGGCGGGTAGGTGCGCAGCTGCGGGTCGAGGTGGTGGGCGCCGCGGCGGGCGAGGGCGGCCCGGTGGCCGGGCGGCGCGGGCAGGTCGGTGACGGTGCACGGTCCGAGCGGTCCGGTGAGCAGGTGCGGCCCGGGGGTGAGCGGCCCGGCGGGGGTGCGCAGCCCGTCGGCGAGGCGGCCTCCGAAGGCCTTGGTGTACGCCTCCTTGCGGGTCCAGCGGACGGTGAACTCCGCTGCCCCCTCGCCGGTTTCGCCCTGCGGGAAGTAGCGGTGGGCGAGTCGGGCGGCGGCGCCGTCGGCGGGGACGGGTTCCAGGTCGACGCCGACCGGGTCGAGCCGTCCGCCGTCCGCCGGGGCGAGGGCGAACAGCGCCCACCCGCCGCTGGTGCTCAGGTTGACGCTCCACTCCCTTTCCAGGCCGACCGCTTCGGGTCGGCCGTGGGGTCCGCGCCGCCAGCGCACCCGTTCGGGCGGCAGGTCGGCGGCGGCGGCGGTGAGCTGCCGGGCGACGGCGTGCGCGGCGATGAAGCGGTGGCGTTGCGGTCCGGCGGGGGTGCGGGCGGCCCGATCACGCTCGTCGGGGTCGAGAAACTCGTAGAGCGCGCGGGCCTGTTCGGCCTCGACGTCGGCCGGGATCAGCCATACCTCGATCACCGGCGCTCCCCTGCCGGCCCCCAGCAGGCGAGGTCGAGTTCGCCGGTCTCCGGTTCCCAGTCGGCCAGCGCCAGCGGGCGGTCGGCGAGCAGCGGATCGGCGAGCGCCGCGCCGAGGGCCGCCCAGCCGCCGGTGTACGGGTTGCCCGCGCGAGCCCGCCGGATCTCCGTCCCGTCCACGCCGGCGAGCCCGGCCAGCCCGGGGCCGAACAGCAGTGCGACGTCCGGGGGCAGCTCGCGGCACCAGGCGTGCACTCGCGCCTCGACCTGATCAGCCGTCACATCGCGTGCGCAGTCCAGGAGTTGCAGCGGACGGCCAGCCTGCTCTTCCTCCCACAGCAACGCGGCGGCCGAATGCCGGTCGGGCAGCCGGGCCGGGCGGTGCGGGCGGTGGTGCAGGTCGGCCTGCTCGACCGCGATCAGCAGGACGCGCCGCGCCCCCGCGGTGCGGGCGTAGGCGTCGGCGATCCGCAGCGCGGTGAAGCCGCCGCCGGCGCCCTCGTCGCACAGCGCGAAGGACAGCGGCTCGCCCGGGCAGACGCCGCTGAGGTGGACGGCGACGGCCTGGCCGGGCCGGACGTCCGGAGTGGCGTACACCAGGACCAGCAGGTCCACCGGGCGGGTGGCGTCCACCAGGTGGTGCACGGCCTGCTCGGCGAGGGCCGCGTATGACTGGCCGCGGGCGCCGCCGAGGTTGTCCTCGTCCAGGGCCAGCCCGTACGGTCCGGCCAGGTCGGCGGTGAAGGTGCGCAGGTCGGGGTCGGCGGCGAGCGGGGAGTCTCCGGTCAGGTCGAGGGCGTGCGCGGTGGTCAGGCGCAGCGGGGAGCCGCTGCGGGGCAGGGTGCGGTCGGGAAGCGGTCCGCGGACGCGCACGCTCAGTCCTCGGCGATGACGTGTCCGGCGACGAAGCCCGCCAGGGTGCCGACCGAGCGCAGGTCGTCCTGGTCGATCCCCTCGACGTCGATCTGCACGTCGAGGTGGTCCTCGAGTTCCAGGATGAGTTCCAGGGTGGCGGCGGAGGTCAGCCCGACCTCGTCGAAGAGGCAGGCGTTCTCGCCGACCTCGGGCAGTTCCTTCTTGAGCACCCGGGGCAGCAGCAGCAGGATCCCGTCGAGCGCGCGGGCGCGCAGCTCGGGGTCGGCGGCGGAGTCGACGTCGGCAGCGGCTTCGGTACCGGCAGCGGTTTCGGCAACGGTGGAGTCGGTCATGGCGATTCCCAATCCGGCCGGGCCCAACTGGTGGGCACGGCCTGATGATTCACAAGGCGGCGAGGCGGCGTGACGGCGGCGCGGTCGGCGCGCCGGGCACCGCGGCACGTGCGGAGGCGGTGGGCCTCAGTGCTGCAGCACCATGGCGGCGAAGGTCGCACCGAGTCCGGACGCGGCCACCAGGTAGCGGTCGCCGCGGCGGAGCAGGCCACGCGTGGTGGCGGTGTGGTGGTTGAGCAGGACGTCGGCGGCGAAGCTGTGCCCCACCGCGGGGACGTTGTCCAGCACCACCCGCTCGGGCGGGAACCCGGTCAGGCGGCAGATCCGTTTCCAGGAGACCTGGTTGACGTTGTGCGGAAGCAGCAGCCGGATCGACTCCCAGGTCTCGCCGGCTTCCTTGAGTGCGGCTTCCATCACGCCGACCACCAGCTCCGGGTAGCTGCGCTGATAGCGCTCCAGCAGCTCCGGATCGTCGGCGAATCGCCCGTCGAATTCGCCGTGCTGGTCGACCGCGTAGGACAGCACGCGGTCGCGTTCGCCTTCGGCTCGCACCAGGCAGGCGGCCGCCCCCTCGCCGAACAGGGCGGTGTCCGGGACGAGTCGGGCGTCCCGGGTGAAGGTCTTCTCGCCCGCCAGGATCAGCGCCATCGCCTCGGGGTCGGGATCTGCCGCCAGCAGCCGACCGGCCACGTCCAGGGCCAGCAGGGAGCCGGCGCAGGCGTGGTGGGTGATGGTGAAGGCACGCGCATGGTCCAGCCCCAGACGGCCGAGCAGTTCGTGCAGCGGGTTGTGCGGGTAGGGCGCCGCGATCGGCAGGCTGCGCGCGTGCAGCACGTACTTCACCCGGTGTTCGCGGCCGCGCAGTTCGGTCAGGGCCGACGCCGCTGCCGTGAGCAGATCGGTCAGGTCGCCGTCCGGGTCCAGGCGGACCTGGTCGAGTCCGTGGAACCGGCGGAACAGCTTGACCTGACGATCGGTCAGCCCGAGGCGCGCTCCGACCAGTTCGATCGGTTCGGCGACGGGCGGCAGGTGGACGGCGACTGCCTCCAGAGCGGTCACGCGGGCTAGTATTCCGTCGCCTCCCCGGCCCGCACAAGAGATCACCGGGGCTTCCTTCGCACCGCCTGCGCCGGACCTTCACCGCTCCCCCGTCGTTTGCACACGACGAACGCAGGCGCCGCACCGCCGCCGCCCAACACCTCTCGCCCGTCCGCCCGTTGACCCGCGCCGCGAAATCCGGCGCCGTCCGGAGGGAGCCGTCGTGGCCTCCGTGGAAACCGCCGTCGACCGTCCGCTGCGCTGCCTGGTGGTGGTCCCGCCGCTGGCCGGGCACCTGCTGCCGGCCCGGGCGCTGGCCCTGGAGTGGGAGCTGCAGGGCCATGAACTCTGCTGGGTGGGGCCGGAGTCGGCGCTGCGGCCGGTGCTGGGGCCGGACGCCGTGGTGCACCCGACCGGCGCCCGGGTGTTCCGGGAGCAGGCGGCGGGCGGCGCGGCGGCGGTGCGCTCACTGTGGGAGGGCTTCGTCGCGCCGTACACCCGGTTCACGCTGCGCGCGGTGGAGCGGGCGATCGCCGAGTGGCGGCCCGACGTGGTGCTGGCCGACCAGCACAGTCCGGCGGGCGCGCTGGCCGCGCAGAAGGCCGGGGTGCCCTGGGCCTCGTTCGCCCCGTCCTCGCTGGAGATCGGCCGACCGCTGGACGACGACCGGGAGTTGACGGCGTGGCTGGACGGGGTGCTGCACGGTCTGTGGGAGCGGGCCGGGCTGCCCGCCGACCGGTTCACCGACCCGCGGTTCTCGCCCGACCTGGTGATCGCGCCGACCTGCGCGGAGCTGGTCGGCCTGCCGGCCGTGCCGACGCAATACGCGCTGGTCGGACCGCTGCTCGCCGGTCGCCCGGAACTCCCGTTCCCCTGGGAGCTGCTGGACCCGGACCGACGCCGGGTGCTGGTCACCATGGGCACCCTGTCGGCCGAGGTGGCGGGCGACTTCCACCGCCGGGTGGCCGCCGCGCTGGCCGAACTCCCGGACGTCCAGGCGGTGGTGGCGGCCCCCGGGGACGCCGCACTGCCGCCCGGGTCGATCGCCCTGGACCGGGTTCCGGTGCTGGAACTGCTTGAGCGCGGGGCGGTGGACGCCGTACTGTGCCACGGCGGGATGAACACCGTGGGCGAATCCCTGGTCCACGGGCGGCCGTTGGTGGTCGCCCCGATCCGGCACGACCAGCCCGTGACCGCCGCACGGCTCGCCGCCCTCGGCGCCGCCGTCCAGGTGGACTTCGCCACCGCCACCCCCCACCAGCTGCACGCAGCGCTGTCGGCCGCTCTGACGCGGCCCGAGATCGGCGCCGCCGCACGCCTGTTGGGCCGTCAACTGCTCGACGGCGGCGGCGCGGTGGCCGCGGTCGAACGCCTGGAGCGGTTCGCGCGCGCACCGCGCTGAACCCGTCCCGCCATCTGGTCCAGACCATTGTCGGCAGACCGGCTCGGGCCCTAGGGTCTGCTCCGGCATCCGATCCCAACCGACCACAGGAGTCCGGGTTGATCGTGACCAAGGGGCTGCGCAAGTCCTTCCAGCCCCGCCGCGGTACCGCTGTCGACGCGGTTCGCGGCATCGACCTGCACGTCGAGGAGGGCGAGATCTACGGCCTCCTCGGCCCGAACGGCGCGGGCAAGACCACCACCCTGCGCATGCTCGCCACCCTGCTCACCCCCGACGGCGGCGACGCCTCGGTGGCCGGCGCGGACCTGCTCCGCGAGCCCGGCGAGGTCCGCCGCCGGATCGGCTACGTCGCGCAGGGCGGCGGCACCACCGACAACGCCTCCGCCCGCGAGGAACTCGTCCTGCAGGCCCGGATGTACGGCATCGGCAAGGCCGAGGCCGTCCAGCGCGCCGAGCACGGCCTGGCCGCCTTCGACCTGGGCGAGTTCGGCGACCGCCTCTGCAAGACCTACTCGGGCGGCCAGCGCCGCCGCCTCGACCTCGCCCTCGGCGTGGTGCACCGCCCCAAGGTGCTCTTCCTCGACGAGCCCACCGTCGGACTCGACCCGCGCAGCCGCGCCCAGGTGTGGGCCGAGGTCCGCCGCCTGCGCGAGGACGGCATGACCGTGCTGCTGACCACCCACTACCTGGACGAGGCCGACGCGCTCTGCGACCGGATCGGCATCGTCGACCACGGCGGCATCGTCAACGAGGGCACCCCCGAGCAGCTCAAGCAGGAGATCTCCGGCGACGCCGTCACCATCGGCCTGCCCGGCGACGGCGACACCGCCCGAGCCGAGCGCGCCCTCGCCGAACTCCCCTGCGTGCAGCGGCTGGAGAGCCTGCCGGGCGAGGACGGCCTGCGCCTGCACGTGGACTCCGCGGCCACCGCCATCCCGCAGCTGCTGCGCGCGCTGGCCGCGGCCGGCCTGGAGCCGGAGCACGTCCAGCTGCAGCGCCCGAGCCTGGACGACGTCTTCCTGGCACTCACCGGCCGCCCGCTGGTGCACAGCTGACCTCCTGCGGCCGATGCCGCCCGGCTGACCCTGCGTCAGCGCCGTCAGCCCTCGATCCTTCCCGACGCCCCGTGAGGTCCCCGTGAAGCTCGCCCGCGACACCTGGCTGGTCTACCAGCGCCAACTGCTCCTGATGGCCCGCTCCCCCACCTGGCTCGCCGTCGGGCTGCTCCAGCCCTTCACCTACCTGCTGCTGTTCGCACCGCTGCTGACCTCGGCGCTGGCCGCCTCCGGAGCGCACAGCACCGCCGACGCCTACCGCATCTACGTGCCGGGCCTGCTCTCCGCGCTCGCCGTGATGGGCGGCCTGTTCACCGGCTTCACGCTGCTCGGCGAGCTGCACGCCGGCATCATCGAGCGCTCCCGGGTCACCCCGGTCAGCCGGGTCGCCCTGCTGCTCGGCCGGGCCCTGCGGGAGACCACCGCGCTGCTCGTCCAGTCGGTGATCATCGCGGTGCTGGCCATCCCGTTCGGCTTGACCGTCTCCTTCACGGACCTGCTGCTGGCCCTCGCGCTGCTCGCCCTGATGGCGATGATGGCCTCCTCGGTCTCCTACGGGCTGGCCCTGCTGGTGCCCACGGACGCCGCCCTCGGCCCCGTCGTCAACACCATCGCCCAGCCGCTCGCCCTGCTCTCCGGCACCCTGCTGCCGATCGCGCTCGCCCCCGCCTGGCTGCGGACCGCCGCCTCCTGGAACCCCTGCTACTGGGCCGTCGAAGGCATGCGCGAACTCTTCGCCGGACACCTCGACGCCCCCGCGGTCTGGCGCGGCCTGCTGCTGACCGCCCTGATGACCGTCCTCGCCGTGGCCTGGTCCGCCCGCCTCTTCGCCCAACGCGTCCGCTGACCCGCCGCCCGTGACGGCGCATGCCGAGCAGGGGCCGGGCACCCAGCCCGACCCCTGCTCGCTGCGCCGTCCTACCGGCCGTCCGCCCCGCCGGCCGGCAGCCTGGTGTGCACGTACGCGGCCAGTCGCCGTACGCCGTCGGTGATCTGCTCCGGCGTCAGGTAGGAGCAGGACAGCCGCAGGCGGTGCTCGCCGCCGCCGTCCGGGTAGAAGCCGGACATCGGGGTCCACAGCACGCCGTACTCCCGCGCGCAGGCGTCCAGGGCCTGCTCGTCGGCCTGGAACGGGACGGTCAGCACCGCGAAGAAGCCGCCCTCCGGGGCGTTCCAGGTGAGGCCGGGGGTGTGCCGGAAAGCCTTTTCCAACTCCGTCAGCAGCAGCTCCATGTTGGCCGCGTAGAACCGGCGGGCGGGCTCGTTGGCGGCCCGCAGGCCGCCGCGCAGCAGCATCCCGCCGATCACCGCCTGGCTGAGCGCCGAGGTGTTCACGGTGGTCATGCTCTTCAGCTTGGCCAGCTCGTCGGCGAGCAGCCCGAGCCGCCCGTCCGGGCCGATCACCTGCTGGTCGGCGACGACGTAGCCGACCCGGGCGCCGGGGAAGCAGGTCTTCGCGAACGAGCCGAGGTAGACCACCCGCCGCCCGTCGCCGTCCAGCGCCTTCAGCGTGGGCCGGGCCTGGGCGGTGCGGCCGAAGAAGCCGTACGGGTTGTCCTCGATCAGCAGCAGCCCGGCCTCCTCGGCGACCTCCAGCAGCCGCTTGCGGGCGTCGAGGCCCATGCTGGCGCCGCTCGGGTTGGCGAAGTCCGGGACCACGTAGCAGGCCCGCGGCCGCTTCCCGGCGGCCCGCAGCTCGCGGACGGCCGCGGCCAGCGCCTCCGGGTCGAGGCCGCCGTCCGGGCCGGCCTCGGGGACCGGACGGACCGTCAGGTCGAGCAGCCGCGCCGCACCGGTCACCCCGACGTAGCAGGGCGAGGAGACGAGCAGCACGTCGTCCGGGTCCGCGCACAGCGCGCGCAGCACCAGCAGCATGCCCTCCTGCGCGCCGACGGTGACCACCAGCGCCTCCGGGTCCACCGCCAGCTCCTCGTCGGCGGCCAGCGCGGCCGCGATCAGCGGCGCGATCAGCCCCTTGGTGCGCCCGTACTGGAACACCTCCTGCCGGACCCGGCTCTCCGTCAGGCCGCGCTCCTCGCGCAGGTGCCGCAGGTAGGCGTCCAGGTGGCGGGGGATCTCCGCGGGGTCGAAGAACTCCTCGTACGGGCGACCGGGTGCGAAGGAGACCGCGTCGGGGTAGCGGCCGGTGACCTCGTTGAGGAAGGTCATCGCGTCCAGCAGCGGATCCGAGAGCGAGCCGTGCAGCTCCGCCAGCCGCAGCGGGCCGCTCACGGCCGCCCCGCCCCGGCGCGGTCCGCGGGCGCGCTCTCGAAGGCCGCCACCAGGCGCTGCGCGGCGTACCGTTGGGCGGCCCGGCCGTCGTCCAGGACGCCCGGCATGGCGAAGAAGCCGTGCGGCATCCCGGCGTAGCGGCGCAGTTCGACGGGGACGCCGGCGGCGCGCAGCTTCCCGGCGTACTCCTCGCCCTCGTCGCGCAGCGGGTCGTACTCGGCGGTGATCACGGTGGCGGGCGGCAGGCCGGCGTGGTCGGCGGCGCGCAGCGGGGAGGCGAGCGGGTCGTCGGCGTCGGCGGGGTCGGCGAGGTAGTGCGACCAGTACCAGGCGACCGAGTGCCGGTTGAACAGCAGCGGGTCCGCCGGGCCGGACGGCGCGTCAGAGCCCGGCCGGTGGTCGGTGTTCGGGTACACGAGCAGTTGGTGGACGAGCGCGGGTCCGCCGCACTCGCGGGCGAGCAGGGTGAGTGCGGCGGCCAGGTTCCCGCCCGCGCTGTCGCCGCCGACGGCGATCCGTGCGGGGTCGATGCCGAGTTCGGCGGCGTGTCCGGCGGTCCACTCCAGTGCGGCGTGGCAGTCCAGGACGGCGGCGGGGAAGCGGTGTTCGGGGGCGTGCCGGTAGCCGACGGCGAGGACGGAGCAGCCGGCGGCGTTGGCGAGGGCTCGGCAGATCGGGTCGCCGGTCTCCAGCGAGCCGAGCGCCCAGCCGCCGCCGTACAGGTACAGCAGGGCGGGGCGGGCGGTGGCGGGCGGGGCCTGCTTGGGCCGGTAGTGCCGCATGGTGAGCGGTCCGGCGGGGCCGTCGACGGTGAACTCCTCGACGCTGCCGACCTCTTCGCGGGCGCCGGTGGCGGCCCGCAGGTCGGCGAGGTCGGCGGCGCGGGCCTGCTCGAGGGTGAGGGTGTAGAGCGGCGGGGTGCCGGCGGCGGCGCGGCGGGCGCGCATCGCCTCGGCCTGCGGGTGCAGCGGCATCAGTGTCCGGCTCCCGGGGCGAGGGCCTCCAGGTAGATCGACTCGTCCTTGCGGAAGGCGGTGTCCAGGTCGGCGACGTCGGGGCGGGCGCCGGTCTGGAACTCCCGCCGCTCGATGGTGAATCCGGCGTACCCGGCGCGCTCGAGGACGTGCCGCAGTTCGGCTTCGTCGTAGATCCAGCGGTGGCCGAAGTGGTAGAAGATCTGGTTCAGCATGAAGGCGCGCCGCTCGGGCATCGGCGGGCCGACCCGCATGGTGCGCAGCCGGCGGCGGTGGCGGGCGAAGAAGCTCTCGCGTTCGTCGAGGTAGCCGTGGATGTAGCGGGCCAGGTCGGGGGTGGTGAGCCGGAGCAGGCCGCCGGGGCGCAGGACGCGGCGGACCTCGCCGAGCCAGTGCACCGCGACGGCGAGCGGGACGTGCTCGATGAGGTGCTCGGCGTACACCCAGTCGACGCTGTGGTCGGCGAACGGGAGCGGCTGCGAGATGTCGAGCTGGGTGAACAGGCTGCTGCCGTCGACCCGGTAGACCGGTCCGGGCTTGGTCGCGTCGGTGTCGCTGTGCAGGCCGACCAGGTCGGTGCCGAGCCCGGCCGGGTGGCGGGTGCGGAACGCGGCGAACTCCAGGCCGGTCACCCCCAGCTGCTGGAAGTCCTGGTGGCTGTGCGGGAGTTCCTCCCGGACCTGCTCCAGGCTCTCGCACCGGGCCAGGTTCTCGGTGAACGCGTCGGTGCGCGCGGTCAGCCCCTCCGGGTCCTCCCAGTCCCAGCCGGCGAACAGCGACTCGGCGGTGGCGGCAGGTGCGGCGGGGTCGGGGTGTGCGGTCGCCACGGGATCCTCTCGTTGTACGTGAAGGTCGAGCACGAAGGTGGTGCGCAAGCTCTGGGTGGATCGCCCACGGCGGGTGGGCAGAACCACCTACAGCCGATCTGACGCTACGTCAGCGATTGCGGCGGCCAGGGCGCGAGCGCGGTGCGGTCCAGGTCGGCCAGGGTCGGACGGCCGCCGAGCACCATGGTGTCGAGCAGTTCCTCGCGCAGCAGGTCGAGCACGGCGCGGGCGCCGTGCTCGCCGCCGTGGGCGAGTCCCCACAGCACGGGCCGCCCGATCAGGGCGGCGCGGGCGCCGAGGGCGAGGGCTTTGGCGAGGTCGGCGCCGTGGCGCAGGCCGCCGTCGACCAGCACGGGGTAGCCGGCCGGGACGGCGGCGACCACCTCGGGGAGGGCGGCGAGCGCGGGCGGGGTGCCGTCGAGCTGGCGGCCGCCGTGGTTGGAGACGATGAGCGCGTCCACGCCGTGCTCGACGGCGAGCCGGGCGTCCTCGGCGGTGAGCACGCCCTTGAGCACCAGCGGCAGCGGGGTCCGCTCGCGCAGCCAGGCCAGGTCGGCCCAGCTCAGCCCGGGGTCGAACTGCTGCCGGGAGTGTTCCTCGATGCCGGAGGTACCGGCGGCGGAGTGTCCGGCGCCGGTGGTGAGTTCGGCGGCCAGGTTGGCGGCGGTGAGGCCGGGCGGCAGTGCGAAGGCGTTGCGCAGGTCGCGCAGCCGGCGGCCGACCTTGGGGGCGTCGACGGTGAGCACCAGCGCCTGGTAGCCGGCCTGTTCGGCGCGTCGGACCAGCGCCGTCAGGGCGCCGCGTTCGCGCAGCCAGTACAGCTGGAGCCAGCGCGGTGCGTCGGGCGCGGCGGCGGCGATCTCTTCCAGGGTGCGGCCCGCGAAGATGCTGGTGACCAGCAGCGCGCCGGCCGCGGCGGCGGCCCGGGCGGTGGCCACTTCGCCGTCCGGGTGGGCGAGTTGGTGGTAGGCCATCGGCGCGACGCCGTACGGGGCGGCGAGCGTGGCGCCGAGCAGTTCGGTGCGGCAGTCCGGCGCGGAGACGTCCACCAGGACGCGCGGGCGCAGGACGTGTCGGCGGAACGCGGCGCGGTTGGCCCGGCTGGTCCACTCGCGGCCGGCTCCGCCTTCGAAGAAGTCCCAGATCGCGGCGGGTAGTCGGGCTTTCGCCAGCGCGCCGTGCTCCGCCAGCGTGAGCGGAACCATCGCCTCCAAGCCTCCTGATGGTCAGTCAACTGGTCCGGAAACGTTGGACAGCGTAGGGGCCATCCGGCCACTGGTATAGACCTTGACCCTTGATGGACTCCCGTGCAAAGGTCGGGGCCGACGGGGGTTCGACACTGAAGCATCACAACTTCTCGACCCATGCTTCCCTTTTCGAGCGCGCGGAGTTGCGTTGACGCTTACCCCAACTCCTGGGCGCGACCACACGGTTGTCGCGACCTGGGTGGACCAGCAGTTACTCGCCGGACCGGACGGCGAACCGTGTCTGCGCTTCGGCGCTCCGGTGGACCGCGGCGCCCTGCGCGCCCTGGTGGCCGAGCGGCAGCGGCAGTTGGCCGCGGCGGGTCTCGGCGAGCGGGGCGTGGCCGCGCTGCGGCTGGCGCCGTCGCTGGACTTCGCCGCCGTCCTGCTCGCGGTCTGGCGCTCCGGCGGCCAGGCGGTCCTGCTGGACCACCGGCTGACCGCCGCCGAGGTGGACCGGGCGCTGGAGCGGCTGAACCCGCGGGTGCTGGTCGAACTCATCGACGGCGAGCTGCAGTTCCGCACCCTCGCGGCCGACGCGCCGGAGGCCGGCGGGCATGCGCTGGTGCAGTTGAGCTCCGGCTCGACCGGCCCGTCCAAGGTGATCGCCCGCACCGCGGCCGATCTGCTGCGCGAACTCGACTGCTACGCCCGGCTGCCGGAGTTCCCGGCGCGCGGCGAGCGCACCGTGCTGCTGTCCTCCACGGTCCACGTGCTGGGCCTGGTCGGCGGGCTGCTGCACGCCCTGCACGCCGGGGTGGAGCTGGTGGTGCCGGAGCGGATGACGCCGAGCGGCATCCTGGCGGCCGTCGCCGCCGGGCCGGCACCGACCACCGTGATCGGCGTGCCGTTCCACGCCGAGCTGCTGGCCGCGGTCGCCGCTCCCCCGCCGCTGCCGCAGCTGCGCCGGATGATCGTGGCCGGCGAACTGGTCCGCCCGCACCTGCCGGAGGCGTTCCGCGCCCGGTACGGGGTGCCGCTGGGCACCATGTACGGGATGACCGAGGTCGGCGTGATCGCGACCGACCTGACGGGCCGTCACCATCCTGCGGTGGCACCGGTGCACGGCCTGGAGCTCAGTGTCGAGGGCGGCGAACTGCACATCGCCCGCGCGCACTCCCCCTACCTCGGCCTGACCGATCCGACCCGCTGGTCGGACGGCCTGCTGCACACCCGCGACGCGGCCCTGCTCGACCCGGCGACCGGCCTGGTCACGGTGCTCGGCCGACGCGACTCCCAGATCTCCATCGGCGGTCTCAAGGTCGACCTCAACGAGGTCGAGCAGACCCTCGCCGGGCTCCCCGGCGTGGTCGAGGCCGTGGTGGTCTTCGCCGACGGCGCGATCGAGGCGTATGCCGCGACCGCCGACGGCGTCTCCTGCCCGCCGTCCCGACCGGGCGGCGCCGCCGAGCAGTTGCGCGAACTGCTCGGCAAACAACTGGCGGGCTACAAGCTGCCCCGCCGCCTGCACGTGTTGCCGCAACTGCCCCGGACCGCCACCGGGAAGCTGCTGCGGGACGCCGCCGCCCTGCGCCGACAGGCCGACGACGCCCGCTGATCCCCCCTTCATCCGGGTCTCCGGTATCTCTCCGGCGGGTCCGGACGGTTCCAGACGCCGTCCGCCCCTCCGCCGGTCCGTGCTGCCCGGACACCGATCCGCCCTTCCCGACGCGTTGGAGAGTCAGCCCATGCAGGAACAAGTCCGCTCGTTCGTCCTCGCCACCCTGGCCGCGATGAACTACGACGTCTCGCAGGTCACCTCGGAGACCGACCTGGGCCCGGCCGGGCTCGATCTGGAGTCGCTGGCGCTGGCCGACCTGGCGGTGCAGGTCGAGGAGGAGTTCGGGGTCCGCTTCGAACTCGACGACATGGAGTCGACCGCGCTGATGACGATCGACGAGTTCGCCGCCGAGGTCGCCTCCCGGATCGCCAAGTCCGCGGTGGGCTCGGCCTGATGGGCGTCGACCGACCGGCCCCGCAGGGCCCGCTCGACCGCACCGCGGTCCGCTCGATGCTCGCCCGGTACGGCGACCGCTCCCCCGAACAGGTCGAGGAGGAACTCGGCTCGCTGGAGCTGACCTGGCTGATCGCCGAGGTCGAGCAGGCGTACGGGGTGCAACTCGACCTGGACGACGACCGCCTGGACGCCATCCGCACGGTGGACGACGCGGCCCTGGCGCTCGGTGCGGTGCTCGCCGCGGCGGGCGCCGGGACCGGGACCGGGACCGGGGAGACCGTCGGGGTCGCCGGGGTCGCCGGGTCATGACTACCGCCGCTCTCCGGGACGGTCCGCCGCCAGGCGCCGTGCTGGTCGCGGGAGTCGGGGTCCGCTCGGCGTTCGGCGCGGGGCTCGCGGCGCTGACCGAGGGCGTGCTGGCCGGCCGGCCGGCGTTCTCCCCGGTCACCCGCTTCGCCACCGACCTGCGCCGCACCGACCTGGCCGCGACCGCGGCCGGATCGCCGCGGCTGGCCGACCAGTTGACGGCGGTGCTGGCCGAGGCGGACGCCCTGGCCGATCCCGGCCACGGCCGGACCCCGGACGGGGGCGCCGACGAGGTGCTGCTGGCGCTGCACGGCGACCGGCGCACCGGGCCGGTTGCCGCCGAGGTCGCCGCCCGCACCGGGCTGCGGCCCCGGGTCTACACCGGGGCGTGCGTCGCCGCGTCCACCGCGGTGGCGGACGCCGCCGCACTGATCGCCTCCGGCCGCCGGGAGCGGGTGGTGGTCGCCGCCGGCTACCTGGTCGAGCCGGACACCTTCGCGGTGTTCGACGCCGGCCGGGCGCTGTCCACCGACGGCGCGGTCCGGCCGTTCAGTCTCGGCCGGCAGGGCATGCTGCTCGGCGACGCCGTGGTCGCGGTGGTCCTCGAGTCGGCTACGGCGCTGCGCCGTCGCGGCGGCAACGCCCTGGCCCGGCTGGCCGGTTGGGGACGCACCGGGGACGCGCACCACGTCGTGCGGCCGCGTCCGGACGGTGCCGGGCTGGCCCGGGCAGTGCGCTCCGCACTGGCCCGCGCGGGCGCCGGCCCGGACCGGATCGGCTACGTCAACGCCAACGGCGCGGGCTCCAAGCTCGGCGACCGGGCCGAAGCGGCCGCGCTCACCCTGCTCTACCCGTCCGGCACCCCGCCGGTCAGCTCCACCAAGTCGCTGCACGGCCACGCCCTCGAGGCGTCCGCGCTGCTGGAGTTCGCCGTCACCGTCGGCGTGCTGCGCGCGGGCCGGCTGCCGGTCAACGCCGGCTGGCGGGCCCCGGACCCGGACTGCCCGCTGGAACTGGTCCTCGACCTGCCCCGGCCGGCCGCCCCGGAACTGGCCCTGACCGTCAACGCCGCGTTCGGCGGCGCCAACACCGCCCTGCTGCTGGCGCCCGCATGAGCGCCGCCCGTCCGCCCGCCAAGGCCACGCCGTGATACCGACCGTCAACTCCCCTTCCACCGAAGCACGTTCGGCTCGCCGGACGTCCGACCCGCCGCTCCGGGTGCTGGCCCGCGCGCACTGGCCGAGCAGTCCCGGCGACCAGCTGCCGCCGATCGCCGGGTTCGTGGTCTCCACCTTCAGCCCCCTGATCGCGGAGGCCGCCGAACGCTGCCTGCGCCTGGCCTACGGTCCGCCGCCCGCGGCCGACGCGCCGCGCACCGCCCTGCTGCTGGTCAGCCCGACCGGCGACCTGGGCACCGCCGACGCGCTCGCCGAGGCCGTCGCCGAAGGCCACCGGGTGCCGCCGCTGCTCTTCTACCAGTCCAACCCGAACGCGGTGCTCGGCCACCTGGCCGCGCGCTGGCAGCTCGACGGCCCGGTCGTCGCGCTCGGCCCCGGCTTTCACGATACACGTCAACTTCAGGAACAGGCAGCCCTGTTGATCGAGGACGGCGACGCCGAGCAGGTCCTGGCGATCACCGCCGTCCAGGGCCCGCCGGACCACGCCACCGCGGTCCTGCTCGCTCCCTGACCGCACCCGACCCCGCCTCGCGCACCGCGGCCGCGCGAGAACCCGACTCCCCCTCCCGCACCACGACCAGAACGGGAACCATGAGCATCCGCACCCTGCGTGCCGTCCTGTCCGCGGACCCGTCCGTCGGCGCCGGCAACGTGCTGACCACCCGCGTCGAGCAGGGCCTCGGCCTGGACTCGCCGACCCTGACCTTCGACACCGCCGTCGACGAGCACCCCGCCCTCACCACCCTGACGCTGCGTCAACTCGACCGCGCCGTCCGCGCCAGAGCCGCCGCGCTGCACGCCCTCGGGGTGCGCCGGCGCGACCCCGTCGCGGTGCAGGCCTCCGCCGCGGCCGACCAGGTGCTGGCCTTCCTGGCGCTGACCCGGCTCGGCGCGATCCCGGCACTGCTCAACCCGGCGCTGGACGCGGACACCTCGGCCCGCTACCTGCGCCGGTTGAACGCGGCCGGGCTGCTCGCCGACACCGCGCACGCCAAGGCGCTGGCCGACCAGGACTTCGGCACCACGCTGCTCGCCGACACCGCCGAACTCGGCGCGGGCGACCCGGAGTCGGCGCCCGCGCCGTACCGGCACTGGCCCACCGACCCGGTGGCGATCACCCACTCCTCCGGCACCACCGGCCTGCCCAAGGCGGTGCTGCACTCGCACGACAGCCTGTACGCGGCGATCCGCCACCGCCTGCTGCTGCCCCGCCCGCAGGGCATCGACCGGGTGCTCAGCGCGCTGCCCGCGCCGCACGCGGCGACCCTGATCGCGGTCAACCTGGCGCTCAGCTTCGACTCCCAACTGCACCTGATCTCCAGTCAGTCCGGCGGTGAGGTGCTGAACGCCATCGAGCGCTGGCAGCCGCAGAGCGTGTACGGCTTCGCCACCACCTGGGCCGACCTGGCCCGGCACGACCTCGCGCGGCGCGACCTCGCCTCGGTCGGCCTGTGGTGGAACACCGGCGACTGCGCGCACGAGGCACACATCCGCCGGCTGGTCGCCCAGGGCTCCCGGGAGACCGCCACCCGCGAGGGCCGGGTGCGCACCGCCGGCTCGGTCTTCATCGACGGCCTGGGCTCCTCCGAGATGGGCCACTCGCACTTCTTCATCACCCACACCGTCGACTCCGAGCGCTACGGCCGCTGCGTGGGACGCCCGCACGCCTTCGTCGACTGCGCGGTCCTCGACCCGGACGGCAACGAGCTCGGCCCCGGCGAGGTCGGCGAGCTCGGCACCCGCTCCCCCACCCTGTCGCTCGGCTACTGGAACGACTCGGTCACCACCCACCGCACCCGGGTGCGCGGCTACTTCCTCACCGGCGACCTGATGTACCGCGACGAGGACGGCTACTACTACCACGTGGACCGCGCCGTCGACACGGTCGAGCTGACCGGCGGCCGCCGGTTGCACACCGCCGCCAGCGAGGAGCGGGTACTGACCGCCTGCCCCGAGGTGCTGGACTGCACGGTGGTGGCGTTCCGCGACGGCGACACGGTGGTGGCGGACGTGCTGCTGCAGCTCGACCCGGCCGCCGACCAGGAGCGCGACCGCACCGCCGAGGTGCTGGCCGCGCTGGAGCCGCACGTCGCCGAGGTGGTCCGCTCGGTGCAGCCGGTCGCCGACGAGTCGATCCCGGTCGGCCCGACCGGCAAGGTCCGGAAGGTGCTGCTGCGCCGGCGCCACCTGGCCGAGGCCGGGGCGCGGTGAGCGCCGCCGCGGCGGTGGTGACCGGCATCGGGTTCCTCACCCCGCTCGGCCGCAGCGTCCCCGAGGTGTTCGAGTCGCTGGCGGCGGGCCGCTCCGGGCTGGTCGCCCCGCCCGAGGGCCACCCGGCCGCCGGCTGGCTGCGCGCCGCCGGGATCGCCCCCGAGGTGCCCGCCGTCGAGGTGCTGCCGCCCACCGAGACCCGCTGCGCGGACCGCTTCGTGCTGCTCGCCCTGGCGGCCGCGGCCGACGCGCTCGCCGACGCCGAGCTGACGGTCGGTCAGCACGCCGACCCGGAGCGGGTCGCGGTGGTGCTGGCCACCGGCGGCGGCGGGCTGGAGACGTACGAGCAGCAGGCCGACGGACGCCGGCAGCGCGGCCGGGCCGCGGTCAGCCCCTACCTGCTGCCGGGGATGCTCTCCAACATGGCGGCCGCCCGGATCGCCATCACCCACGGCATCCGCGGCTACAGCTCCGCCGTGATCACCGCCTGCGCGGCGGGCGCGCAGGCCGTCGCGGAGGGGCTGCGGCTGATCCGCGGCGGCGAGGCGGACGTCGTGGTGTGCGGCGGCAGCGAGGCCCCGCTGCACCCGACGATCGCCGCCGCCTTCGACAACTCCCGTGCACTGGCCTCGGGTTGGGACGATCCGACGCAGGCCTCCCGGCCGTTCGACGCCCGCCGCAACGGGTTCGTGCTCGGCGAGGGCAGCGCGGTGCTGGTGCTGGAGCGGGCCGAGCACGCCGCCGCCCGCGGCGCCGCCGGGTACGCGGAGGTGGCCGGCTGGGGCGCGACCACCGACGCCCACCACCCGACCATGCCCCGCCCCGACGGGTCCGGCGCGGCCGCGGCGATGCGCCTCGCGCTGCGCTCGGCCGGCCTGGACGCCGGCGCGGTCGACTACGTGAACGCGCACGGCACCGGCACCAAGCTCGGCGACCGCGCCGAAGCCTCCGCGCTGCGCGCCGTGTTCGGCCCCGACGGCCCGTCGGTCAGCTCCACCAAGGGCGCGACCGGCCATCTGCTGGGCGCCGCCGGGGCGGTGGAGGCGGCGGTCTGCGCGCTGGCCGTCGCCGAGGGCGTCCTGCCGCCCACCCTCAACCTCGAACAGCCGGACCCGGCGGACGGGTTGCGGCACGTGCGCGGCGCGGCCGAGCGCCGCCCGGTGCGGTACGCGCTGTCCAACTCCTTCGCCTTCGGCGGCCACAACCTGAGCCTGGTGTTCGGTCCGCCGAGCATCCCGGCCAAGCACCTCGGAGGGACCTCATGACCGGCCCGGGCCTCGCCTACGCCGAACTGTACGTGGAGGACGCCCACAAGTACGCCGCGCACCTGCGCGACGCCTGGGGGTTCACCCTGACCGCGCCGGCCGCCGTGGCGGCGGGCACCGAGCAGGTGCTGGCCCACCAGGGCGCGATCCGGCTGCTGCTGACCTCGGCGGTGGACGCCGAGCACCAGGTCGCCGAGTGGGTGCGGCGGCACGGCGACGGCGTCGCGGTGCTGGCGCTGCGCTTCACCGACCGGGTCGCGGCGGCCTCGGCCGCCGAGCGGGCGCTGAACGCCGGCGGCGGCTGCCTGGACGGTGCGGGCACGGTGGCCGGGTTCGGCGACGTGGCGATCCGGTTCACCGCCGACCCGGACCCGCTGCCGGCCGACGAACTGCCCGGCGAGGGGCCGCTGGTGCTGCTCGACCACGTGGCGGTCGTGGTGCCCGGCGGGCAGTTGGACGCCGGGGTGGAGTTCGCCGCGCAGGGCCTCGGGTACCGGGAGATCTTCCGCGAGTACGTGGAGATCGGCGACCAGGCGATGGACTCGCGGGTGGTGCAGAGCCCCGACGGCTCGGTGACCCTCACCCTGCTGGAGCCGGACACCGCGCGCAGCCCCGGCCAGATCGACGGCTTCCTCGACGCCCACGGCGGCGCCGGGGTCCAGCACCTGGCCTTCGCCACCCGCTCGATCACCGCGTCGGTACGGGAGTTGGGCGAGCGCGGGGTGGTGTTCCTGACCACCCCGGGCACCTACTACGACGCACTGGAGGGCCGCCTCGGCCCGACCGCCATCCCGGTCGCCGAGCTGCGCGAGTTCAACGTGCTGGTCGACCGCGACCACGGCGGCGAGCTGTTCCAGATCTTCACCCGCTCCATCCACCCGCGGCGGACCCTCTTCCTGGAGCTGGTCGAGCGGCGGGGCGCCGGCACCTTCGGCACCGCCAACATCAAGGCCCTGTACGAGGCGGTCGAGCGCGAGCGCGCCGCCGCGGACAGCTGAGAGGAGTGACCCACGTGACCACCACCATCGAGCCGTTCACGCTGACCGACGAGGAGTCGGCGCTGCTGCCCACCACCGAGGAGGTGCTGGAGTACGCCGAGCGCGGCTGGTACCTGTCGCGGCGGCTGTTCAGCGACGCGGAACTCGACCTGCTGCAGGCCGCCACCGAGCGCTACTACCGCGGCGAGCGGGACCGTGAACTGCCCGGCCGCCCGCCGCACCTGGCGTCCTGGACACCCGCCGACGGTGCGGTGCAGCGGCACAACGACTACGTGCACTACGAGCACGAGGAGATCGGCCGGATCCTGCGCAAGCCGCTGCTCGGCGCGGTCGCCGCCCGGCTGGCGCAGGCCGAGGAGATCCGGGTCTTCCAGGCGACGCTGATCTTCAAGCCGCCGGTCGCCGACGAGCCGAGCAACGTGGTGCCCTGGCACTTCGACAAGCACTACTGGCAGACCTCCACCTCGCAGCGGATGCTGACCGCGTTCCTGCCGTTCCACGACTGCACCACCGAGATGGGCACCATCACCATGGTGGACGGCAGCCACCGCTGGGAGGAGCGGCCCGGCGGCGACGACTCGACCCGCCACTTCGCCGAACGCGACCGCTCGGAGCTCGACCAACTCCTCGCGGAGAACGCCGAGTTCAACGGCGCCGCGGTCAACCGCATCCCGGTCGAGATCCCCCGCGGGCACGTCTCCTTCCACCACTGCCGCACCTACCACGGCAGCGGCCCCAACCGCTCCGCCCAGCCCCGCCGGGCGGTCTCGCTGCACCTGCAGGACGGCGGCAACCGCTACCGCTCGTTCCTGAAGCCGGACGGCAGCCCGGTGGTGTACAACCACGACGCGGTGGTGCGCCGCGACGCGGACGGCCGACCGGACTACGCGGACCCGGAGTTCTGCCCGGTGTTGTGGCGGTCCGGCCGGTGAGCCTGCCGCACCTCGCGGATCCGGCCGGCCGGTACCGGATGATCCGGCTGATCCGCTCGTTCGAGGAACTCGCCCTGGACTGGGTGAAGTCCGGACTGATCGTCGGCGGCACCCACCCGTACATCGGGCAGGAGGCGGTCGCCGTCGGCGTGTGCGCGGCGCTCGACCCCGACGACCAGCTGACCTCCACCCACCGCGGGCACGGCCACGTGCTCGCCAAGGGCGCCGACCCGGCCCGACTGCTCGCCGAACTGGCGGGCCGGGTCGGCGGGTTGAACCTCGGCCGGGGCGGCTCGATGCACGCCGCGGACTTCTCGCTGGGCATCCTCGGCGCCAACGGCATCGTCGGCGCGGGCGCGCCGATCGCGGTCGGCGCGGCCTGGGCGTCCCAACGGCTCGGCCGGCCCCGGGTGGTGGCCTCGTTCTTCGGCGACGGCGCGCTGAACCAGGGTGTGCTGCTGGAGTCGCTGAACCTGGCCTCGATCTGGCGCGCGCCCGTGCTGTTCGTCTGCGAGAACAACGGCTACGCCACCACCCTGCCGGCCGCCGCGGCGGTCGGCGGGTCGGCGCGCGGCCGCGCCGAGGCGTTCGGCATCCCCGCCGAGACGGTGGACGGCATGGACGTGGAGGCCGTCCGCGCCGCCGCCGAACGCGCGGTGCGGCGGGCGCGCGCGGGCGGCGGCCCGAGCTTCCTGGAGTGCCTGACCTACCGCTTCGAGGCGCACCACACCATGGAGCGCCGCTTCCGGCTGGCCTACCGCACCGCCGAGGAGGTCGCCGCCTGGCGCGAGCGCGACCCGTTGGCCCTCGCCCGCCGGGCGGTGGCCGCCGAGAAAATCGACGCGATCGACACCGAAATCACACAACTACTGGCGTCCGCCTCCACTTTCGCGCAAGAATCGGCCGTTCCTGACATCGCGTCAGCGGACGACTTCCTGTACGCGAGCGGGCTGCGGCCCAGGGCGGGGGCACCGGCATGAGCCTGCTGTCGTACGCCAAGGCGATGAACCGGGCGCTGTCGGACGCGTTGGAGCGCGACCCGGCGGTGTGCGTGCTCGGCGAGGACGTCGGCGCGGGCCTGGCCGGTCTGACCCTCGGGTTGCAGCAACGTTTCGGCGCCGACCGGGTGGTGGACACCCCGCTGTCCGAGCAGGCCTTCACCTCCGCCGGGATCGGGGCCGCGCTGGCCGGGATGCGGCCGGTGATCGAACTGCAGATCCCCTCGCTGCTCTTCCTGGTCTTCGAGCAACTCGCCAACCAGGCCCACAAGTTCTCCCTGATGACCGGCGGCCAGGCCAAGGTCCCGCTGACCGTGGTGGTCCCCGGCTCCGGCTCCCGCACCGGCTGGGCCGGCCAGCACTCCGACCAGCCGTACGGCCTGTTCGCGCACGTGGGCATCAAGACCCTGGTGCCGGCCACGCCCACCGACGCCTACGGGCTGCTGAGTTCGGCGATCGAGGACGACGACCCGGTGGTGCTGTTCGCCCCGGCCGGCGCGCTCGGCGTCCGCGAGGACGTCACCGCGCCGCTCGCCCCGGTCCCGCTCGGCGCGGCCCGCGTGCACCGGGCCGGCACCGACGTGACGGTGCTCGCCGTCGGGCAACTGGTCCACCACGCCCTCGCGGTGGCCGAGGAGTTGGCGGACGAGATCTCGGTGGAGGTGCTCGACCCGCGCACCCTGTACCCGCTGGACCGCGCCGCGCTCGCCGACTCGCTGGCCCGCACCGGCCGCCTGGTGGTCGCCGACGACTCCAACCGGTTCGCCGGCTTCGCCGCCGAGGTGCTCGCCGTCGCCGCCGAGGACTTCCGCCTGCTGTCCCCGCCCCGCCGAGTGACCCGCCCCGACGGCGCGGTCCTCCCCTTCGCCCTCGGCCTGGACCAAGCCCTCCAGCCGAGCCGCGAGCAGCTTCGCGACGCGATCCGCGCCGTCGTGAAGTGAGCCGCAGCTGCCGCCACCACCGGCAGCCCCCCGTTTCCCGACCCTCCACACCACATGGGAGAGCTTCGCCATGAGCACCGACCGCTACCACTGGGACAAGACCCACCCCGGCCTCACCTCGCTGCGCGAGTCGATCGAGGAGGTCCGCCGCGAGGTCGTCACCCACCCGATGTACCTCTCCCTGAACACCCTGGAGAAGGTGCGGACCTTCCAGGAGACCCACGTCTTCGCCGTGTGGGACTTCATGTCGCTGCTCAAGGCCCTGCAGCGGCAGCTCACCTGCGTCTCGCTGCCGTGGCTGCCGGAGGGCCCGACCGCGAGCCGGAGACTGATCAACGAGATCGTCCTGGTCGAGGAGAGCGACGAGCTCGGCGACGGGTACATCAGCCACTTCGAGCTCTACCTGGACGGCATGGCCACCGCCGGCGCGGACACCACCGCCGTGACGGCCTTCCTCACCGCGCTCCGGGCCGGCCGCCCGGTCGACCAGGCGGCGAAGGACGCCGGGATCCCGCAGGCCGCCGCCGAGTTCACCGGCGTCACCTTCGGCATCATCGAGGACGCCCCGGTGCACTGCCAGGCCGCCGCCTTCGCCTTCGGCCGCGAGGACCTGATCCCCGAGATGTTCGAGCAGGTGATCAGCATCGACGACGCCGAGGGCCGGCTGACCGTCTTCAAGGACTACCTGGCCCGGCACATCGAGGTCGACGGCGAGCAGCACACCCCGATGGCCATGCAGATGCTGATCGACCTGTGCGGCGACGACCAGGCCCGCTGGGACGAGTGCGGCGAGACGGTCCGCGCCGCGCTGCGCGCCCGGGTCGCGCTGTGGGACGCCATCACCGCCGCGCTCTGACCCCGCTCCCATCCGCCGGGCGGTCGGTGCACCCGCCGCCCGGCCTGATGGGGCGTCAGGCGTCCTGGCCCAGCCACAGGTCCGGCCCGAACACCTCGTAGTGGATGTCGGCGGCGGGCACCCCGGCGGCCAGCAGCCGGGCCCGGACGGCTCGCATGAACGGCAGCGGCCCGCACAGGTAGGCGACGGTGCCGGCCGGGACGCTCACGCCGCCCAGGTCGACCAGGCCGGTGCGCTCGGCGGGCCACTCGCCCTCCGGGTGCTCGTACCAGACGTGCGCCTGAGCGTCCGGCAGCTTGGCCACCAGCTGGTCGAGTTCGGCGCGGAAGGCGTGCGAGGACTGGTCGCGGTCGCCGTGCACGGCGATCACCCGGCGGGTGGCGCCGGTCTCGGCGAGATGGCCGAGCATGCCGATGATCGGGGTGCAGCCGATCCCGGCCGAGGCCAGCAGCACCGGCCGCTCGGCGTCCTCAAGCGACACGTCGCCGAACGGTGCGCTGACGTCCAGCGTGTCGCCCACGTCCAGGTGCCGGTGCAGGTGGGTGGAGACCTCCCCGTCCGGCGCGCCGGCGACCCGCTTGACCGTGATCTGCAGCCCGCCGTCCGGCCGCCCTGAGAGGCTGTACTGGCGGATCTGCCGTGCGCCGTCCGGGAGTTCGACCTGCACCGACACGTACTGCCCGGGCCGGTGCGGCGGCACCGGCCCGCCGTCCGCCGGGTGCAGCAGGAAGGTCGCCACGTCCGCGGTCTCGGCGGTCCGCGCCGCCACCCGGTAGGGGCGGCGCTCGCCCCTGGTGCCGCTCTCCTCGTACAGCCGCCGCTCGATGGCGATCAGCGCGTTGGCCATCAGCCAGTACACCTCGTCCCACGCGGTCGCGACCTCGGGGGTGACCGCGTCGCCGAGCACCTCGACGATCGCCGCGAACAGGTGCGTGTGCACGACCGGGTACTGCTCGGCCGTCACGCCCAGCGACGCGTGCTTGTGCGCGATCCGCGCCAGCATCGCGTCCGGCCGCTGGTCCGAGTGCTCGACCAGCGCGGTGGCGAACGCCGCTATCGACCCGGCGAGCGCCTGCCGCTGGGTACCGGCCGCCTGGTTCCCGCGGTTGAACAGGTCCCGCAGCAGCTCCGGGTGGGCCTCGAACAGCCGCGCGTAGAACCGGCCGGTGATCTCCCCGATCGCCCCGCCCACCACGGGCAGTGTGGCGCGAACCGTCTGCGCGGACTTCTCGGACAGCATCCTGACTCCAAACTCGCATCTGAGATGCGGATTAAAGGGAATGGGAAAGCCTTTTCCAACCCGGGCCCGGAAACGCCTACCCGACTACCCGGGCGGGGCGTGACGCGGCAGGCCGAGCAGCACCGGCCCGGTCGGCGGGCCGACCAGGTCGTCCACCGTGAGCGGGTCGAGGGTCTGGTAGAAGGCCTCCTGCGCCCGGCGCAGCGCGCCGCGCAGGCGGCACGCGTGCCGCAGCGGGCAGGGCGGCTCGTCCTCGCAGCCGACCACGTCGCCCTCGCCCTCCAGCTCCCGGACCAGTCGGCCGAGCGACCCGGTCCGGCCGTACGAGGTGAGCGCGAGCCCGCCCCCGCGTCCGCGCCGGGCCTCGACCACGCCGAGGTGCTGGAGCCGGCTGACCACCTTGGCCGCGTGGTGGTAGGGGACGTCCACCGCCTCGGCCACCTCGCGGGTGGTCGGGGTCTCGTCCGCACCGAGGACCGCCAGGCGCATGGCGATGCGCAGGGCGATGTCGGTGTGCTTGGTCAGCCTCACGTCGACGACTCTAGCTAATCCGTATCTCAGATACCAATTAGTCGGGCGGCTACCGGTTACTCGGGGCGGCGCGGTCGCTCCTGCTGCCCGTGATCCTGCTCACCACCGTGCGCCGTCCCGCCGGGAGCGGCCCGCACACCCATAGGCTCGGCTGGACCGCAGCAGCCCTGAACCATGACGGAGGCCCAGGTGACGGCACGCCAGCTCCTCGATCTGCTGGTCGACCCCGGCAGTCTGCACAGCTGGGACGAGCCGATCACCACCGACCATCCGGACCCGGAGTACCGGGCCGCGCTCGCCCGCGCCCGGGCGCGCACCGGGCTGGACGAGGCGGTGCTCACCGGCCGGGCCCTGGTCGACGGGCGGCCGGTCGCCCTGATCGCCTGCGAGTTCGGGTTCCTCGGCGGCTCGATCGGCGTCGCCACCGCGGAGCGGATCACCCGCGCCGTCCTGCGCGCCACCGCCGAACGACTCCCGCTGCTCGCCCTGCCGGTCTCCGGCGGCACCCGGATGCAGGAGGGCTCCGCCGCGTTCCTGTGCATGGTCCGGGTCACCGCCGCGGTCCACGCCCACCGCGCCGCCGGCCTCCCGTACCTGACCTACCTGCGCAACCCCACCATGGGCGGTGTCTTCGCCTCCTGGGGCACCCTCGGCCACCTGGTACTCGCCGAACCCGAGGCCCGCCTGGGCTTCCTCGGTCCGCGCGTCTACGAGGAACTGCGCGGCGAACCGCTCCCGCCGAGCGTCCAGCGCACCGAGACGCTGGCCGCCAACGGCCGGGTGGACGCCGTCGTCCCGCCCGAGCGGCTGCGCGACTTCCTCACCCGCGCCCTCACCGTCCTGACCGCGCAGCCGGGTTCACCGGCCGCCGCCCCGGAGGCCTCGGACGCGGCGATCCCGGAGGTCCCGGACGCGGCGAACACCGAGGCCCCGGTCGCGGCGATTCCCGAAGTGTCGGCCGCAGCGATCCCGATCCTCCCGTCGCCGCCGTCCGACGCCTGGGAGTCGGTGCTGCGCACCCGCCGCCCCGACCGCCTCACGGCACTCGAACTGCTGCACCACACCGCCGAGTTGTTCCTCCCGCTGGACGGCGACAGCGCCCTGGTCCGGGCCCTGGCGCTGATCGGCGGCCACCCGGTGATGGTCGTGGCCCAGCAGCGGCCCGCCCCCGGCGCGCCGGAACTCCCCTTCACGGCGGCCGACTTGCGGGCCGTCCGGCAGCAGGCCCAGATCGCCGAGGAGCTCGGCCTCCCGCTTCTCACGGTCATCGACACCACCGGCGCCGAACTCTCCGTACAAGCCGAACTCGACGGCATCGCCCTGGAGATCGCGCACTGCCTGACCACCCTGGTGGGGCTGCGCTCCCCCGTCCTCGCCGTCCTGCTCGGCCAGGGCACCGGCGGCGGCGCGCTCGCCCTGCTCCCGGCCGACCGGGTGATCGCCGCCCAACACGCCTGGCTGGCACCGCTCCCGCCGGAGGGCGCCTCGGCGATCGTCCACCGCGACGGTGAGCACGCGCCCCAACTCGCGCGCTCCCAGGGCATCACCGCCACCGCCCTCACCGCCACCGGCCTGGTCGACCAGGTCGTCCCGGAGACCGACGACCCCGCCACCCTGCGCGACGCGCTCGCCGCCGCCGTCACCGCCGCCCTCGCCGACCTCACCCGGCTCCCCGCCGCCGAACTCCGGTCCGCCCGCACCACCCGCAACCGCCACCTCGGCGGCCCGAGCTGAGCCTCCCGTCACCACGGCCCGGGCACCAGGCTCCGATTGTCCGGTAGTGCGAGTGGGGTCAGGTTCTACAGTGGCCGCCGTGTCCGAGAATCCGTGGTTCCGCCCTCCCCGCTACTACCACTGGTACAGGTTCGGCCCCGGCGAACTCGCCTTCCTGTCCGCGCTCCGGAAGCGCACCGCCGACTGGACCCTCCCGGTGACCCACAGCGAGGTGATGCGCAACGAGGACGAAGCCGCCCTGCTGGCCGTCGCCCACGTCAGCGACCCGGAGCGCAGGACCCACCTGGCCACCTTCGGGGTGCACATGGCCGGCCCCACGGTCCGCGGCGACCTGATCCATGGTCACCATGAGATGTACTACCTCCCCGAGGAGCCGACGGACCTGGCCATGGAGGCGACCGGCACCTCCCGGGTGCTCGCCGAAGCCGCAGCCGCGTGGTTCGAGACCGTCCTGCAGACGCCCGTCGTGCGACACGAGTGGGAACACGACGGCCAGGTCTACGCCGAGCGGTACGTGTTCGCCGACACCGGGGAGGGGCTGGTCGCGATGTACGACAAGAGCCTCGCGCCGCGCGAGGTGACGGACTCCCTGCTCCCCTACAACTACGGAGCCGGCCGCTCCTGGGTCGACGTGGGCCAGTTGGGCCGATTCGCCGACCCCGCCCGCACGGAGCAGGTCTGGGGCCGCCCCCTCACGTGACGGCCGGACCCGCGCGGCCCCTCGACACACCGAGCCGCCGGGTTCAGGAGTCGTCCGACCGTCAGAGCAGGCGGCGCAGCAGGCCGGACTTGCGGGGGGTGAAGGGCGGGTAGGCGAGGCGGAGGGGGTCGGCGAGCAGGGGCTTGTCGAGGACGGCCTTGGTGTGGCTGAAGGTGTCGATGGAGCGGATGCCGTGGTAGGCGCCCTGGCCGCTCTCGCCGACGCCGCCGAACGGCAGTCCGGGGACGGTGAGGTGGGCGTTGGGCACGCCGAAGGCGAGGGCGCCGGAGGAGGTCTCGGCGGCGAGCCGGCGCTTGGTGTGCGCGGAGGCGGTGAAGGCGTACAGCGCGAGCGGCTTGTCGCGGGCGGTGATGAAGGCGATGGCGGCGTCCAGGTCCGGGACGCGGACGATCGGCAGGATCGGGCCGAAGATCTCCTCGCGCATCACGGGGGCGTCCGGGTCGACGTCGGCGAGCACGGTGGGGGCGAGGTAGCGGGTGGCGCGGTCCTGGTCGCCGCCGGTGACGATCCGTCCGTCGGCGAGCAGCGGGGTGAGCCGGTCGAAGTGGCGCTCGTTGACGATCCGGCCGTAGTCGGCGCTGCGGGCCGGGTCGGCACCGTACATCTGGCGTATCGCGGCGGTCAGGTGCGGCTCGATCGCCGCGCCGGCCTCGCCGACGGCGAGGACGTAGTCGGGGGCGACGCAGGTCTGGCCGGCGTTCATGAACTTGCCCCAGGCGATCCGGCGGGCGGCGGTGGCCAGGTCGGCGCCGGGTTCCACGACGGCGGGGCTCTTGCCGCCGAGTTCCAGGGTGACGGGGGTGAGGTGGCGGGCGGCGGCGGTCATCACGATGCGTCCGACGGCGCCGTTGCCGGTGTAGAAGACGTGGTCGAAGCGCTGTTCCAGCAGGGCGGTGGTCTCCGGCACGCCGCCTTCGACCACGGCGACGGCCTGCGGGTCGAGGGCGCGGGGCAGCCAGTGGGCGAGCGCCGCCGAGGTGGCGGGGGCGAGTTCGCTGGGCTTGACCACCGCGCAGTTGCCCGCGGCGAGCGCGCCGATCAGTGGCGCGAGCGCGAGCTGCAGCGGGTAGTTCCACGGGCTGATCACCAGCACGGTGCCGAGCGGTTCGCGCACCGTGCGGGCCCGGGCCGGGCGCAGCGACAGCGGCACGGGGACCCGGCGGGGCCGCAGCCAGCGGTCGAGGTGGCGCAGGGTGTGGTCGATCTCGTTGATCGTGAACCCGATCTCGGTGGTGTACGCCTCGGTGGCGCTCTTGCCGAGGTCGGCGTGCAGAGCCTGCGCGAAGGCGGCCTCCTGCTCGACCAACAGGGTGCGCAGCGCTCGGAGTTGGGCCTTGCGCCAGGCGAGCGGCCGGGTCCGGCCGGAGGCGAAGGCGGTGTGCAGACGGGCGACGGTGGCCGCGGGGTCGAACGACCGGCGGTCTTCGGTGAGGGCGCTCATGCGGCGAGCATAAACGAAACGAAACGATTTCGTTTCTACTTTGGGCATCTAGACTGGCGACATGGCCCGCTCCACGCCCCCGACCGCCCCGCAGACCACCCCCGGCTCCCTGCCGTCCACCCCCGGCTCCCCTCCG
Source organism: Kitasatospora sp. NPDC002522 (assembly GCF_053595195.1). NCBI lineage: Bacteria > Bacillati > Actinomycetota > Actinomycetes > Kitasatosporales > Streptomycetaceae > Kitasatospora > Kitasatospora sp. NPDC002522. The sequence goes on from NZ_JBSFXE010000014.1 coordinate 124,050, forward strand.
TCCGCTCCCGTCGCCGCGCCGCGTCGGGGCCGGCCCCGGGACGCGGGGCGCGACCGGGCGCTGCTGGAGGCCACCCTGGCGGTGCTGGCGGAGAGCGGTTACGGCGGGCTGACCACCGCCGCGGTGGCGGCGCGCGCGGGGGTCTCCACCGCGACGCTGTACCGCCGTTGGTCCTCGAAGGAGGAGCTGGTGATCGCGGCCGCCGCCGTGCACACCCCCACCGACACCGACACCCCACCAGGCACCGGCACCCTGGCGGGCGACCTGCGGGTCGTCCTGCACGACAAGGCCACCACCGTGACGGGCGAGAGCGGCCGGCTGATGCGGGCGCTGATCGGCGAGGCCGCGCACAACACCGCGCTGGCCGAGGCGCTGGCCACCGCCTTCCTCGCCCCGGTCTACCGCCGGGTCACGGCCGTCGTCCACCTCGCCGTCGAGCGCGGCGAGATCCCGCCCGTCGAGGACGCCGACCTGCTCGGCGAGGTGCTCCTCGGACCGATCATGACCCGGTTCTTCCTCACCCCGCAGTCCCCCGCCGAGGTCGACGCAGCCACCGCCCGCCACACCGCCGACCGCCTGCTCCCCTTCCTCCTCCGCGCCTTGGGCGGCACCGTCCCCCCGGACGCCTGACGCCCCGTCGACCCTGCTGTCCGCCGACCGGGCGCCCCGTCAAACCTGGGCGCGTAGCCAGGAGTCCAGCGCGGCGAAGTCGTCGTCGGTCAGTCCGGTCCGCGGATCGACCCGGCGGAGGAGTGCGGGCGCGGGGTGGTGGGCGGCGACCCACGAGCGGTCGGCGGGGGTGATCTCGTCGTCCACCCAGGCGAACGGCTGACCGGCCGCCCAGGTCACCAGTGGGCGGGTCTTCCAGTGCAACCCGGCCTCGACGTCGCGGATTTCGTCCTCGGTCGGGTCCGGCCAGTCGATCACCGGCAGCGGCGGCAGGCCGAGGAGCGGGGCGACGCAGGCGTTGGCGTCCGCCATCCACGTGGTGGCCCACACCAGTCGGCCGGGCAGGGCGGCCAGCCGGGGCCCGTTCGCCGGGTCGAGCCGGGACAGTAGCGGGCTCGCCACACCGACCGCCGCGATGATCTGACGCTCGGTCAGGCGGGCCGGGTACTCGTCGGCTTGCCCGCCGAACGGGATCAGCGGACCGTCTACGTCGAGGAAGATGAGCGGCTGCGCGTCCATCCCGCCGATTCTGCCGCACCACCGCTCCACGCCGCCCGACCGCCGGGTCGGTCACTGCGCGGCGTCCTCGGCGACCAGCACGCGCCTGCCCGCACGCGGAGACGGCGTCAGGCCGACCCGGACCGGACGCGGCTCGGCTCCCCGGCGTCGGCGCCGGTCGACTTCGCGTCGGCGTCGCGCCACCAGCGGCGCGACGCCAGCGCGGCCAGCCCGGCCCCCGCGGCGTTGACCAGGACGTCGTCCACCGAGGACACCCGGTCCAGCTCGAAGACGTACTGCGCGGTCTCGACCAGCACCGAGCAGGCCGCCCCCAGCGCCAGCGCCCGCCACGCCGATGCCAGCCGGGCGAACCGCATCGGGCCGAAGAACCCCAGCGCCGCGAAGACCAGCAGGTTTCCGCCGATCTGCAGCGTCGCTCCCAGCGGCCCGGCGGCGACGATCTCGAACAGGTCCCGCAGCGGGACCAGGCTCACCCGCTGGCGCGAGGCGTCGCCGGCCCGCTCGCCCGGCAACAGGATCATCCAGACCCACGGCAGCGTCCCGTAGACCATGCCGACCTCGGCCAGCGACCGGCGCCACGCCCACCCAGGCGCCGTACCGGCGGCCCGCCGCCGACGCGCCAGCGCCCACACGCCGAGCGCGGCCGGAACAAGCCCGGCCAGGGCGAGGAACACCACGCCGTTGAAGGTGAAGACCCAGGGCTGCCACCCGCCGCGACGGTGCAGCGGCCGCTGCACGTAGAACGCGACGAACAGCACGGCGAGGATCGCCGGGCCGGCCAGCACGATCCGCCGGATGCGGCGGGCGGGTGCTGACAGTGATGCGGTCTGGTCCATGGCTCCACCGGAGTCGGAAGGCTGGTGCGAGAGCGTACGCGACTCGCGGTACGCCCGGGATGCACGGGATACACCGGACCAGACGCCCGCGCCCGGCATTCGGTTCAGCGGTCGGCGCGGGCCCAGCCGTCCGGTGGGCGCAGTTCCGCCGCCTCGCCCTGGAACGTGACGCGGCCGCGGGTGAGGACGTAAGCCAGGCTATCGGCGGTGAGCGCGGGTGGCAGGGACTGCTCGGCGACCACCACCGTGCCACCGTCGGTGGCGAGTTGACGCAGGGCGGTGTGGAGGCGGGCGACCGCGGGCGGGGCGAGGCCCCGGGCGGGTTCGTCGAGCAGCAGGACCCGGGGGCGGGCGAGCAACGCGCGGGCCAGGGCGACCAGTTGCTGCTGCCCGCCGGAGAGGGTGCCGGCGGGGCGGGTCAGCAGGGGCGGCAGCTCGGGGAAGAGCGCACCGGCCTCGGTACCGGTGGGCGCGCCGAGGCCGAGGTTCTCCGCGACCGTCAGCGAACCGAAGACGCCCCGCTCGGGCGGGACCAGCCGCATCCCCGCCCGCACCCGACGGGGCACCCCCCACGCGGTCACCTCCCGGCCGTCCCAGCGCACCTGCCCGACCGCCGGGCGCAGCGCGCCGGACAGGGCGCCGAGCAGACTGCTGCGCCCGGACCCGTTGCGCCCCAGCAGGACGGTCACCCGCCCAGGCGGGAACACCAGGTCGATGCCGTGCAACGCCTCCAGCAGGCCGTACCGGACCGTCAACCCTGCGCACTCAAGCGTCACCTGGCACCTCCACGCACACAGTCAGGTCGTGGACGGCTGTGGCGAGTCGGCCGGCCGGCTCCGGGGCACGGTCGGCCTCCGGCCGGGCGGCGGCGAGGGCGCTGCGATGCATCGTCACTCCCCACTCCACAGCCGCGCCAGCGCCGCATCGGCGAGAACCCCGGCCGCGGGCCAGCACGTGAACGGTGTCAGCGAGCCGGCCGATCAGATCCGGGGCCCAGTCGGCCTCCGGCCCGGCGGCGGGGGCGCTCCGACGCATCGTCACTCCCTGCCCCACAGCCGCGCCACCGCAGGATCGGCGAGGACCCCGGCCGCCGGACCGGCGGCTACCACCCGGCCGCGGGTCAGGACGTGGACGGTGTCGGCGAGGCGGCCGATCAGGTCGGGGTCGTGTTCGACCACCAGCAGGGCCAGGCCGTCGGTGGCGAGGGCGCGCAGGGCGGTGGTGAGGCGGGCGGTCTGGGCGGTGTCGAGTCCGGCGGCGGGTTCGTCGAGCAGCAGGACGGTGGGTGCGGCGGCCACGGCCCGGGCGAGTTCGACCAGCCGCAGCGCACCGGGCGGCAGCCGGTCCGCGGGCCAACTCGCCTGCTCCGCCAGGCCGAACAGGTCCAGGGCGCGCCGGGTGGCGTCCCGCGCGGCGGCGTGCGGTGGGCCGCCGCCGAGCCGGTGGCCGACGGCGCGGGAGGCGGCGGCCGCGCGGAGGCGGGCGAGTCGCAGCCGGGTGCCGTGCAGGCCGGGGTGGGCGGTGCGGCCGTGTTCGGCGCCGAGCAGGACGTTGTCGGCGACGGTCAGGTCCGGGAAGACGGCGAGCTGTTGGAAGGTGCGGGCGAGGCCGAGGCGGGCGCGGGCGTGGTCGGGCAGGCCGGTGACGTCCCGTCCGGCGAGCACCACCCGGCCCGCGTCGGGTCGCACCGCGCCGGCCAGGCAGTCGAACAGAGTGCTCTTCCCTGCCCCGTTGGGCCCGACCAGGGCAGTGATCCGCCCGGCCGGCACGGTCAGATCGACGCCGTCGACGGCGGTGAGGCCGCCGAATCGGCGGACGATGCCGTGGGCGCTCAGCGGGTCGTCCGTCACGGCTCCGCCCGGCGGGTGTCGCGCCCCGGCTCCCTGCCACGGCCGGACGGTCGGCGACGCCCGCTACCGACCGCGCCCCACGGCCCGCTGGTCGTGTGATGCGCCTCCATCCACGCCGCGACGGTGTCCGCACTGAAGGTCTCCGTGGTGACGGCGTCCGCAAGGTCAGCCAACGCGGTCCCTCCGCTCCGCTGTCGGCATGCGCTCGCGCTCGCGCTCGCGCAACGACCGTCCCAGTGGCGTGAGTTGGTAGGCGGGACCGGCGGGGACGCCGGTGAGGCGGTGGAGCAGGCCGGTGACTCCGCCGGGGAGGTGGCCGAGGGCGGCGGCGAGGGTGCCGACGACGAGGGCGGAGACGCCCGTGACGGCGCCGGCGTCCAGTCCGATCAGGAGGGCGGCGGCGAGGATCGCGCCGGCGGCGCTGTCGGCGCCGACCACCACCACGGCGGTGAACCAGAGCAGGCCCCGGACGGGGTCGAAGGTGGCGGGTTCGAAGCCCTGACCGCCGATCGTGAACAGCGCTCCGCCCAGCGCGGCGATCCCGGCACCGGCCATGAAGACCAGCAGCTTCAGCCCCGGGACGTTCACCCCGGCCGCCGCCGCACCGGCCTGGTGGTCGCGCATCGCGGTCAGCGCCCGTCCGAGCCTCCCTCGTCGGAGGAGTTGAGTGACCGTCAATCCAACCACGAGAAAAGCGAGTTCGACCGCGTAGAACGCCCGGTCCTCCGACGGGAGGCCCGAACGGCTCACCGAGAGACCGGTGGTGGCGTACGGCTGGTCGAAGACCAGGCGGCTCAGCGCGGCGCCGATGGCGAAGGTGGCGAACGCCAGGGCGAGACCGCGGCGGCGGATCGCGGGCAGGCCGGTGAGCAGTCCGAACAGGGCGGTGGCAACGGTGGCGAGCAGCAGGGCGGGGAGCGCGGGCAGAGTGCCGAAGCCGGGGATCCGGCCCGAGGTCAGCAGGGCGGTACCGAGGGCGCCGAGGCCCGCGTACCCGGCCTGGCCGAGCGAGATCTGGCCGCCGTACCCGGTGACGACGACCACCGAGAGCAGGACGAGGGCCAGGGCGGGGACGTCGAGGGCGTGCCGAAGGTCCTCGGCGCGGAACTTCAGCGGAATCAACAGCAGTACTGCACAGCCGAGTTGGAGCAGCACGGTACCGGCGACGGTGGGGCGCGGGCCGGGCAGGACGGCGGCGGCGCCCGGGTCGGCGGGGGTCCGCCAGGGCAGGAGCGCGGCGACCAGGAGTGCCACGGCGAACAGGTTGGCCTGCAACGCCTCGGCGAACGGCAGGAGTTGACCGATCGGACGGTACTGGGTGAGTTCGGCCTGGGCGATGCCGAGGGCCAGTCCGGTGGCGACCGCGACGGGCAGGCTGCGGAGCCGGGCGGCGACGGCGACCACCATGGTCTCCATCACCAGCAGCGGCAGGCCGTACGGGTCGAGGAGCAGCAGCGGCGCGAGCAGCACGCCGACCAGGCCCGCGGTGAACGAGCCGAACGCCCATCCGGCGGCGGAGACCGCGTCGGCGTCGACGCCGGACAGTTCGGCGAGCCGGCGGTCGTCGACGACCGCCCGCAGCCGGATCCCGAACCGGGTACGGGCGCTGACCCAGCCGACGGCGGCGGCCAGCGCGAGGACGGTGGCGAGTTGCAGCACCGTGTCCAACCGCAGGGTGTGTCCGGCCAGGTGCGCGAGCGCGGTACCGGGGAGCAGGGCGGGCGCGTCGCCGAACGGGGTGGTCCCCCACAGCAGCACGGCGACACCGATCAGCAGGACGAAGACACCGAGGCTCGCGACCAGCGTCTCGGCCGCTCCGGCCCCGCGCCGCTGCAACGGCCGGAACACCGCCCGGTCGAGCAGCACCCCCGTCGCGGGCGCCACCACCAGCAGGCAGAGCAGCGCGGCGGGCGCCACCGGCCAGTGCCACACCACGACGAGCTCGCGCAGCAGGTACGCGGTGACCATCGCCTGCGCCCCCTGCGCCAGGTTGAACACGCCGGTCGCCCGGTACGTGACCACCAACCCGACACCGCTCAGCGCAGCCGCACTGCCGACGGCAACCCCGGCCAACGCCAGATCGACGGGCAGACCGCCACTCATCCCGACCCCCCACCCGGCGGCCGCTCCCCGGAGAGGCCCTCACTGGAAGGGGCTTCGCCCGCCGAGGGCCGGCGCGGCGCGGCCTCGGCGGACCCGGCGTCAGCGCTCGCCGCCTCCGGCGGCTCGCAGACCGGGCACGGGGCCAGTGCGCGGGCACGGATCTCGGCGGTGGTCACCGTGCGGGCGCCGGCCTTGCCTGCGACCAGTGGGCAGGCGCGCCGGTGGTGGAGCGTGCCGTCCGGCAGCGCCACTGACGGCCCGTCATCCGGACCGGCGGGGGCGGGAGACAGGCCGCCACCGCTCGGCTCCGGTTCGACCAGCAGCGTCAGCAGCCGGTCGAGACGCCACCGGAGGTCGTCGGCCGCGTGGCGGCGGGCCGTGGCCACCACCGCGCCGGCCACGATCAGGGCGGCGCCGGGGATGGTCGCGGACGCGAGGTAGGGCACCTGGCGGGCCGTCACGCTCTCGCCGGAGACCGCGTACCAGCCGAGTACGCACAGCAGCGCACCGGCCGCCGACAGCAACCATCCGGACCTCTCGCGCAGCGCCCGACGTCCCGCGTGTCGCTCGTCCCCGCCGCTCCTGCCCGTGTCCATCCCTGCTCTCCAGCCCGCCCACCGGGGTCGAATTTGGCCAAGATGTCCTACAAAGCGCCAGATATTGCGAGTCCTCCGCATATCGTCCTTCATGGTCTCACCCGCGCCGCGCCGCGCCGCGGACCGCAACGCCGCCACCGCGGCGGTCCGCACCCGCGGCGTCACCACCCCCGGACCCCAGACCCCGGACCAGGAGACCAAGCCCCAGCCCCCAGCCCCCACACAGCAGGAACGCGGTGAGATGCGGATGCGTCACCAGCACAACGCGGCCCCCGCCGGCTCGCGCCCACCCCACACCCCCGTCCCGCGCCGTCGCGGCGCACTGCTCCGCCTGACCGGTCTGCTGTTCGCGCTGCTCCTCGCGGTCGCGGCGTGCAGCAGCGGCAGCGGGAGCAGCAGCAAGAGCAGCTCACCGGCCACCCCACCGGCGACCACCACCGCTCCGGCTTCGCCGAGCGCCTCCCCGAACGCCTCGGCCACCGGCACCGCGCCCGCGGACCCGGCGGCGGCGAAGGCCTCGATCACCGCCAACTGGGAGAAGTTCTTCGACCCGGCGACCTCGCTGCCGGACAAGGCCGCGCTGCTGCAGAACGGCGAGCAGCTGGCACCGGTGCTGCAGGGCTTCGCGAGTGACCCGCGGGTCGGGCAGGTGAAGGCGACCGTCACCAACGTGCAGTTCACCTCGGCGACCACGGCGGCGGTGACCTACTCGCTGTCGTTGCAGGGCGCCGTGGTGCAGCCCGACGCCTCCGGCCAGGCGGTGCTGGAGAACGGCACCTGGAAGGTGTCCACCAGCACGCTCTGCGGCCTGGTCCAGCTCAGCGGTGGTGCCACCACCGCAGTGCCCGGCTGCAGTTGATCGGGCCCGGTTGATCGGCTTCCGGGTTCCACGGCACCCGACACGAGAGCCAGCACGGCAGCCGGCAAGGCACCCGGCACGGCGGTCGGCCACAGCGCTGGCCGCCGTGCTGCTGGCCCTCACCGCCGGGTGCGGCACCCGGCTGCCTGCAACCGCTTTCCCCGCACCGTCCGGAAACGCCGGAGCCTCCTCGAACGGCGGCGCGACGAACGGCGGTGCCACCGACGTCGGGGTGACGGCGGCCGAGGTGAAGGTCGGTGTGATCACCTCGCTCACCAGCCCGGTCGGCAGCGAGACCTTCGCCGGTCCGCGGTTCGGCGCACTGGCCTTCTTCCAGTCGCTGGCGGAGCACGGCGGACTCCACGGCCGCACGGTCAGGGTGGTCACCTGCGACGACGGCGGCAGCGGGGTCGGCAACCAGGACTGCGTGCACCGCCTGATCGACCGGGAGCGGGTGTTCGCGCTGGTCTCGGGCAGCGTGCTGGACTACGCGGGCGCCGGGTACGTGAGCAGCCGCGGCGTCCCGGACGTCGGCGGCCAGCCGATCGGCACCGCGTACGACCGCTGGCCGCACCTGTACTCGATCTACGGCAGCAGTTCGCCGCGCGACGGCCGCGCGGTGGGCTGGGGCGGGACGCTGTACCAGAGCACCGAGGTCTACCGATTCTTCAAGCAGCGGCTGAACGTGCGCAGTGCGGCGGTGGTGGCCTACAGCCAGGCCGATTCGGCGCGCTACGCGGCGCAGTTGGAGCAGGGGCTGCGGGCGGAGGGGTTCCGGGTGCTGAGCCAGCGGGTGGATCTGGCGCTGCCGAACTTCCAGGCGGTGGCGGCGGCGATGCGGGCCGACGGCTCGGAGCTGCTGTTCGACGCGATGGACACCCGGGGCAACGCGGCGCTGTGCCAGGCGCTGGACGCGGCGGGGGTGCGCCCGGTGGCGAAGGTGACCAACGTGCAGAACTGGTCGGAGACGGCGCGCGCCGCGTACGCGGACGCTCCGGGCTGCCGGGACGTGCTGTGGGCGACCTCGTCCTCGCGCAACTACGCCGACACGGCGGTGCCTGCGGTGGGCGAGTTCCGGGCGGCGATGGCCCGGTACTACCCGGAGCGGGAGGCGTTGGTGTCCGCCTGGGAGCTGGAGGGCTGGGCGGGCGCGCAGTGGCTGGCGGACGCGATGGACTCCTGCGGCGCGGACCTGACCCGGGCCTGCGTGGAGCGGTTCATGGACCGGGCCGAACCGTACGACGCGCACGGCCTGTTGATCCCGGCCTCGTTCGCGCCCGCGCCGCGCCCGACCGGGGCGACCAGGGCGTGCCTGAACGCGGCCCGCTGGCAGGACTCGGCGGCGGGCGGCCGGGGCGGCTGGGTGACCCAGGTGCCGGACATGGACGACAACTGCTTCGAGGTGCCACAGCTGCCGTACCAGCCCTGAGATGCCACCAGCCCTGAGGCTCCGCAGCTGCCGTACCGACCCTGAGGCTCCGCATGCCGCATCTGCCCTACCAGCCCTGACGAACCGGCCGCCGCCCCCCGTGTGGCCAATGTCGCACCTCGGGTTTGCCCAGCTCGGGGGCGGTGCGGCGGGGGCTTGCCGGTAGGCTGCGGCAGTCCAGTGCCGAGCCGTGAGGAGCGTTCCGTGTCACCGATCACCGTTGTCGGGGTGGGCGCGGACGGCTGGCCGGGGCTGGCCGGGAGCGCGCGCGAGGCGCTGCTCGCGGCGGGTGCGGTGCTGGGGAGTGCGCGTCAGTTGGCGTTGCTGCCCGACGAGGTGACGGCGCGGCGGGTGGCCTGGCCGTCGCCGCTGCGGCCTGCGGTGCCGGGTCTGCTGGCGGAGTTCGCGGGGCAGCGGCTGGCGGTGCTGGCCAGTGGCGACCCGATGTTCTACGGGATCGGGCGGACGTTGCTGGAGTGCGGTGTGGAGCCGGACCGGCTGCGGGTGCTGCCGCATCCGTCCTCGGTGTCGCTGGCCTGTGCCCGGCTGGGCTGGCCGGTGGAGGAGACCGAGGTGGTGACGCTGGTGGGCCGCCCCGCCGAGTCGCTGCACGCGGCGCTGTTCCCGGGCCGGCGGCTGCTGGTGCTGAGTGCGGACGCCGCCACCCCGGGCCGGGTGGCCGAGTTGCTGACGGCGCGGGGCTTCGGGCCGAGCCGGGTGCGGGTGCTGGAGCAGCTGGGCGGGCCGGACGAGGCGGTGCGCGAGGGCGTCGCCGAGCGGTGGTCGCTCACGCCGGGCGATCCGTTGAACGTGCTGGCGGTGGAGTGCGCGGCCGGACCGGACGCGCCGCACAACCAGCTGGTACCCGGCCTGCGCGACGAACTCTTCGAGTCGGACGGGCAGTTGACGAAGCGTCATGTCCGGGCGGCGACGCTGGCGGCGCTCGCCCCGGCCCCGGGGGAGCTGCTGTGGGACATCGGCGGCGGCTCCGGGTCGATCGGCATCGAGTGGCTGCGGGCGCACCGGTCCTGTCGGGCCGTCAGCGTGGAGCGCGACGCCGTGCGGGCCGAGCGGATCGTCCGCAACGCGGCGGCGCTGGGCGTGCCGCGGTTGCGGGTGGTGCGGGGCGCGGCCCCGGCGGCGCTGGCGGGGCTGGAGCGTCCGGACGCGGTGTTCGTCGGCGGCGGGCTGACCGCGCCGGGGCTGCTGGAGGCGTGCTGGGCGGCGCTGCCGCCGGGCGGCCGGCTGGTCGCCAACACGGTGACCCTGGAGTCGGAGGCGCTGCTGGCCGAGTGGTACCGGCAGCGCGGCGGCGAGTTGTACAGGCTGAGCGTCGCGCAGGCGGTGCCGGTGGGCGGCTTCACGGGCTGGCGGCAGGCGATGCCGGTGACCCAGTGGAGCGTCACCAAGGATGTTGGAGGAGCGAAGTGACCGTCTACTTCATCGGCGCCGGACCGGGTGCCGCCGACCTGATCACGGTGCGCGGTCAGCGCACCCTCGCCGCCTGCGGCGTCTGCCTGTACGCGGGCAGCCTGGTCCCGGCCGAGCTGCTGGCGGACTGCCCGCCCGGGGCCCGGCTGGTGGACACCGCCAACCTGGACCTGGACCAGATCGTCGCCGAGATCGCCCGGGCGCACGCCGAGGGCCTGGACGTGGCCCGCCTGCACTCCGGCGACCCGTCCGTGTTCAGCGCGGTCGCCGAGCAGATGCGCCGCCTGGACGCGTTGGACATCCCGTACGAGGTGGTGCCGGGCGTGCCCGCGTTCGCCGCGGCGGCGGCCGCGCTGAAGCGGGAGTTGACGGTGCCGACGGTCGGCCAGACGGTGATCCTGACCCGGGTGGCCCGCCAGGCGACGCCGATGCCGCCGGGCGAGGAGCTGGCGGTGCTCGGGCGCAGCGGGGCGCTGCTGGTGCTGCACCTGGCGGCGCGTTACGTCGACAGCGTGGTCGAGGAGTTGCTGCCGCACTACGGCGCGGACTGCCCGGTCGCGGTGGTGGCGATGGCCAGCCGCCCGGACGAGCTGATCCTGCGCGGCACCCTCGAGGACATCGCCGGGCAGGTGAAGGAGGCGGGCGTGCTGCGCACGGCGGTGATCATCGTCGGCCGCACGCTGGCCGCCACCGAGTTCCGCGACAGCCACCTGTACTCCACCACCCGCACCCGCACCCCGCTGACCTGACGGCGCGCCGCCCGGCCGGGGGCGGATTCAGCTCTGGGCGAGCTCAGCCGGGGGCGGATTCAGCCCTGGGCGAGCTCAGCCGAGGGCGGCGACGAACTCCTTGGCGCGGCGCGTGATCTCGGCCCGGTCGCCGTCCGCGACGGCCTGCGGCGGGACGACGTCGGTGCCTGCGCAGACGGCGAGTGCGCCGTGGTCCATGAAGGCCTTGGCGTTGCCCGCGTTGACGCCGCCGGAGGCGACCAGCGGGACGGTCGGGTAGGGGCCGCGCAGGTCCTTGAAGTAGCCGGGGCCGAAGGCCTTGGCGGGGAAGATCTTCACCGCGGCGGCGCCGAGGTCGAGCGCGTCGGCGACCTCGCTGGGCGTCAACGCGCCCATCACCACCGGGACTCCGGCCTCCCGGGCGACCTCGGCGACGGCCGGGCGCAGGCCGGGGGTGACCAGGAAGGCCGCCCCCGCCTCGATGCCCTCGCGGGCCTGCGCGGCGGTGAGCACGGTGCCGACGCCGACCCGGCAGCCGGCGGCCGCGGCGCGGGCCAGGTGGCGGGTCACCTCGGGGGTGGTGAAGGTGAGTTCGGTCCATCCGATGCCGCCTTCGGCGAGCGCCTCGCACAGCGCCACCGCGTCGGGGATCACCGGTGCCCGCACCACCGCGATCACCGGCTGCTCGGTCAGCTCCGCGCGCAACTGCTGCGTGTCCATTCCTGCCAACTCCTCTGTCCGTACTGGGGATTGTGTGGTCCGGGCGACTGCGCCCGGCGGTGCGGCGACCTACCGGCGGCCTACCGGCGATCTACCGGCGGCCTACCGGCTGCGCACCAGCCGGTCCGCGTCGCGGCGCAGCGCCCGTCCGGCGAGCGCGCCGGTGGGCCGGCCGTCGGCGAGGGCGGCGACGCCGTTGACGAAGACGTGGGTGATTCCGGCGGCGGGCAGCCGGGGTTGGTCGAAGGTCGCGGTGTCGCGGACCGTCTCGGGGTCGAACAGCACCAGGTCGGCGTGGTGGCCGGGGCGGATCAGGCCGCGCCGGTCGAGGCCGAGCCGGCGGGCGGGGCGGCCGGTCATCCGGGCGATCGCCTGCTCCAGCGTGAGGACGCCCAACTCGCGGCTGTAGCGGGCGAGGTAGCGGGGGAAGGTGCCCCAGGCGCGGGGGTGCGGGCGGGCGCCGACCAGCAGTCCGTCGCTGCCGACGGTGTGCGCGGGGTGCCGCATGATGGCGCGGACGTTCTCCTCGTGCCCGACGTGCTGGAGGATGGTGGTCCCCAACTGGTCGGCGCGCAGCAGTCCGAAGAACACCTCGGTGCCGGAGATGCCCTGTTCGGCGGCGAGTTCGGAGATCCTCCGCCCGACCAGGGCGGCCAGGGCGGTGGTGCGCACGCCGGAGATCTGGATGGTGGCCCAGTCGGTGACCACGCCGTGGCAGCCGTCGCTGCCGCGTTCCTCGACGTCGACGCGGATGCGCTCGCGGGCGGCGGGGTCGGCGAGCCGGGCCAGCGTGGCCTCGGGGCCGCCCTCGGTGGACCAACTGGGCAGCAGCGCCGCGAGGGTGGTGGAGCCGGGCAGGTACGGGTAGCTGTCGAGTGTCACGTCCACGCCCTCGGCGAGCGCGGCGTCGACGAGCGCCAGCAGGTCGGCGCCGCGCCCCTGGTTGACGCCGAAGTTCATGGTGGCGTGGGTGAGGTGCAGCGGGCAGCCGGACCGCCGGGAGATCTCGACCATCTCCGCGTATCCCTCCAACGCGCCCGCGCCGTACGAGCGTTGGTGCGGGGCGTGGAAACCGCCGCGGGCCGCCACCACCCGGCAGAGCTCGACCAGTTCGGCGGTGGCGGCGTACATGCCGGGGGTGTAGGTCAGGCCGGTGGACAGGCCGACGGCGCCCTCCCGCAGGGCCTGGTCGAGCAGTGCGCGCATCCGGGCCAGCTCGTCGGCGCGCGGCGGGCGGTTGTCCCAGCCCATGGCGAGCATCCGGACGCTGCCGTGCGGGACCAGGTAGCAGGCGTTCACGCCGGTTCCGCGGTCGAGCCGGTCCAGGTACTCCCCGACGCCGCGCCAGTTCCAGTCGAAGCCGTCGGGGTCGCCGTTCCAGCCGGCGAGTTGGCGGCGCAGCGCCGGGAGGGTGGTGTCGTCGACGGGCGCGTAGGAAAGTCCGTCCTGGCCGAGGACCTCGCAGGTGACGCCCTGGGTGATCCGGGAGGGGTGGGCGGGTTCGACGAGCAGCCGCAGGTCGGAGTGGGCGTGCATGTCGATGAAGCCGGGGGCGAGCACCAGCCCGTCGGCGTCGATGACCTGACGGCCCGTCAGGCCGGTGCCGATCTCCTCGATCAGGCCGTCGGTGACGGTGACGTCGGCGCGGTGGCGGTCGGCGCCGGTGCCGTCGACGACGGTGGCGCCGCGCAGCAGCAGGTCGGGCATCAGAAGTAGGTCCTCACCAGGTCGACGACGCGCGGGTGTTCGGCGTCGGCGTGGTCGAGGACGGGGATCAGGCTCCACTTGTCGAAGGCGGTGCAGGGGTGCGAGAGGCCGAGGCGGAGCACCGCGCCGACGGGCGCCCGGGAGCCGGCGTCGCGCAGGAAGGCGTGCTGGTCGTTGAGGGCGGTGACGGCGGCGCCGGTCAGCGCCCCGGCGCCGCGGACGAGTTGCGGCTCGGGCAGGCCCTCGTCGAACGGGAGGTCGCGCTTGCCGGCGTCCAGCAGGGCGAGTTGGGGCTCGGGGTGGGAGACGACGCGGGCCCAGCCGTGCAGGGCGGAGCGCAGCGGGGTGGCGGCGGTGCGGGCGAGCGGGGAGATGCCGCGGTAGAAGCCGTCGTCGTGGGCGAGGTAGGCGCCGGCCCGGACCACCACGAGGGTGCCGGGGACCTGCGCGGCGAGCGGGACGAGTTCCTCGGCGACGGTGTCGAAGTAGGCGCTGCCGCCGGCGGTGACCACGGGGGTGGCGGTGGGGTAGTCGGCGGCGAGGCGGTGGTGCAGTTCGGCGAGGTCGGCGAGGTAGCCGCGGACGGTGGCGAGCGCGGTGTCGGTGGCGTCGTGGGCGAGGGCGCCTTCGTAGCCGCCGACGCCGGCCAGCCGCAGCGTGGGCGCGGCGAGGACGGCGGCGGCCACCTCGAGGGCGGCGGGCACGCCGCGGGCGCCGGTGCGGCCGCCGGGGCCGCCGAGTTCGACCAGCACCTCGACGGGGCGGGTGGCGCCGGTGGCGCGCAGCGCGGCGTCCATCTGCCGGACGCTGTCGACGGAGTCGACCCAGGAGGTGAAGGCGAAGCCGGGGTCGCGGTCGAGCTCGGCGGCGAGCCAGCCGAGGCCGGCGGGGTCGAGCAGGGTGTTGGCGAGCAGCACCCGCTGGACGCCGAAGGCGCGGGCGACGTGCAGCTGGGGCAGGTTGGCGAGGGTGATCGCGTGGGCGCCGGCGGCGAGCTGGGCCTGCCAGAGGGCGGGGGCCATGGTGGTCTTGCCGTGCGGGGCGAGCCGGACGCCGGCCCGGTCGCACCAGGCGGCCATGGTGCGCAGGTTGTGGTCGAGGGCGGCGGCGTCGAGGGTGAGCAGCGGGGTGCCGAAGGCGTCCAGGGTGGGGCCGGTGGCGAGGTACTCGCGGACGGTGCGGCCCCAGGCGTCGGCGGGGAGGGCCTTGAAGCGCCAGTCGAGGCGTTCCTCGGCGAGGGCGGCGACGGCGGCCGGGTCGATGCCGGGTCCTTCGGCGCGGTCCGCGAAGTACTGCTGGTCCACCGTGGTGCCTCCGATCTGGTCCCCGCGACTCCCTGCCGATCTGCGGGGTTGCACTATGCGCAACGTGTATTGCGCATGGTGGTGGAACGGTTCTAGCATTCACGCCGGACGGCGGTCAACGGACCGCGGCCGACGCGAGGAGCGGTGTGATGGCTGATCAGGACGGTGGCGCGGCTACCGCCCCGGCAGTGTGCCTGGGTGAGTCGATGGCGGTGCTGCTGCCCGACCGGCCGGGCCCGTTCGAGGCGGTCGACGCGTTCCGGCCGTCGGTGGGGGGCGCGGAGTCCAACGTGGCGGCGGCCCTGGCCGCCCTCGGGGTGCCCGCCGCGTGGATCAGCCGGGTCGGCGCGGACGGCTTCGGCCGCCGGCTGACCGCCGAGCTCGCCGCCGCGGGCGTGGACGTCTCGGCGGTCGCCGTGGACCCGCACCGCCCGACCGGGGTGTACCTGAAGGAGACCGGCGGGTCGGCGCTGCCGTACGACCTCGGCGCGGGCAGCAGCCGCATGCACTACTACCGGGCCGGGTCGGCGGCCTCCGCCCTCTCCCCCGCACTGCTGGACGACCCGGCGGCGGCCGCGCTGCTGGACCGGGCGCCGCTGCTGCACCTGACCGGCATCACGCCCGCGCTGTCGGAGGACTGCCTGGCGCTGGTGCGGGCGCTGCTGGCCCGCCGCCGACCGGGCCGGCTGGTCTCCTTCGACCTGAACTGGCGCCCCGCGCTGTGGCGACGGCGCGACCCTGCGGTCCTGCCGGAACTGCTGGACGCCGCGGACGTGCTGCTGCTCGGCGCGGACGAGGCGCACGACGCGTTCGGCACCGGCTCCCCGGCGGAGCTGCGCCGGCGCTTCCCGTCGCCCGCCGTGCTGGTGGTCAAGGACTCCGGACACGCCGTCACCGCGCTGGACCGCAGCGGCGGTTCGGTCGCCGAGCCGGCCCTGCGGGTCGACGTGGTGGAGCCGACCGGCGCGGGCGACGCCTTCGCGGCCGGCTACCTCGCGGGCACCCTGCGCGGCCTGGACCAGCGCCGCCGGCTGCGGCTGGGCCACCTGTCGGCGGCCTGCGCGCTGACCTCGCCCACCGACCAGGGCATCCTGCCGGACGCCGCGACCGTCGCCGCGCTGCTCGCCGCCGACGAGGCCGACTGGGCCGCCACCCACGTCTCCGCCGCCGGCATCGTCTCTCCGCTCCTCACCCTCAGAGCCCAGGGAACCCCATGAGCCAGACCGTCACCCGCGCCCTGCGCCTGCTCGCCGAACTCGGCGAGGGCGAACGCTCCCTCGACCAGCTCGCGGACCTGATCGGCGTGCACAAGACCACCGTGCTGCGGCTGCTGCAGAGCCTGGAGGAGCAGCGCTTCGTCTACCGCGACGGCCAGTACCGCTACCACCTCGGCGCGGGCCTGTTCGCCCTGTCCAGCCTCGCCCTGGAGCAGCGCGGCATCCGCCGCACCGCCGCCCCGCACCTCGCCGAGCTGAACGCGGCGACCGGCCAGACCGTGCACCTGGCCGCGTACGAGGGCGGCGAGGTGGTCTACGTCGACAAGTACGACTCCCGGCACCCGGTGCGGATGTACTCGCGGATCGGGCTGCGCGCGGCGCTGCACAACACGGCGGTCGCCAAGGTGCTGCTGGCCGACCTGCCGCTCACCGAGCGGCGCCGGGTGGTGGACGGCATCGAGTTCACCGTGCACACCCCGAACACGATCACCAGCCCGCACGCGCTGCTCGCCGAGCTGGAGCAGGTCGCCGCGCAGGGCTGGGCGCAGGACCACGCCGAGCACGAGTCGTTCATCAACTGCATCGCCGCGCCGGTCCGGGACGCCTCCGGCCGGGTGGTGGCCGCCGTGTCGATATCCGTGCCGGACGTGGTGCTGCCGTACGAGCAGGTGCTGGAGCTGCTGCCCGCACTGCTGGCCTGCGCCCGGGCGGTCTCCGCCGACGCGGGCCTGCCGGTCCGCACCATCCGAGACCTCTGACGACCCATCGATTCCCTTTTGGAGCACCGCAGATGAGCGAGAACACCGAGATCCGCAGCGAGAAGACCGAGATCCGCACCGACGGCGCGCCCGCCCCGGCCTGGATGTTCTCCCAGGGCGTCCGCAAGGGCCCGATCCTCCAGGTCTCCGGCCAAGGCCCGCAGGACCCGGCCACCGGCGAGTACCTCCACCACGGCGACGTCAAGGCGCAGACCCGGCGGACCCTGGAGAACGTCAAGGCCATCGTGGAGGCCGGCGGCGCCACGATCGAGGACGTGGTGATGTTCCGCGTCTACCTGACCAAGCGGGCCGACTTCCCGCTGATGAACGAGGTGTACGCCGCGTTCATCGAGGAGAACGTCAAGCCCGGCGGCGTGAAGCCCTGCCGCACCACGATCTTCTGCGAGCTCCCGCAGGAACCCATGCTGGTCGAGATCGACGCCCAGGCGGTGGTCACCGCCTGACCCGCTCGCCCGGTGGGGGGGTGGGCGGCCGTGAGTTCGAGGGACGCCCGACGGATCGTCACGTCGCGTTCATCCGCGGTCCGCCACGCCCCGGCTGAATGAGTCCGGTTGTACAGCCAACTCGACTCAGCCGCGGGCCCGCGCCGCGGCGGACAGGACCACCCGTGGCGACAGGATCCTCCCTCGTCCTCTCCTCACCCGCCGACCCCACCGAGGGCGACCGGCTCACCTTCCACTGGGCCACGGACGCCCCGGACGCCAAGAACTGGGTCGGCGTCTACGACGGTTCGCGGCAGCCCGGCAACGGCGCGTCGCTGCTGTGGAAGTACACCGCCGCCGCCTCGGGCGACGTCCAGCTCGACACCTCGGCGCTGACCGGCGGGCCGTACACCGCCTACCTGCTGGCCAAGGACGGCTACGGAATCCTGGCGCAGAGCGCGCCGTTCGGCTTCAAGCCGCGGCCGGTCCCGCCGCGCCCGCACCTCGCGGTCGACGCGCTCACCGCGACCGTCGTGGCCCCGGCGACCGCCTTCCGGATCAGGCTCGGCGGCCTGTGGATGCACGGCACGGACGCGCCGGTCTTCCGCAAGCTCGCCGGCGACTCCTGGCTGTCCGTCGGCGCGGACGGCACCGTGACCGGCACCGCCCCGAACGCCCCGCTGCCCCGCCCGGCCGTGCTGACCGTCGGCGTGAAGGACGCGGCGGGCAACACCGACACGCTGACCGTGCAGGTGCCGGTCAACTCCCGCAAGCCGCAGCTGAAGACCGCGACGCTGAACCTGTGGAAGGCCGGCGCGGGCGTCGAGGACGCGCTGGAGAAGCAGCTGCGGGTGGTCCTGACCCAGGGCCTGGACGTGGTCGCGCTGCAGGAGACCGCAGGCACCGGCGCGCAGGCGCTGGCCGACGCGCTCGGCTGGTACGCCTACCAGAGCGCGGGCAGCGTGGGCGTCCTCTCCCGCTACCCGCTGGCCGAAGTGACCGCCGCCACCGCCGAGTTGCCCGCCGCCGGGGTCACCGTGCAGCTGCCCGGCGAGCACGGCGTCCGGTTCTGGGCCGCGCACCTGGACGAGTCGGACTACGGCCCGTACGCCGTCCAGGACGGGCGCGCCGCGGACGCCGTGCTGGCGAGCGAGCGCGCCTCGGCGCGCGGCCGGCAGGCGCTCGCGCTGGCCGCCCTGGTGAAGGCCGAACTCGCCGCCCGCAAGCCCGTGGTGGTCGCCGCCGGCCTCGCCTCGCCCTCGCACCTGGACTGGGTCCCGGCCACCGCCGCCGCGCACGGCGGCATCCCGGCCCTCGACTGGCCGGTCACCGTGGCCTTGCAGGACGCCGGCCTGGTCGACGCCTACCGTCTGGCCCACCCCGACCCGGCCGCATCCCCCGGCAACACCTGGTCCGTCACCCGCACGCTGCGCGGCTCCGCGCCCGAGCCGCAGGACCGCATCGACCAGGTGCACTTCGCCGGGAAGCTCACCCTCGTCGAGGCCCACACCCTGGTCACCGGCTGGCCTCGGCCGGAGCCCGGCGCGGCCGCCAACGGCTGGCCCTCCGACACCGCCGCCGCCGTCGCCACCTTCACCCTCTGAGAGGCCGACCGATGACTCCGCAGCTCAACCGCCGCACCTTCCTCTCGGCCACCGCCGCCGCGGGCGCCGTCACGGTGACCGGCCTGTCCGGCGCCACCGAGGCGGCGGCCGAGGACAAGAAGTCCGGGACCGTGGCCGACGTCCGGCACGTGGTGATCCTGATGCAGGAGAACCGCTCGTTCGACCACTACTTCGGCACCCTGAACGGCGTCCGCGGCTTCGGCGACAAGCAGGCGCTGCAGTTCCCCGACGGCGGCAACGTGTTCCGCCAGCCCGACGCGGGCCGCAGCGACGGCGCCGTGATGCTGCCGTACCGGATGGACACCACCAAGTACAACGCGCAGAACGCCGGCGGCCTGGCCCACGACTGGGCCACCGGCCACCAGGCGATCAACAACGGCGCGATGAACAAGTGGGTCGCCGCCAAGGGCGAGCGCACCATGGGCTACTTCACCCGCGAGGACATCCCGTACCAGTTCGCGCTGGCCGACGCGTTCACCCTCTGCGACGCCTACTTCTGCTCGCTGGCCGGCCCGACCGACCCCAACCGCCTGTACCTGTGGACCGGCACCAGCGGCCCCGGCCGCGACGGCACCACCGGCCCGTGGATCGACAACACCCCGGTCACCGACAACCCGGTCGCCGACTGGACCACCTACGCCGAGCGCCTGCAGTCCGCGGGCGTCAGCTGGCGGGTCTACCACAACCCCAGCAAGGACGACCGGACCGGCGACTACGACGACAACGCGCTCTCGTACTTCAAGCAGTTCCACGCCTTCCCGGCCACCGACCCGCGGTACGTCAACGCGATGACCAAGTTCGACCCGGCCGCGTTCGACGCCGACTGCAAGGCGGGCACCCTGCCGACCGTCTCCTGGCTGGTCGCCCCGTACCTGTTCTCCGAGCACCCCAACGCGGGCCCGGCGTACGGCGCCCACTGGGTGAACCAGGCGTTGCAGTCGCTGATGTCCAACCCGGACGTCTGGCAGCACACCGTCTTCCTGGTGATGTACGACGAGAACGACGGCTATTTCGACCACATGGTCCCGCCGACCCCCGAGGCCGGCACCCCCGAGGAGTTCACCCAGGACCGCGCCATCGGCCTCGGCAACCGCGTCCCGCTCTGGGTGGTCTCCCCCTGGTCGCGCGGCGGCTGGGTCAACTCGCAGGTCTTCGACCACACTTCGGTGCTGCGCTTCCTGGAGGTGGTGACCGGCGTCCGCGAGCCGAACATCTCCGACTGGCGGCGCGCCGTCTGCGGCGACCTGACCAGCTGCTTCGACTTCGCCAAGCCGGACTACTCCCTCCCCGCACTGCCCGACACCAACGCGCTGATGGCCGCCGCCGACGCCAACTCCGGCCTGCCGCCGGTCAAGCTGCCCGCCACCGGCAGCCAGTCGCTGCCGCCGCAGGAGCCGGGCGAGCGCCCCCACCGCAGGCTGCCGTACGGGCCGGGCGCCGAGGTCAGCGTCGACCGGGCCACCGGCCACGTCACCTGCACCATGACCAACACCGGTACGGCGGCCTTCCCCTACACCGTCTACCCGAACATCGCCCTGCCGTTCGCCGGCACCCCGTTCACCGTCGCCCCGGCCGCGAGCCGGACCCACACCTGGGACGCCTCCGCCACCGACGGCCGCTACGACTTCACCGTGCACGGCCCCGACGGCTTCGTCCGCCGCTTCGCGGGCACCGTCACCCGAGCCGGCCAGGACGACGTCGCCGTCCCCTCGGTCGAGGCCGCCGTGGGCCGCAACAAGGTCGCACTGCACCTGCACAACGACGGCGGCACGGACGTGTCGTTCACCGTGACGCCGAACGACTTCGCCGGCCAGGCGCAGACCGTGTGGGTCGCCGCCGACAAGCAGGCCACCGTCAACTGGCCGCTCGACAACGGCCGTTACGACGTCACGGTGACCGCCGCCAGCGGCACCCGGTTCACCCGCCGCTACGCCGGCACCGTGCACTGACCCTCGACCACCGCACCCACCGGGGCCCCTGACGATCCGTCAGGGGCCCTTCGGCTCGGCCCGGCCGACGATCGTGCCGGCCCGGTCGATGCAGATCACGTCGACCGTCACGGGCGCGCCGAGCAGCACGCCGAGCGCGGCCTCGCGGGCCCGCCGGGCCACCAGGTCGCCGAGCGGGACGCCCGCCGCCGCACACAACTGCACCGCTTCCAGGGCGGTGTTGGCAGCGGCGACCCGCTGCGCCAGCTCCTCGGAGGCGCCGCCCTCGCGAGCCAGCGCGGCGAGCTGCGCCTTGTCGACCTGGGAGCGGCCGGAGTGCAGGTCCAGGTGGCCGGCGGCCAGCTTGGACAGCTTGGCGAAGCCGCCGGCGATGGTCAGCCGCTCGACCGGGTGCCGGCGCAGGTACTTGAGGACGGCGCCCGCGAAGTCGCCCATGTCCAGCAGCGCGTCCTCCGGCAGGCCGTACTCGGCGACCGCGACCTTCTCGGACGTCGAACCGGTCGCCCCCGCCACGTGGGTGCGGCCCGCCGCGCGGGCCACGTCGATGCCGCGGCGGATCGAGTCGATCCACGCCGAGCAGGAGTAGGGCACCACGATCCCGGTGGTCCCGAGGATGGACAGGCCGCCGAGGATGCCCAGCCGCGGGTTCCAGGTGCGGCGGGCGATCTCCTCGCCGCCGTCCACCGAGATCTCCACCAGCACGTCGCCGGAGGCTCCCGCCTCCCGGGCCACCTCGGCGATCACCTCGCGCATCAGCTGCCGCGGCACCGGGTTGATGGCCGGCTCCCCCACCGCCAGCGGCAGCCCCGGCTTGGTCACCGTGCCCACTCCCGGCCCGGCCCGGAACACCACGCCCGCACCCGGCTCGCCGTGCCGGACGGTCGCGCGGATCAGCGCGCCGTGCGTGACGTCCGGATCGTCCCCGGCGTCCTTCACCACCCCCGCCGTCGCGTAGCCGTCACCCAACTCCTCGACCGCCAGCGCGAATCCGGGCCGCTCCCCCTTCGGCAGCGTGATCACCACCGGCTCGGGGAACCCGCCGCCGAGCAGCGCCGTGTACGCCGCCTTGGTCGCCGCCGTCGCGCACGCCCCCGTCGTCCACCCCGGCCGCAGCCCGCTGCTGCGCAACTGCCCCTTCCGCCCGCCCGCAGCACCTCCGCCGGCCGCGGCAACGCCGCCCTCAGGACCGCTCGCGGTGCCGCCCGCGGCGAAGCCGTCCGCGGTCCCGCCGTCCGAGCCCCGTTCCGCGTCGCCGCTCACCACAGGTCCCTCCTCGCGTTCCGATCCGCCGGCCCCGACCCCGACCCCGGCACCGGCACCGTCCGCCCACTCAGCCACGGCGACCGCCCCGGTTAGGCTGGTGCGTCCGACCCATCTCCACGCCGGTTCCGGGAGTCCGCATGCACGTCCTGATCCTCGGCGGCACCACCGAGGCGCGCCGCCTGGCCGACGCGCTGGCCGCCGACCCGGCGCTGCGGGTCACCAGTTCGCTGGCCGGGCGGGTCGCCCAACCGCGGCTGCCCGCGGGGGAGGTCAGGATCGGCGGCTTCGGCGGCCCGGCGGGGCTCGCCGCCTGGCTGCGCGCACAGCGCGTGGACGCGCTCATCGACGCCACCCATCCCTTCGCGGACACCATCAGCCACAACGCGGCCCTCGCGGCCGCCGACACCCATACTCCCCTGCTCGCCCTGCGCCGGCCCAGCTGGACACCCGGGGACGGCGACCGCTGGCACCCCGTGCCGGACCTGGCGGCCGCCGCCGACGCGCTGCCCGCCCTCGGCGGCCGGGTGTTCCTGACCACCGGTCGGCAGGGCATCGCCGCCTTCGCCCACCTCACCGGCCACTGGTTCCTGGCCCGTTCGGTCGAGCCGCCGACCGCGCCGATGCCGCCCGCCACCGAAGTGCTGCTGGAGCGCGGCCCGTTCACCCTGGACGGGGAACTCGCCCTGCTCCGCGCGCACCGCATCGACGTGCTGGTCACCAAGGACAGCGGCAGCGCCGCCACCGCGCCCAAGCTGACCGCCGCCCGCGAACTCGCTCTCCCGGTGGTGATCGTCCAGCGCCCGCACCCCCCGGCGGGGGTGCCCACCGCACCGGACGTGGCGGGGGCGGTCAGCTGGCTGCGGGCGCTCGGCTGACCTGCCCCGCCCCCGGCGGGCTACGCCTCCGGGTAGCGCCGCGGCGTCCAGACCACGTGCTCGCCGCCGCCGCGCTCCACCCACTGCGTCTGGGTCGAGCCGATCAGCAGCAGGGTCCGCATGTCGACCTCGGCGGGGTCGAGTTCGCCGAGCCGGACGGTGCGCACCCGCTCGGTGGGGCCGCCGACGTCGCGGGCCATCACCACGGGGGTGGCGGCGTCCCGGTACTCGAGCAGCAGGTCGCGGGCCAGGCCGACCTGGGTGGTGCGGCTCCTGGAGCCGGGGTTGTACAGCGCGAGCACCAGGTCGGCCTCGGCGGCGGCGCGCAGCCGGCGGGCGATCACCTCCCAGGGCTTGAGCCGGTCGGAGAGCGAGATCACCGCGTAGTCGTGGCCGAGCGGCGCACCGGCGCGGGAGGCGGCGGCGTGCGCGGCGGTCATGCCGGGCAGGACGCGCACCGGGACCTCGCGGTACGGCTCCTCGCAGGCGGCTTCCAGGACGGCCGTCGCCATCGCGAAGACGCCGGGGTCGCCGGAGGAGACCACCGCGACCCGCCGTCCGCGCCGTGCCAGCTCCAGGGCGAACTCGGCGCGCACGCCCTCCACCTTGTTGTCGGAGCCGTGCCGGGTCTGCCCGGCCCGTATCGGCACCCGGTCCAGGTAGGTGGTGTAGCCGACCAGGTCGGTGGCGGCGGCGAGGGCGCCGCGCGCCTCGGGGGTCAGCCAGAGCGGTCCGGCCGGGCCGGTGCCGACCACCACGACCTCACCGACCTCCGTGGTGCCGTCGCCGTCCGACGGTTCGTCAGCGGCGGTCTGCTCCGGTGCCTGCGCGCCCGCGAGGGCGTCGAACGGGCGTCCGGAGGAGTCGAGGGCGGCGACCTTGCTGGGCAGCACCGCGACCGAGAAGTACGGGACGCTCGCCGGGTCGATCTCGGCGAGCGGGCCGGTGCGTTCGCCGTCCATGGTGGCGCGTTCCACGTACCGGGCCTCGGCCAGCCGGCCGGTGCGCTCCAGGGCGCGGCGGACGGCGGGGAAGGTCCGGCCCAGCTTCATGATCACCGCGGAGTCGGTGGAGGCGAGCCGGGCGGCCAGCTCCTCCTCGGGGAGGGTGCCGGGGATGACCGTGAGCACCTCCTCGGCCTCGACCAGCGGGGTGCCGAGGCGGGCGGCGGCGGCGCTGATCGAGGTCACGCCGGGCACCACCTCGGTGGGGTACCGGTGGGCGAGGCGCTTGTGCATGTGCTGGTAGGAGCCGTAGAACAGCGGGTCGCCCTCGGCGAGCACGACCACGTCGCGTCCGGCGTCGAGGTGGGCGGCGAGCCGCTCGGAGGCCTCACGGTAGAAGTCGTCGAGCGCGCCGCGGTAGCCGCCGGGGTGGTCGGTGGTCTCCACGGTGACGGGGTACATCAGCCGCTCCTCCAGCTGACCGCCCGTCAGGTAGCGCTCGGCGATGGCGCGGGCGTGCGAACGGCCGTGCCGGGCGCAGTGGTAGGCGATCACGTCGGCCTTGCCGATGAGTTCGGCGGCGCGCACGGTGACCAGCGACGGGTCGCCCGGGCCGACGCCGACGCCGTACAGCCGTCCGGTCCGGCCGCCCTGCGCCGACTCGGCGCCGTTCAGCGGTTCCTGGTGCTCCGTCATTCCACTTCGCTCGCAATCGCGTTGATCGCGGCAGCGGCCATCGCGCTGCCGCCCCGGCGGCCCCGGATCACCAGGTGTTCCAGTCCGGACGGGTGTTCGGCCAGGGCCTGCTTCGACTCGGCCGCGCCGATGAAGCCGACCGGGACGCCGATCACCGCGGCGGGTCGCGGCGCACCGGCCTCGATCATTTCCAGCAGCCGGAACAGCGAGGTCGGCGCGTTGCCGACGGCGACCACGGCGCCCTCCAGGCGGGGGATCCAGAGTTCCATCGCGGCGGCGCTGCGGGTGTTGCCCATGGCGCGGGCGAGTTCGGGCACGGCGGGGTCGGTGAGGGTGCAGATCACCTCGTTGTCGGCGGGCAGCCGCTTGCGGGTCACGCCGCTGGCGACCATGTTGACGTCGCACAGGATCGGTGCGCCGGCGTGCAGGGCCTTGCGGGCGTCGGCGACCACGTTCGGCGAGTAGACCAGGTCCTCGACCAGGTCGACCATGCCGCAGGCGTGGATCATCCGCACCGCGACCTGCGACACGTCCGCGGGCAGCGCGGCCAGGTCCGCCTCCGCCCGAATCGTGGCAAAGGACTGGCGGTAGATGGACGCGCCGTCCTTCTCGTACTCGATCACTTGGCCCTCCGCGCCTCGGCGTTCCGCGCCTCGGCGAGCGCCGCGGCGAGTTCTGTGTCGTCTTCTGCGTCGTCGGCTCCCGGCCCCGGCACGTCCCGTGCGGTGCCGTCCACCGTCACCCGGTATCCGCCGCCGCCGGTCGCCAGGACGTCGACCCACCGCCCGGCGGGGTGTCCGCAGCGGCGTTCGCAGCCGGACCAGTGCACGGGCAGCCCGCCGGCCGTCGCGGTGCGGGCGGCGTCCGCCCGGACGTCGGCCAGGGACTTTCCGCACCCGGGCAGCCCGGTGCAGGCGCTCAGCCCTTCCCAGGGCCCGCCGGGCTCGGTCCGGAACCCGGCCGCGGCGAAGCGCTCCAGCCATCCGGCGCCCGCCCCGGGCACCACGACGCCGCGCCACGGGGTCACCCGCACCGCTGCGCCGCCGGGGCCGCCGGACGCCGGCGCCTCGGCCAACAGGCGCCACTGCGCGCTGTCCGCCCGGCCGAACCGCAGCCCGACCGACACGGCGTCACCGACGACGCCCAGCGCGGGCGGCCGCCCGGCGAACTCGGGCAGTTCGACCGCGCCGTCGGGAAGTTCGTCCTGCACCTCGCGGACGTGCCAGGCCCGGCCGCGGGCCAGCGCGAGGAACTTCCGCGCGGCGTCCAGCGCGGCGGCGACCGGCGCGTCGACGGGGGTGCCGCGGCGGGCCCGGCCGAGGCGCAGCAGGGCGCGGCCGCCGCCCGTTGCGATCAAGGTCACATCGGCGTTCAGGGCGGCGACGTCCCCGCGCCCGTCGTCGACGGCGAACAGGAACTTGCCGGACAGCCCCGCCGCCCATCGCGCGGCGCACAGCGCGGCGTCCAACTCCCTTACCCAGGTGTGGACTTCGTCGCCGTGTCCGAGTCCGTCGAGACCGGCCAGCGGGGAGGCGACGACGTTGCGCACCCGCTCGTGGGTGTCGGACGGCAGCAGCCCGGCGGTGCGCAGCCGGGCGGCCAGTTCCGCCCCGCAGTCGTCGCGCAGCCCCCGCAGCTGGACGTTGCCGCGCGAGGTGACCTCGACCTCGCCGTCGCCGAGCGCGTCCGCCGCGTCGGCGATCGCGTGGACCTGACGGGCCGTCAACAGCCCGCCGGGCAGCCGGAGTCGGGCCAGGTGGCCGTCCTCGGCCCGGTGCAGGCGCAGCGCGCCGGGGCAGGCGTCGGCGCGGTCCCGGTCGGTCCCGACGACGGGCGCGGCACCGCTCCCGCCGGAGGGTGCCGGTACGGCGTCGGGTGTGGGTGGCATGGCCGCGAGCATACCCATCGGCGGGCGGCCCGCTACCGTCCCGTACGTCACACTCCCCCGCGGTGACGGTCCGACAATGCGCAGCTCAGCGCCGTGACACGAGGGGCCCACGGGCCGCCCGGGACGCGTGGGGCGGAGATCCACGGGGCGTTCGAGGTCACACTCCCCCCGGCGGGCGATCACCCCGTACGATGCTGGCGGGCGGTCCGCGGACCGTCCGCTGCCAGCGACGGCACAGCGGAGGAAGTCCGGTGCGAATCCGGTGCGGTCCCGCCACTGTGACCGCGGCTCACCGAGCCGCGGGAGCCAGGAACTCCGGCCGTCCTCCACTGCCCGGGGCGAGGACCCCGAGGAAGGTCCGATCGATGCGCCGCCGCATGCCCGCAGCCGGGCCGGGTCCCGTGCCGCCTCCGGCACCCGTGCCCCGGTGCCCGGACGCGCCCGTTCCCGCGCCCACCAGTTCGTCGGCGTCCCGCCGTTCACGCGGGGGCGGGACCGTCTCCGCGCCCGGGTGCGTCCACCCGTCCCTGCCCGACACGCCCGGGAGGGCTTCCGCATGATC
The DNA here is from genome assembly GCF_053595195.1 of Kitasatospora sp. NPDC002522. Lineage (NCBI taxonomy): Bacteria > Bacillati > Actinomycetota > Actinomycetes > Kitasatosporales > Streptomycetaceae > Kitasatospora > Kitasatospora sp. NPDC002522. Next base: position 151,021 of record NZ_JBSFXE010000014.1, read on the forward strand.
CTGCTCCTGTCCACGTCCGACACCGACCTGCTGAGCGCCCGTGCGGCGAACGCGATGAGCGGTCCGGTGCCGTTCCGCCTGGGCAACCCGGCGCGCCTGTCGCCCGCCGAGCTGCCGGAGCTGCTGGAGGGCGCCGACCTGGTGGTGGTGCGCCTGCTGGGTGGCCGCCGCGCCTGGCAGGAGGGGCTGGACGCGCTGCTCGCGGGGCCCCGCCCGGTGGTGGTGCTGACGGGTGAACAGGCCCCGGACGCCCAGCTGATGGAGCTGTCGACGGTGCCCGCGGGCATCGCCGCGGAGGCGCACGCCTACCTGGCGCACGGCGGCCCGGCGAACCTGGCGGAGCTCGGCGCGTTCCTGTCCGACACGGTGCTGCTGACCGGCCACGGCTTCGCGCCGCCGGCCTCGGCCCCGGCCTGGGGTCCGCTGGAGCGCACCCCGGCCACCGACGCGGGCCCGACCGTCGCGGTGCTGTACTACCGCGCCCACCACATGAGCGGGAACACCGCGTTCGTGGAGACGCTCTGCCAGGCGATCGAGGAGCAGGGCGCGCAGGCCCGCGCCTACTTCTGCGCCTCGCTGCGCGGCGCGGAGCCGGAGCTGCTGGCCGCCCTCGGCGAGGCCGACGCGATCGTCACCACGGTGCTCGCGGCGGGCGGCACCCGGCCGGCCGACGCGCAGGCCGGCGGCGACGAGGAGGCCTGGGACGCCGGCGCGCTCGCGGCGCTGGACCGGCCGATCCTGCAGGCGCTGTGCCTGACCTGGTCGCGGGCGCAGTGGGAGGGCAGCGACGACGGCCTGTCCCCGCTGGACACCGCGACCCAGATCGCGGTGCCGGAGTTCGACGGCCGGCTGATCACCGTCCCGTTCTCCTTCAAGGAGGTCGACCAGGACGGCCTGACGGTCTACGCGGCGGACGCCGAGCGGGCGTCGCGGGTCGCGGGCATCGCGGTGCGCCACGCCCGGCTGCGGCACGTCCCGGCGGCCGAGCGCCGCCTGGCGCTGGTGCTGTCGGCCTACCCGACCAAGCACGCGCGGGTCGGCAACGCGGTCGGCCTGGACACCCCGGCCTCCGCGATCCGGCTGCTGGAGCGGCTGCAGGCGGAGGGCATGGACCTCGGCGACAGCCTCCCGGGCCTGCACACCGAGACCGACGGCGGCCACGAGGGCGACGCGCTGATCCACGCGCTGATCGAGGCGGGCGGCTACGACCAGGCCTGGCTGACGGAGGATCAGCTGTCCCGCAACCCGGTGCGCATCCCGGCCGCCGACTACCGCCGCTGGTACGCGACGCTGCCTGCGGCGCTGCGCGAGCAGGTCGAGGAGCACTGGGGCCCGGCGCCGGGCGACCTGTACGTCGATCGCTCGCACAACCCCGAGGGCGACATCGTGCTGGCCGCGCTGCGCTCCGGCAACCTGCTGGTGCTGATCCAGCCGCCGCGCGGCTTCGGCGAGAACCCGGTGGCGATCTACCACGACCCGGACCTGCCGCCGAGCCACCACTACCTGGCGGCGTACCGCTGGATCGCGGCGGCGCAGGAGGACGGCGGGTTCGGCGCGCACGCGGTGGTGCACCTGGGCAAGCACGGCAACCTCGAGTGGCTGCCGGGCAAGACCGCGGCGCTGTCCGCGGAGTGCGGCCCGGACGCCGTCCTCGGCGACCTCCCGCTGGTCTACCCGTTCCTGGTGAACGACCCGGGCGAGGGCACCCAGGCCAAGCGCCGCGCGCACGCCACGCTGGTCGACCACCTGGTGCCGCCGATGGCCCGCGCCGACTCCTACGGCGACATCGCGCGCCTGGAGCAACTCCTCGACGAGCACTCGAACATCGCGGCGATGGACCCGGCGAAGCTGCCGGCCGTCCGCGCGCAGATCTGGACGCTGATCCAGGCCGCCCGGCTCGACCACGACCTGGGCCTGGACGAGCGGCCGGAGGACGACGGCTTCGACGACTTCCTGCTGCACGTCGACGGTTGGCTGTGCGAGGTGAAGGACGCGCAGATCCGCGACGGCCTGCACGTGCTCGGCCAGGCCCCGGCGGGCACCGACCGGGTCAACATCGTGCTGGCGATCCTGCGGGCCCGCCAGATCTGGGGCGGCGTCAGCGCGCTGCCGGGCCTGCGCGAGGCGCTCGGCCTGGACGAGGCGGCACTGACCCTGGGCGCGACCGACGCGGCGGAGGCGCAGGCCCGGGCCCTGGTCGAGGCGATGGAGGCCGAGGACTGGAACCCGGCCGCGGTGGAGAAGGTCGCCGCGGGCCTGCCGCCCGCGGTGGCCGAGGTACTGGCCTTCGCCGCCGCCCAGGTGGTGCCCCGACTGTCGTCCACCACCGACGAGTTGGACGCGGTGCTGCACGCCCTGCAGGGCGGCTTCGTGCCGGCCGGCCCGTCCGGCTCGCCGCTGCGCGGCCTGGTGAACGTGCTGCCGACCGGCCGCAACTTCTACTCGGTGGACCCGAAGGCGGTGCCCAGCCGGCTCGCCTGGGAGACCGGGCAGGCGCTGGCCGCCTCCCTGGTCGAGCGCTACCAGGCCGACAACGACGGGCAGTTCCCGCCGTCGGTGGGCCTGTCGCTGTGGGGCACCTCGGCGATGCGCACCGCGGGCGACGACATCGCGGAGGCGTTCGCGCTGCTCGGCGTGCGCCCGGTCTGGGACGACGCCTCCCGCCGCGTCACCGGCCTGGAGGCCGTCCCGCTGGAGGAGTTGGGCCGCCCGCGGATCGACGTGACGCTGCGCATCTCCGGCTTCTTCCGGGACGCCTTCCCGCACGTGGTGGCGCTGCTGGACGACGCGGTGCGGCTGGCGGCCCGTCAGGAGGAGCCCGCGGAGCGGAACTTCGTCCGCGCCCACGTGCAGGCCGACCTCGCCGAGCACGGCGACGAACGCCGCGCCACCGTCCGGGTGTTCGGCTCCCGCCCGGGCACCTACGGCGCGGGCCTGCTGCAGCTGATCGACAGCCGGGACTGGCGCACCGACGCCGACCTCGCCGAGGTGTACACGGTGTGGGGCGGCTACGCGTACGGCCGCGACCTGAACGGGCGTCCGGCCCGGGAGGAGATGGAGACCGCCTACCGCCGGATCACGGTGGCGGCGAAGAACACCGACACCCGCGAGCACGACATCGCCGACTCGGACGACTACTTCCAGTACCACGGCGGCATGGTGGCCACCGTCCGCGCGCTGACGGGCAGGAACCCGGCCGCGTACATCGGCGACTCCACCCGCCCGGAGACGGTCCGCACCCGCACCCTCACCGAGGAGGCCGCCCGGGTGTTCCGCGCCCGGGTGGTCAACCCGCGCTGGCTGGAGGCGATGCGCCGGCACGGCTACAAGGGCGCCTTCGAGATGGCCGCGACGGTGGACTACCTGTTCGGCTACGACGCCACCACCGGCGTGGTCGCCGACTGGATGTACGAGAAGCTCAGCCAGGAGTACGTCCTCGACCCGGTCAACCGGGAGTTCTTCGCCGAGGCCAACCCGTGGGCGCTGCACGGCATCGCGGAGCGCCTGCTGGAGGCCGCCGAGCGCGGCATGTGGGCGGAGCCGGACGCGGCGCTGCTGGACGAGCTGCGCCAGGTGTTCCTGGAGACGGAGGGCGATCTGGAGGGCGAGTGACCGCCCGGCGAACATTGCGCCCACCGGACATGCCGGTGATCGCAGAGGGGTGCCTTCCGGCCCGGCCGGGCGGACAATCTCGGCATGACCTTCTCGGCTGCCCTGTCCCGCCCGGCCCGCTACGGCGCGCTGGTGGCCGGCGCGCTACCCGTCCTGACCTTCCCCGGCGCGGGCCTGGCCGACCTGGCCTGGGTGGCGCTGGTGCCGGGCCTGCTGGTGATGCGGGCGGCGGGCGGGCCGCGCGAGGGCGCGGTGCGCGGCTGGTGGTTCGGCGCGGGGTTCATCCTGGCGGGCATGTACTGGCTGGTGCCGTCGATCGGTCCGGCGCTGCCGCTGCTGGCGGTGGTCTTCGGGGTGCTGCTGGCGCCGGTGGGCCTGGCCGCGCAGTGGCTGCTGCACGACCCGCTGACGGTCCGTCGGGGCGCGGCCGCGCTGCTGGTGGTGCCGGCGGTGTGGGTGAGCGCGGAGTTCGCCCGCTCCTGGCACGCGCTGGGCGGGCCGTGGGCGCTGCTGGGGGCGACCCAGTGGCGGCATCCGGCGGTGCTGGGGCTGGCCTCGGTGGGCGGGGTGTGGCTGGTGAGCGCCGCGGTGGTGGCGGTGAACACGGCGGTGGTGCTGCTGGTCGCCGCCCGCCACTGGCACCTGCGGCTGCTGGCGGCGGCGACCGCGGCCGCCGCGGTGCTGACCGGTCCGCTGCTGTTCGCGGTGCAGGCCGCCCCGCCGGCCGGCGGCCCCGCGACGGTGGCGCTGGTGCAGGCCGGCCAGACCGCCGACGAGCACGCCCGGCTGGAGGCGAACGTGCGGATCACCCGCGCGCTGGCGGGCAGCCCGGTGGACCTGGTGGTGTGGGGCGAGAGCTCGACCACCGCCGACCTGGACCGCGACGGCGCCACCGTGGACCGGCTGCGCGCCCTGTCGGCGGCGGTCGGCGCGCAGGTGCTGGCCGGGGAGGACGCCCGTAAGGCGGACGGCCGGATCTCCAAGGACGCGGTGCTGGTCGACCCGTCGGGCGTGGCGGCCCGCTACCGCAAGATCCGGCTGGTGCCGTTCGGCGAGTACATCCCGCTGCGCCCGCTGCTCGGCTGGATCGCCGGGGTCAGCGCCGCCGCCGGGGAGAACCGCGCCCCGGGCACCTCGGTGCACCTGCTGCCGGTGGTCGACCGGCAGGGCCGGCCGCTGCCGGTCGGCGCCCTGATCTGCTTCGAGTCGGCGTTCCCGGACATGTCCCGCAGCCTGGCCCGGCAGGGCGCCGAGCTGATCGTCTACCAGTCCGCGACCTCGACCTTCCAGTCCACCTGGGCCCCCGCGCAGCACGCCTCGCTGGGGGCGCTGCGCGCGGCGGAGACCGGCCGCCCGGTGGTGCAGGCCGCGCTGACCGGCGAGTCGGTGGCTTACGACGCGCAGGGCCGCCGGCTGGCCCGGATGGACACCGGCGGCAGCGGCGCGCTCACCGTCCACCTCACGCTGGGCGACCCCGGCTTCCGCACCTGGTACGTGCGGCTCGGCGACTGGGTACCGTGGACGGCGCTGGCGGTCACCGCGGCGGCCGGGGCGCTCGCGGCGCGCGAGCACGGCGCCCGGCGACGGCGGCCGGACGCCGCCGCCGCGCCCGCCGTCGTCGAGTCCACCCGGGTCTGAACCGCCGTTCCTCCCGGGCGGGTTCAGCCCTCGCGGTAGGCCACGTGGATGCCGAACACGGCGCCCTGCGGGTCGCGCAGCACGGCCAGCCGCGGCCCGTCGGGCACGTCGGTGGGCGGCAGGTTGACGGTCGCGCCGAGCAGCGCGGCCCGCTCGGCGCTCAGGTCGACGTCGGCGACCGCGAAGTAGGGCATCCAGTACGGCGGGACGTCCGCCGGGAACTGGTCGGTCATGTCCATCACGCCGCCGAAGTCCCGCCCGTCCAGGCCGAACTGGGTGTACATCTCGCCGGGGCTGACGCTCCAGCCGAACACCCGGGTGTAGAAGGCCAGGGCGGCCTTGGTGTCGCGGGTGGCGAGTTCGATCCAGCCGAGCGCGCCGGGCTCGTTCAGCAGGTCGATGCCGCGCAGCGCGCGGGGCTGCCAGAGGGAGAACACCGCGCCGCCGGGGTCGGCGGCGACCGCGAACCGGCCCCAGTCCAGCGCCTCCATCGCGGGGACGATCAGCTGCCCGCCGGCCGCGGCGATCTCGTCCGCGGCGGCGTCGGCGTCCGGGGTGTCGAAGCCGATCGTCCAGGCGGTCGGCTGGTCGGGCTGCATCAGGGCGCTGAGCCCGGCGACGAGCTGCTCGCCGGCGTACAGCTTGGTGTAGCCCATCGCCTTCTCCTCCGGCACCACTTCCGCGCGCCAGCCGAAGAGTTCGTGGTAGAAGGCCTTGGCGGCGACCGGGTCCTTGGTGGCCAGTTCGACCCAGCAGGGGGCGCCCGGGCGCGGTTCGGTGATCTTCACGGTCAGCTCATCTCCAGGATCAGTTTTCCTCGGGCGTGCCCGGACTCCACCTCGGCCATCGCCTCGGCGGCCCGCTCCAGCGGGAAGACGGCGGTGATGTGCGGGTCGAGCTTCCCGGCGGCGACCAGTTCGGCGAGGGCGACCAGCACCGCCGAGGTGCCGTCGCGCCGCACGTAGGCGCCGCCGAGTTCGGCGGCGGTGGTCGGGTCGGAGGTGGAGACCAGCCGCCCGCCCTCGCGCAGCGTCCCGGCCACCGCGCGGACGGCGTCCCCGCCGATCAGGTCGAGGATCCCGTCCACCCCCTCCGGGGCGAGCGCCCGCACCCGTTGCTCCACGCCGTCGCCGTAGCGCACCGGCAGCGCGCCCAGCGACTGCACGTACCCGACGCTTCCGTCGCCGGCCGTGCCGAGCACCCGCACGCCCTGCTCGCGGGCGATCTGCGCGGCGGCGCTGCCGACCCCGCCCGCGACGCCGACCACCAGCAGGGTCTGCCCGGCGCGCAGGCCGAGCTGGTGGACCGCGTCGTAGGCGGTGGCCGCGGCGACCGGGAGCGCGGCGGCCTGGGCGAAACTGACGGCGGCGGGCTTGCGGGCGGTGGTCTGCGCGGCCAGCAGGGCCTCCTCGGCGAACGCTCCGGCCGGGGCGATGCCGAACACCTCGTCGCCGACCGCGAAGCCCGGCACGCCCTCGCCGACCGCCGTGACCACGCCCGCCGCCTCGGAGCCCATCACCAGCGGCGGCGCGGCGTCGGTGCCGAACCAGCCCCGCCGCGTCTTCCAGTCCGCCGGGTTGACCCCGGCCGCCCTGACCCGCACCAGCAGGGTGCCGGGACCGGGCACGGGCGTCGGCCGGTCCAGGAACTCCTGCTGCTCCGGCCCGCCGTACTCCACGAACCCGAACGCCTTCGACATCTCGTCCCCTTCGTCTGCGCATGGCTCTCCACGCCAGCTTGCCGGGGTACCGGCGGGTAGACCGGGGCTGGTGGGCCGAACGGGACGGCTGTGCGAACCCGCCACCGATGGGTCGCACCGGGCCGGGAATGCCGGACGGGAACCCAGTTGTTCAAATTGGAACCGCGGTGTAGCGTCAGCCGGGCGCGATCCGGTTCGAATTTGAACTACTCGGCTTCGGACCGCGCGCGCCCACCACGCCCGGACCACCGGAGGCCCCGCCATGACGGACACCGCGACGCAGCCGCAGACGCCGACCGACCCGCAGCTCGACACCCCGGTCGCGGCCGGCCTGCCGCTGCCCGCCGCCACCGTGCGCTCCCGGGTGCACATCCCGCTCGGCTTCGGCGACGGCTACCAGGTCGAGGCGGAGGTGTTCACCTTCCGCGGCCTCGCCGACGGCGCCGAGCACCTCGCACTGGCCCTGGGCGAGCCGTCCACCGAGCCCGGCGCCCCCGCCCCGCTGGTGCGCCTGCACTCCGAGTGCCTCACCGGCGACGTCTTCGGCTCGGCCCGCTGCGACTGCGGCCCGCAGCTGCGCGAGTCCGTCGAGAAGATCGCCGAGGCCGGCGGGTACCTGCTCTACCTGCGCCAGGAGGGCCGCGGCATCGGCCTCTACAACAAGCTCGACGCCTACGCCCTGCAGGACACCGGTCTCGACACCTACCAGGCCAACGCCGCGCTCGGCCTGCCCGAGGACGGCCGCGACTACACCGCCGCCGCCCAGATGCTGACCACCCTCGGCGTCCCCGCCGTCCGCCTGCTCAGCAACAACCCCGACAAGGCCGCCCAGCTCACCGCCCTCGGCATCACCGTCGCCGACCGCGTCCCCACCGGCGTCCACGCCTCCCCCAGCAACCTGCGCTACCTGCGCGCCAAGGTCGAGCACACCGGCCACTCGATCCCGCTCGCCCGTCTGGTCGGCTGACACAGGCCGCCGACCAGACGGGGCGCGGGGACTAGCCCGCCTTCCAGAAGCGCACCGAGTCGATGGCGATGTCGGCCGAGGAGCCGACCGCCGCGGTGGTGCCGCCGAGCGAGGTCTCGGACTGCAGCACCCAGTGCATCGGGGTGTTCGGCACCCGCGAGGTGGAGTGGCCGATCAGCTTGCCGTCCAGGTAGAACTTCAGGTCGTTCGCCTGCCACTCGATCCGGCTGGTGTGCCAGGCGCCCGCCACCGGGACGTTGGCGTTGAAGGCGTCCTGGTCGCTGCCGGCCGTCGCGCCCTGGCGGTGCATGAACGCGCCGACGTTGCCGCACAGGTCGCCCTCGGGGAAGTCGACCTCCCCGTCACGCGGCCAGGTGTAGGAGTCCGGCCAGAGCAGCCACGCCACCTTGTAGCCGGTCGCGCAGGTGGCCTTCCAGGTGACCTCGTAGGTGCCGTAGGTGGTGTTCTGCGGCAGCTTCGGCGTGGGCGCGGCGACCCAGGTGCCGCCGCTGTCCCGGTTCAGGTGGATGTTCATCTGCCCGTTCGCGATGGACAGCGTCTTGGCCGGGTTGTAGGTGCCGTTCTTCGAGGTGTCCTGCCAGCCGGACGGGTAGGCCCACCACTTGGCGTCCACCGCGGACGGCAGCCCGGTGCAGTGGCTGGTCTGCAGCGGCCCGTTGGCGCTGCAGCCGGTCCAGCTGCCCAGCGGCACCGATGCGGAGCTGAAGTCGTCCTCCCAGGTCGGCGTGCCCGCGCCGGCGCCGCCGGTCGGCGCGGGAGGCGTCGTCGCGGTCGGGCTCGGCGTCGCGGTCGCGGCCGGGGTGGTGGCCGCGGGCGCCGGCGCCGAGGCGCTGGCGGTCGGGCTGGCGAACGGCGACTGGGCCGGCAGCGGACTGGTCGCGGCCGCCGTCGGGGTCGGCGTCGGTGTCTGAGCCGGGGTCGGTGTCTGAGCCGGAGCCGATGTCGTGGCGGACGCCGTGGCGGCCGGGGTGGTCGCGGTCGGGGTGGTCGTGGGCGCCGCGGTGGGGGCCCAGGTGCGGTACTTGCCGGCGCGGTAGTGGCCGGCGGCGTCTGCCGTGCCCGGGCTGGCCAGCGCGAGCGCGGCGACGGCCAGGCCGGTCGCGGCGGCGACCCTGGCAGGTGTGGCGGAGAGGCGCATGGTTGTCATCCTCGGCGACGCCTACGAGGTGAGCTGTCGGGTTCGGGCCGCACGAGTGGCCCGGCCGTCTGTGGAACGGCTTCACCCCGAGCCGCGACCGTCCGCGGGAATGCGGGGGCCGGGCGTACTGACCTGGTTCCCCCGCTCCCGTCCGTTCCGTAGCTCGGTGTGCCGCAGCCGGGTGGACGGGATTCGGCGTCCCGGCCGCGGTGCCCGCTCGGTGGCGGGCGCCCGTGCAGGCTAGCCGCAGGACGCGTACAAGACAATTGCCGGTCCGGTCGACGTGCCCGACGCGGGGCCGGACCGCATCCTGGATGCACCCCGACGGAGGAGGTGCCCGATGACGGCGCGGCAGCGGAGAGGGCGGCGGCCGTGAGTGCCGCGGTGGCGGTGACGGTGGTCGGCGCCGGACCGTACGGGCTTGCGGTGGCGGCGCATCTGCGGGGGCGGGGAGTGCCGACGCGGGTGTTCGGCGAGCCGATGGGCAGCTGGCGGGCGCGGATGCCGATCGGGATGTTCCTGAAGTCGACCCCGGCGGCGTCGAGCATCTCGTCGCCGCGCCCCGGGTTCGGCTTCAACGACTTCCGGCGGGCGCACGGCGAGCGGCCGGTCGGCGCCCGGTACCCCATTCCGGTGGCGGAGTTCATCCGCTACGGCGAGTGGTTCCAGCGCCAGTGCGTGCCGGACGCCCAGAACAGCGAGGTGGTCTCGGTCACCCCGGAGGCCGGCCGGTTCCTGGTGCGGCTGGCGGACGGTGAGTCCTTCGAGTCCCGCGCGGTGGTGCTGGCCACCGGGTTCCCGCCGTACGCCTGGATCCCGCCGGTGCTGCGCCCGCTGCTGGAGGCGGGCGCAGCCTCGCACTCCAGCGCGCTGACCGACCCGGCGGCGTTCGCCGGGCGGCGGGTCGCGGTGGTGGGGGCGGGGCAGTCCGCGCTGGAGGGGGCGGCGCTGCTGAGCGAGGCGGGGGCCAGCCCGGTGGTGGTGGCGCGCCGGGAGCGGCTGCTGTTCGGCGCGCCGCCGCCGGTCGACGGCGGCGCGGACCGTCCGCTGGCGACGCGGCTGCGCAGCCCGGTCTCGCCACTGGGCCCTGGCTGGCCGCTGATGGCGTTCAGCCGGGCACCGGCCGCCTTCCGCCACCTGCCCGACGGGACCCGGGAGCACTACGTCCGGACGGTCCTCGGCCCGGCGGGCGCCTGGTGGCTGCGCGAGCGGGTCGACGGGGTGCTGCCGGTGGTGACCGGCCGCGAACTGGCGGGCGCCGACCTGAACGGCGCGGTGCGGCTGTCGCTGACCGGGCCGGGCGGGCCGGTCGAGGCCGACCACGTCCTGGTGGCGACCGGTTTCCGGGTGGACGTCTCGCGGCTGGCGATCCTGGACCCGTCCCTGCGCGCGGCGGTGCGCACCCACGCGGGCGCGCCGCGGCTCTCGGCCGGCTTCGAATCCTCGGTGCCGGGGCTGTACTTCACGGGCCTGGCCGCCGCGGACGCCTTCGGCCCGGTGATGCGCTTCGTCTGCGGCACCGGCTTCGCGGCCGGCCGCCTGTCCCGCGCGCTTGCCGCACGGCGGTCCCGACCCGCCGCCTGACGCGCTCGCCCCGGCTACGCGCTCGCTCCGTCGGCTCAGCCGTGCGACCTGCCGGCGACGGCCCGGACCCGGTGGGCCACGCCGTGGATCAAGGAGGCGGCGCTGCGGGTGATCTCCACGGCGACCGGGACGGGGTCGTCGCGGCAGGCCCAGGCGCGGACGGTGCCGCGGCGCGGGAGGACGTCGCGCGGCGGGCGGCGGTCCTGCCAGGCGTTGGCGGCGGCGGAGAGCAGGTCGAGGCGGCCGACCTTGAAGCTGCGCACCAGTTGCGCGCCGGGCGGGACGTCGCGTCCGGTGAGCCACAGGTGCAGGGCGCGGACCACGTCGACGCCGCCGGTGGTCTCGAACAGCCGGAACTGGGCGCCCTGGCGGGGGTTGAAGTCGACCAGCTTGTAGCGGCCGTCGCGGCGGTCGTAGCGCCAGTCCAGGTCGGCGATCCCGCTGTAGCCGATGGAGCGGCACAACCGGGCGGCGAGTTCGGCGAGTTCGGGGTTGGGCAGCGAGCGGGCCAGGGTGGTGAAGCCGCCGCCGGGAGGCCAGTCGCGCTGCTTGAGGCCGGTGAAGACCGCCAGCGGTTCGCCGTCGCGCCCGCAGGTCAGGTGGGTGAACCAGTCCTCGGAGTGCTCGCGCGGCACGTACTCCTGGGCGAGGACGGAGAGTTGCCCGTCGGCGCGGGCCAGGGCGCGCAGTTCGGCCTCGTCGCGGACCAGGGTGGTGTGCGTGACCACGGGGTGGGCGAGCCGGCTGAACGGGGCGAGGTTCTTCAGCACCAGCGGATAGCCCACCTGCCTTGCCGCGTCGAGGAGTTCCGCGCCGGTTCCGGGTGTCGCGGTGCGCGGCGCGGGGACGTCGTGGGCCTGGCAGATCCGGTACAGGCCGCCCTTGTCGGCGAGTTGGCGTGGCAGCGTGGCGGGGACGGGCGGCAGCAGCAGGTAGGGGGCGAGCTCGGCGGCGTGCTCGGCGAGGATGCAGGCGGACTCGTCGTCGGTGGCGACGGCGACCGCGGGCCGGCCGATCGAGCGGGCCACCGAGCGGATGGTGTCGACGAGTTGGTCGGACGGCTCGCCGCCGGTGGTGGGCCGCACGTGCACCCCGGTGAGGTAGTGCGAGACGGCGGTCGCGGTGAGGCGGCTCTCGACCATGGCGTGCACGGGCACGCCGAGCCGGCCGAAGGAGCGCACCGCACCGATGGGGCTGTGCGAGTGCGGGTAGTGGCCGACCCGCACCATCAGGACGGGGACCTCCCGGTCCAGTTCGGGCCTGAGCTGCGGCACGGTGGATCACCTTCTCCGATCGGCGACGTGCGCGGGGCGTTCAGTGCTGCCACACCGCGACCCAGTCCACGTCGAACCGGGCGTTCTGCACGGCGGGGGGTGGGGCGGAGGGGTATCCGGCGGCCAGGTTGAGGACGATCTCCATCGGCACGTGCGGCACCCGCGCCGGGTCGGTGACCTGGAAGCGCTGGACGCCGTCGACGTACCACGTGACGGAGTCCGGCTCCCAGTCCACGGCGACCAGGTGGTATCCGTCGGCGAGGTCGACGGGGCCCCAGGTGGTACCGGTGTGGGTGTCCCGGCCGTCGGGTGTCTGCCAGTGCACGTTCATGTCGACCGCCTGGTTGTTGCCGGGGAACTCGGCGATGTCGAGTTCCGGCGGGGTGCTGCGGGTGTCCGCGGGGATCAGCCAGAACGCGGGGAAGAAGCCCTCGGCGGGGCCGGGGAAGCGGACCGCGGCCGCGAAGTAGCCGTAGGTGAAGGTGTGCCGCGGCTGGCCGGTCCAGGTGTCGCGGCCGGTGGTGACCATGCCGGAGGTCCACGGGTAGCTCTTCCCGTCGCTGCCCGTGGTCGGGTGGCGCGCCGCGGTGAGTTGCAGTCGGCCGTCGTGGACGGCGACCTGCCCGGGCCGGTACCACTCCAGCTCGTGGTTGCCGGCGTTGGTGCAGCCGTCGACGTTCCAGTCGTAGCACGTGGCCCAGTCGCCGCGGTCGAGCGAGGAACCGGTGAAGTCGTCCCGGAAGACGCCGTGCCAGGGGCCGGGCGCGGCGGGCTGGCCCGCCGCGCCCGTGGTGCCGGCGGCCTGGGCGGCGTTCCCGCCGGTGGGCTCGGGGTCGCCCTTGCCGAGGCCGGAGCAGCCGGTGACCAGCAGCAGGGCGAGGACGACGGCGAGCGGCAGCACGTGGCGGGCGGTGGGCCGCCAGGGGCGGCCGGGGGTGAGGGCGCCGAGGGTGGTGAGCAGCGCCAGCACCGTGAGCGCGCGGACGGTGGTGAAGGAGTCGGTGAGCAGCAGCGCTTCGGCGGTGAGCGCGGCGAGGGCGAGGCTGGTGCCGACGGTGAGCGAGGCCAGGCCGATGCGCTCGTGCAGGGCGGCGGGGAGTGCGGTGGCGGTGCGGGTGAGCCGCAGCACGGCGATGCCGGGGCCGAACAGCACGAAGGCGGCGGCGACGGCGGTGCGCAGCGGGTTCCCCGGCTCGAGGCCGGTGGCGAGCAGGGCCAGCCAGCCGGAGGCGGCGAGGACGGCGTGCCCGGGCGAGGGCAGCTGGTGGGCGTTCACGGCGTACTCCCTTCCGCGGGAGTGGGCGCGGCGACCGGCGGGACGTAGCGGTAGACCACGGCGCCGTCGCCGGTGAAGACCGGCTGGAAGTCCGGCGAGGCCGCCACCGCGTGCTGGACCCGTTCGACGGTGCCGACCGGGAACCGTCCGGTGAGCAGGCATTCCGCGGCCTGGGCGCGGGTGAGGACCAGGTAGGACGGGCCGGTGACCCGGGCGTCGCTCATCAGGTTCTCGACCACCGGCAGCGGGTCGGTGAGCAGGCGGCGCTGGTCCTCGACGGACAGCTGGCTGAGGACCAGCCGTTCGTGCTGGTCGTAGCGGAGCTCGCCGCCGGGCAGGTCGGAGGTGACCGAGACGATCCGCGAACCGGTGGGGGCGTTGTCGGCGACGTAGCGGACGGCGGCGGCCTCGGAGGCGTTGAAGTAGTTCATCGCCTCCTTGCTGTAGTTGCCGAACAGCAGCCCGGCGAGCAGGGCGAGCAGGGCCGCCCAGGTCACCGCGGCGTGCCACGGCGGGGCGGGGCGGCGGCGGCCGAAGATCGCGGTGGCGCACAGGAACGCGGCCGCGGGCAGCGCGAACAGGTACGCCCGGAAGATCATCTCGCCGCCGTAGGGGTTGCCGAGCAGCAGCGGCAGCGGCGCGGCCAGCAGCATCGGCAGGCCGGTGGCGCGCAGCCTGCGGTGGCGCAGCAGGACGGTGACGGCGAGCAGCAGGACGGCGGCGGTGGTGGCCCGGTCGATCCAGGCGACCAGGACCTGGCCGGAGGCGGTGGCGCCGAGGCCGGAGACGCCGGCCAGCACGTTGCTGTCGGGCGAGGTGAGCGCGGTGACGAGGTCGTGCAGGTTGGCGGCGAAGTAGGGGCGGGCGACGGTGCCGTCCCACAGCGCGGTCAGGCCGACCGCGGCGGCCAGCACGGGCAGCACGGTGCGCCGGTTGCGGCGCGGCAGGGAGAGCAGCAGCAGCGCGCTGACCAGCATGAACGGGGTGAGCTGGTGGGAGGTGACGACGGCGGCGATCAGCACCACCAGCACCAGGTAGGGCCCGAGCCGCCAGCCGCCCGCCCGGCGGTCGCCCAGCCGCCGCATGACCAGGGCGATCACCAGCAGGTACAGCAGGTAGGCGAAGGCCTGCGGGGAGAAGTAGTCCTGGCCGACCCAGGAGGTGGCGAAGTAGACGAACGCGCCGCCCCAGATCAGCCGGGTGTCGCGGGTGAGCGCGGCGAACAGCAGCAGCAGCGGGCCGAGCAGCAGCAGGTTGGCGAGCGGCTCGTACCAGGAGGCGTAGCCGAGCGCGGAGTGCTGGCCGGTGGCGCGCAGGAAGAGCACGTTGAGCTGGAAGAAGCCGGGCCACTGGTTGTAGATGTCCAGGCTGCCGGCGTGCGGCACCGTGCCGTTGTTCCGGAGCATCGCGTCGACCACGGCCACGTGCTTCCACGACCACGCGTAGCGCAGGTTCGGGTACAGCAGGCTGGGGGTGGCGTGGACGATCGCGATCAGGCCGATCACGTAGCCCGCGGCCCAGTGCACGGGTGGCCGGGGCAGCCGCAGGGCGGCGGTGAAGCCGACGGTGAGGACGGCGAGCGCGGCCCAGTACGTCGGCGGCAGGACCTGCAGCAGCCCGAGGTCCTGCATGCGGGCGAGCGGGACGCCCCGCAGCGACAGCAGCCACAGCAGCAGCGCGAGCGGCAGCGCGCCGCGCACCACCCACAGTCGCGGATCGGCGGCGCGCCGGTGCCCGCTCCGGCGGGTGCGTGCGGGCGCCTCCGCCGGTCGGGCGATCTGCGGGTCCGCCATCGCTGCTCCCGGGTCATTCACGGGGCGGTCCTCCGACGGGGCTGCCGAGGGCGGTCCGCACCCGCCGGTAGGTGCGCCAGGCGCGGGTGTAGAGGCTTTCCGGGACGGGTCCGACCCGGGCACCACGGCCGTGGGTCCAATTGTCGAAGACTTCGCCCGGGGTGTCGTGGTAGACGAGCAGCCGGCAGATCCGCAGCGGGTCGTCGGTGTCGGAGGAGAACTTGTTCTCGACGGCGGTGGCGGAGCTCCAGCCGGCCCGGCGGACCAGGGTGCGCACGGTGCGGCTGGAGTAGCCGTGCGGGTAGGCGTAGGCGCTGACGCCGTGGCCGAGGGCCTCCTCGAGGCGGCGCTTGCAGCCGGTGATCTCGTCGTCGAGGCGGCTGCCGTAGACGGTGTCCAGCGGCACGTGGGTCATCGAGTGGCCGCCGATCTCGACGCCGAGGGCGTCGAGGGTGGCGACCTGGCGCCAGTTCAGCATGGGCGTGTCGGGCAGCAGGCTGCCGGAGCCGACCGCGCCGGGCGGGTGGATGGCGCCGACGGTGAGGTAGAGGGTGGCGGACAGGCCGCGGTCGGACAGCTCGGGGGCGACGGTCCAGTAGAAGTCGGCGTAGCCGTCGTCGAAGGTGAGCACGGCGGCGTCGGGGGGCATCGCGGGTCCGCCGTGCAGGGCGGCGACCAGGCGGCGCAGCGGGACGATGGAGCGGCCGGCGTCCTGGATCCGGTCGAGCTGGTTGCGGAACGCCCGCGGGGTGACGGTGTAGGGGGCGAGCCACTCGGGCGGGTGGTCGGAGACGGAGTGGTACAGGAAGACCGGGATGGCGGTCACGGCTGCCTCCCCTGGTCGGTGGCGGTGCGGGCGGGCAGGCCGCGCAGGGTGCCGGCGGCGTAGCCGAGGACGGTGAGCGCGGTGCCGGCGCAGAGCGCGGCGGCGCGGCGCAGCCGGGCGTGGCGCAGGTCGTGCCAGAACGCGGCGGGGAGGGTGCGGCGCAGGTAGCCGCGTTCGTCGGCGAGCGCGGGGCCGGCTCCGGCGTACCGGGCGACCTGGGCCTTCGAGCGGCCTTCGGCGTAGCAGCGGGCCCGGAAGTAGGCCCAGGTGGCGCGGGTGGGCGGGACGTGGTGGCGGACCACGGCGGCGGGGTCGTAGTGCAGCCGGCCGCCGGGGTGACGGCGGGTCAGGCGCAGGCAGATCTCGGTCTCCTCGCAGCCGAGCGGGCGGGTGCCGACCCGGCCGAGGTCGCTGCGGAAGCCGCCGGCGTCGTCGAGCGCGGTGCGGCGGAAGGACATGTTGGCGCCGGTGAGGTTGCGGACGGCGGCCTCCCGGCGCGGCGAGCCGCGGTAGGTGCAGCCGACCACCCAGTCGAACTCGGGCGGGAACCAGTCGGGCCGGCCGCCGTCCCAGCGGGCGGTGACGAGTCCGCCGACGCCGAGCACGGCGTCCTCGCGGTAGCCGGCCAGCAGCCGGGTGGTCCAGTCGGGTTCGGCGGCGGCGTCGTCGTCGAGGAAGCCGACGACTTCGCCGCGGGCGGCGGCGACGCC
Organism: Kitasatospora sp. NPDC002522; assembly: GCF_053595195.1. NCBI lineage: Bacteria > Bacillati > Actinomycetota > Actinomycetes > Kitasatosporales > Streptomycetaceae > Kitasatospora > Kitasatospora sp. NPDC002522. The sequence goes on from NZ_JBSFXE010000014.1 coordinate 167,559, forward strand.
GGTGTTGCGGGCGCCGGACAGGCCGCGCGGACCGGCGTTGGCGACGATCCGGGTACCCGTCAGTTCGCGGGCGCGGACGGCGAGTTCGGGGTTGTGGTCGATGACGAGCAGGACTTCCTCGGCCGGGCGGTGCTGGGCGTGGACGGAGGCCACGGCGGCCGTCAGGTCGTCCCAGCGGTCCAGGGTGTACGCGCAGATCACCACGGTGAGGGTTTCTCGGGTGTTCATGCCGGGCTCCTCTGTGGTGCGGGCAGCCACCTCGGCAGGGTGGCCAGCAGTGGGACGGCGACGGTGCAGGCCGCGATCAGCCAGGCGAGGCCGACGCCGGGCAGGCCGAGGGCGGGCAGCAGGAGGATCACGAGCAGCGTCACCAGCCCGGCGAAGGTGAACTCCAGCAGCAGCAGGGTGCGCAGCGCGCGGCGGACCCGGGCGACCTCGATGGCGACGCTGATCACCACGTTGGGCACGGCGGACAGCGCCAGCAGCCGCAGCAGCGTGGTGCCGTGTGCGGAGTACCCGGCCCCGAACGGGAGCAGCAGCAGGGGTGCGGCGGCCACCACCACGGCGCTCGCGGCGAGCACCAGCAGGGCGGCGTGCCGCAGCATCCGGCGGCCGTGTTCGGCGATCCGGGCGGGTTCGCGGACGCCCTCGACGACCAGCGAGCCGCCCATCGAGGCGACCGCGACGTAGAAGGTGTCGGAGATGATGTAGGCCAGCGCGAAGTAGGCGGCCTGTTCGGCGCCCAGCCGGTTGAGCACCAGCAGCGGGACGACGCTGGCGCAGGCCACGCCGGCGGTCTTGCCGAAGTAGTCGGCGGTGGCGTAGCTGAGGACCCGCCGGGGCCTGGGCGCGCCTTCGGTGTCGGCACGCTGGTGGGCGGGGATGGCGTGCCGGAACAGCACCACGCTGGTGACGGTGATGGCGACGATCAGCGCCAGCGCCCAGGAGTACAGGAGTCCGACGGAGAGCGCCAGCGCGGCGCAGACCGCCAGCACCACTGCCTTGACCACGTTGAACAGGGCGTTCTCGCCGAGCACCCAGCCGGTGCGGCGCAGTCCGGTCAGGGCGCCGTCCTGGAGCACGAAGACCGAGTAGCCGGCCGTCGCGACCAGGAACGCGAGTGCGGGCAAGGGGCTGCGCAGGAAGGTGAGTTCGGGGGAGATCCAGGGGACCAGGAGCAGGAAGCCGACGGCGGCGAGGCCGCTGGCGCCGATGCTGACGGCGTAGCAGCGCAGCACCAGCCAGCGGGTGTGCCGGCCGGCGGCGGGTACGAAGCGGGTGAGCACGTCGCCGAGGTTGAACCGGCCGAGGCCGGAGAGCAGTCCGGCGAGGGCGAGCGCGGCGGAGCAGCGGCCGACGGTCTCGGGGCTGTACCAACGGGTGCCGAGGATCCAGAACGCGGAGCCGAGCGCGGCGGAGAGCAGTGCGCTGCCCGCCAGCATGTGGCCGTTGCGCAGCAGGGGTTCGGCGGCTCCGGTGCGGGAGCGCACCGCGCGCAGCCGGGCGCGCAGCAGCGCGGTGAAGCCGCACTCGCAGGGCAGTGGCAGCGGGCAGGAGCAGGTCCGGCCGGCGGCGGCGCCACGGGTGAGCGGTGCGGCGGTCATCGCCCGGCTCCTTCACGGGTGCGGCGGCGCTCGGCGGCGCCGCGCAGGTAGCCGGCCGGGCCGTGCAGCAGGCCGCGCAGTTCGCGGCGGCCGAGCGCGCTGAGCGCGGGGTCGCGGTGGGCTGCGGCCTGCCGTCCGCCGCGGCGCAGCGCCTGCCGGGCGCCGCGGGGCAGCCGGGCGGCGAGGGTGCCGAGCAGGGCGGGCCGGTGGACGACGGCGGCGGTCAGGTAGGCGCCGAAGCCGACGCCGAAGCCGTAGACCTGGGCGTCGAGGCCGTCGAGGGTGCGCCGGTGGCGGTGCCAGACCAGCGCGTCGGGCTGGTAGGCGACGACGGCACCGGAGTAGAGCACCTGGAGGAAGGCGAGCAGGTCCTCGCCGCCGCGCCCGGGGGTGCCGGCGCCGATCGCGGTGTCGAACCCGCCGATGGAGCGCAGCAGTTCGGTGTTGAAGGCCATGTTGGCACCGGTGCCGAAGCGGCTGACGGTGAGGGGGAAGAGCGGGTCGTCGGCGGGGTCGTCGAGCGACCAGGCGGCGGGGGTGAAGCCGCGGGTGTAGCCGCAGTAGCGTTCGAAGGCGGTCTGGGCGGCGGTGTCGAGTTCGGCGGGCAGCACCAGGCCGGTGACGCAGCCGGTGCGCGGGTCGTCGGCGAACCGGGCGGCGAGCGCGGCGACCCAGCCGGGGTCGGCGAGGGCGTCGTCGTCGGTGAAGGCGCACAGTTCGCCGCGGGCGGCGGCGAGGCCGCGGTTGCGGGCCCGGGCCAGGCCCGGGACCGGCTCGCGGAGGTAGCGGACCCGGCCGGGGTAGCGCCCGCGGACCAGTTCCTCGACGGCGCGGTCCGTGGGCGCGTTGTCCACGACGAGGTACTCGGCCTGCGGATAGCCGTTCCGCAGCAGGGCGTCGAGGCACTGTCGCAGCATCCCTTCCCGGTCGCGGGTGCAGACGATGACGCTGACCGCCGGGGCGCGGCGGGCCGGGGCGGCCGCGGGGCGCTCCGGCAGGTCGGCCCCTGCCTGCGTCAACTCCCGGATCAGTGCGGCCTCCTCGCCGCCGGAGGTGGCGGCGACCAGGCCGAGCGGGCGGCCCTGACGGCGGATCAGCGCGAGTACCGGGCCGGGCCCGGGCCGGCTGGGCCCGCCGCCCGGGCCGAGCAGGTCGCCGGGCCGGTCGAGGTCGTAGTCGACCAGCGCGGCGGGGGCCGGCGGGATCGGCGTGGCGGGCGTGGTCATCACCGTTCGCCTCCGGAGCCGGCCCCGGCGCAGCGCACGGCGGTGTGCTGGCGGTGCAGGCTGATCAGGTAGCCGAGCGGCCCGTAGAGCAGCCCGCCCATCTCGCGGCGGCCGAGCCGGAGCATCGGTGCGGGGACGGCGACGGGTGCGGCCTTGGCGCGGCGCCGCCGCACGGTCTGCCACTGCCACACGCCGCGGGGCAGCCGGCGCACCAGCGGGGCGAGCACGCCGGGCTGGTGGGAGACGGCGGCGGTGAGGTAGGCGCCGAAGCCGACGCCGAAGTTGAAGACCTGCTTGGTCAGCTCCTCGGCGGTGCGCGGGTGCCGGTGCCAGACGATCGCGTCGGGCTGGTAGGCGACGCTGTGGCCGGCGTTCAACACCCGGAAGAACGCCAGCAGTTCCTCGCCGCCGCGGGCGGGGGTGCCGGCGCCGGTGGCGGGGTCGAAGCCGCCGACGGCGCGCAGCACCGAGGTCTTGAAGGCCATGTTGGCGCCGGAGCCGAACCGGCCGACGGAGAACCGCAGCAGCGGGTCGGCGGCGGCGTCGGCGAGCGACCAGGTGCGGGCGTCGAAGCCGCGCGCGTAGCCGCCGTACTCCTCCAGCACCCGCTGGGCGGGGGTGTCGAGTTCGGCGGGCAGGACGAGTCCGGTGACGCAGCCGACCTCGCGGTCGGCGGCGAAGGCGTCGGCGACGGCGCCTACCCACGCGGCGTCGACCAGGACGTCGTCGTCGGCGAAGGCGCAGATCTCGCCGCGGGCGGCGGCCAGGCCCCGGTTGCGGGCCCGGGCCGAGCCGGTGATCGGTTCGCGCAGGTAGCGCACCCGGTCCGGGTAGTGCTCCTGGACGAGCCGGCGGGCGCCGTCGTCGGCGGGCGCGTTGTCGACCACCAGCACCTCGTAGTACGGGTAGTCGGAGCGCAGCAGCGACTCCAGGCAGCGCCGCAGGACGGCGGGCCGGTTGTGGGTGGGGACGATCACCGAGACCGTCGGGAGGTCCGCGGGCACCCGGGCGCGGCCGGCCCGGGTGTGCCGGGCGGCGGGCGCCGCGGTGGACCTGGCGGGAACGTGCAGTTCCCGATGGGCGGCAGCGACCAGCGCCCGGCTCAGCGCGGCGCGGTGGCCGGCCGTTCCGGTGGCTTTCACCAGGCCGAGCGGGTGTCCGTGCAGCCGCACCAACGCCAACACGCGTCCGTCGGGGTCGGCGGGTCCTCGGCCGCCGGGCGAGCGCACCTCGCCCGGCTCGTCCAGGTCCAGTTCGACGACGGCGACGGGGGTGTGGAGCGAGTCTCGGGCGGCGGGCGGCGGGCAGGCCGTCCCGGTGCGCCGGTCGGGGCCCATCATCGTTCCTCCCCCCCGGCAAGGGTGGCCGCGGTCCTGGCGCCGGGACGTTCGGCGATCAGGGTCCGCAGCACCCTTCGGCCGTCGGAGACGGCGTGCAGGTGCGAGCGACCGCTGCGGCGGGGAAGTTCCAGGCTCGGTACCTCGGCGATCCGCAGGCCCGAGCGCAGGGCGTGGGCGATCATCTCGGCCTCGATCTCGAAGCCGGTGGACCGCAGGTCGAGTTCGTCCAGCATGCTGCGGCGGAAGGCGCAGTAGCCGTAGCACAGGTCGGTGAGGGCGCCGCCGTACAGGCGGTTGACCACGATCAGCAGGGCCTTGTTGCCGAGCGCCCGGACCCTGGTGAAGTCGAGCGATCCGCCGCCGGCGATCCGCCGGGAGCCCTTGACGAAGTCGTAGCCGTGGTCGAGGAAGTGCAGGAAGTGCGGGATCTCGCCGGGCCACATCGAGCCGTCGGCGTCCATCATCACGATGTACTCGCCCTTGGCGGCGGCGAATCCGGTGCGCAGCGCGTTGCCCTTGCCGGGCCCGGTCTGCTGGACGCTGCGCACGGCGGGCAGGCACTGGCGGGCCATCGTGATCGTGGCGTCCCGGGACGAGCCGTCGACCAGGATCACCTCGTCGACGCAGCGCGGGATCTGCTCGAAGACCCAGGGGATGTTGCGGGCCTCGTCGCGGGCGGGGACGACCAGGCTGACGGTGTGTCGGCTGGCGTAGTCGCCGGCTCGGCGGCCGGGGGCGCGCTCGGGCCGGCTGTCGTCGGCGCGGCGGCCGAGGGCGTGCTCGGGGATGCGGTCGCCGGCCCGGCGCAGCGGATGGCCGTCGACGGCCGGGGGCGCGGTGGATTGCCCGGTGGGCAGGGTGGTGCTCATCGCGGAATGCCTCTCGCTGAGGCGGGAAAGGGCACGGCGGTGCCCGTGGTGAGGGATGGCTGCGGCGCGCGGGGAGGTGACCGGTGTGCGGGACCGCGGTGCGGTCCGGGACTCCCCCGCTGGTCTCCCCTGCTGCTTCCCCCCGCCGGGACGGTCGACGCCGAAGAAGGGCGATCGCCGTCCGGGGCGCTTGCTGCGCCGCTCTCCTGGTGTACCGCGTGAGAAGCGGTTCCAGGTCTTCATCCTCTGCCCGGCACCGACGCCCTGTCAACCGCTTCGTGCGGTTTTGTCGTAATATCCGGCGACTTGGGGCGTTCTACGGGTTGATGCCGTGAATGTCCGCTTCGGTCAGGTCGGCCTCGGCGATCCGGCGGGCGATCTCGCCGGGCCGCACCGGGCGGCCGAAGTGCCAGCCCTGCGCCCAGTCGCAGCCCATCAGCCGCAGCCGCTCCGCGTCGGCGCGGCTCTCCACGCCCTCGGCGGTGACCGACAGGCCGAGCGTGTGGGCCAGCGAGACCAGGCCGCTGACGATCCGCCAGCCCAGGTGGGTGTCCTTGGCGGGGTCGTGCAGGTCGCCGACGAAGGAGCCGGCGATCTTCAGGCTGGAGACCGGCAGGTCGCGCAGGTAGGCGAGGTTGGACCAGCCGGTGCCGAAGTCGTCGACGGCCAGCGAGACGCCCATGTCGACCAGGGCGTGCAGCGCCTTGAGCGCCTCGTCCTCGGGGCCGACCACGGTGGACTCGGTGATCTCCAGCTGCAGCATCGACGGGTCGAGGCCGGTGCTGCGCAGGATCCGGTCGATGTCCCCGACCAGCCCGGCGTTGCGGGCCTGACGGACCGCCAGGTTGACGCTCAGCTTGGGGGCGCGCTCACCGAACCGGGCGACCCAGTCGGCGGCCTGCTCGCAGGCCTGCTCCAGCACCCAGCGGCCGAGCGGCATGATCAGGCCGGTCTCCTCGGCGACGCCGACGAACTCCTCCGGCCCGAGCACGCCGAGCTGCGGGTGCCGCCAGCGCACCAGCGCCTCGACGCCGGCCATCGAGCCGTCGGCGAGGTCGACCATCGGCTGGTAGTCGATGAAGAACTCGCCGCGGTCCAGCGCCGCGGGCATCCGCACGGAGACCGCGTACCGGCTGACCGCGCGGGCGTTCTCCTTGGGGTCGAACAGCGTCCAGCGGCCGCGCCCGGCCTCCTTGGCGCGGTACAGCGTCAGGTCGGCGGCCCGGACCGCGGCGCCGGGGGTGGTGGTGGCGATCCGGCGCTCCAGGACGCCGACGCTGGCGCCGACGGCGAGCCGGTGGTCGCCGATCACCACCGGCTTGGTGAGCGCGGCCAGCACGGTCTTGGCGGCCGCGACCGCCTCCTGCTCGCCGCGGCAGTTCTCCAGCAGCACCACGAACTCGTCGCCGCCGAGCCGGGCCACCAGGTGCCCGAGCGGGGACAGCGCGGCCTCCAGCCGCCCGGCGACCACGGTCAGCAGCTGGTCGCCCATGTCGTGGCCGAGGCTGTCGTTGACCACTTTGAAGCCGTCCAGGTCGACGTAGCACAGCCCGAACCTGGCGTCCGGCTCCGGCTCCTCGAACAGTTTCTCCAGCCGCTCGAAGAACGCCGCCCGGTTGGGCAGCCCGGTCAGCGGGTCGTGGGTGGCCTGGTGGCGCAGCCGCTCCTGCAGGCGGTAGCGGTCGGTGATGTCCTCCAGCATCACCACCTGGTACTGCGGGACGCCGTCGTCGTCGCGGATCAGCGAGACCGTCAGGTGGGTCCAGACCACTTCGCCGTCGCGCCGGTAGTACGGCTTG